>JBOHJQ010000116.1:0-8538 GCA_050728655.1 Methylocella sp.
GGCAGGCCAATAACCTGCATCGGGGTCTCCTGGAGTTGGTTGATTGGCAACTCTCAGCTTCAAAGACCCCTTCCCTTTTCTCAAGCTCCCGTCTCATAACTTTCTGAACCCGGACAGGCCTTGCATCCGCCGGGCGCAAAGGCAATATCCGCGCTGCGAGGGGGCGTGGCGCGACGTGCGAGGTGATTCGCGAGGGGCCGCTAAATTCGCGAAATTCACTTAAACTACGGGAAAGGAGGCCACGTGACAATGCCGGACGGAGCGGGTCAAAGCCAAGCTTTTCAAGCGGATGTCGCCAAATTGCTCCACCTGATGGTGCATTCGGTCTATTCCGACCGGGATATCTTTCTGCGCGAACTCCTTTCCAACGCCGCCGACGCCTGCGAGCAGCTGCGTTACGAGGCGCTCGCCGATCCGGCGCTTGCATCTTCGCCATTCGCGATCCGAATTTCGATCGACAAGGACGCGAACACCCTCGCCATCGAGGACAATGGGATCGGCATGTCGGAGCGAGACCTCACCGATCATCTTGGCACCATCGCGCGCTCCGGAACCCGCGCCTTTCTGGACCGGCTCGGCAACGGCGGCGAAGAGTCGGGGGGCGCGGACGCGCGCGACAAGCTCGATTTGATCGGCCAGTTCGGAATTGGATTTTACTCGGCCTTCATGGTCGCGGATCGCGTCGATGTTTTTACCCGCCGCGCGGGTGCGGCGGAAGCCTTCCATTGGAGTTCGGATGGCAGAGGCACTTTTTCGATCCAGCCCATGGCCGAAGGCGAGGCCCCGGTCCGGGGCACGCGGGTCGTTCTCCATTTGAATGAGGAATCCAAGAATTACCTTGAGCCGGGCGGGATTGAGCGGCTCGTGCGCGAGCATTCGAGCGCGCTCGCGGTGCCGATCGAGCTTGTCGAAGCGAAGGGCGCGCGCCGCTTAACCGACGGCGCGGCGCTTTGGACCAAACCGAAGGCCGCGATCGAACAGAAAGACTATACCCTTTTTTATCAAAGCCTTAGCTTTAGTATCGATGAACCTGCATTAACGATGCACTGGCACGCGGAAGGGCGCCACGACTATTCGGTTTTGGCGTTTGTGCCGGGATCGCGGCCGTTCGATCTGTTCGATCCCTCGCGTCCGGGCCGGGCCAAGCTCTATGTCCGCCATGTGCTGATCAAGGAAGACGCCGAGGTTGTCCCGAGATGGTTGCGCTTTGTCCGTCTGGTGATCGATTCGGCCGATCTTCCGCTGAATGTTTCGCGTGAAACAATCCAGGAAAGCCCGATCTTCGACTCCATCAAGAATGCCGTGACGAACCGCGTCCTTCAGGAACTGACCAAGCTTGCCGAAAGCAACAAGGAAAAATTCGCGAAGATCTGGGAGCACTTTGGGAGCGTCCTGAAGGAAGGGCTTTATGAGGACCCCGAAAGGCGCGACGCCTTGTTCGGTTTGGCGCACTTTGCGACCTCGACCCATCCGGAAGGCGACAGCAGCCTGAAGGACTACGTGGGAAGCCTGCAAACGAACCAGACGGCGATCTATTATCTTCTCGGCGAGGATCTTGCCCATCTGTCCGCTAGTCCGCAGCTTGAAGGTTTCCGGGCGAGAGGCATCGAAGTTTTGCTGTTGCCGGATCCGGTCGATGCCTTTTGGGTGGCGACGGCGGTTGGCTTCGACGGCAAGCAGTTCAAGTCGGTGACCCAGGGCGCGGCTGACATAAAATCGATTCCGCTCAAGGAGAAACCGAACGCTGGCGTGGCTGAAGAGGCATCCCCGGCGGCCGCTCTCGCGACCCTTTACGCGCTCATGAAACAAGTTTTGGGCGAGGCGGTCGAGGATGTCCGCGCTTCCGACAGGCTGTCGTCGAGCCCTGCTTGTCTCGTCGCCTCCGATCGTGGGCCGGACCGCCGTCTCGAACGGATGCTCGCCGAAAGCGGCCGTCTCGGCCCGGCGTCTAAGCCGGTGCTCGAAATCAATCCCGCGCATCCGCTGATTCGCGCCCTGGCCGCGCGAATCGGTGCCCCGGACAAGGGAAAACTCGAGGATATCGTCTGGCTCCTTTTCGACGAGGCGCGGCTGATGGAAGGTGAAAAGCCGGACGACGCGGCGCATTTCGCCGCGCGGCTGACCAGGATTTTGCTCGATGCCGCAAGCCAGCCCGCGCCGTGAGGGGAGAGCGATAACCCAATCGGCCGATTTTGAACCGGCGATGGCGCGCGGCGCGGCGCGGCGCACGCTCGTGCGGGCCTTGGCGGAAGGCGGCGTAGAGTCGGCGCAAATCGATGCCCGCGTGCTTCTTTGCGCGGCCCTCGGCATCGATCACGCGGATCTAGTTTGCAACCCCGATTGTCCGCTTGGTCAAGGCGCGGCATTGATCGCATCTTTCTTGGCACGGCGATTGAGGCGCGAGCCGGTGTCGCGAATCATCGGCCGTCGCGAGTTTTGGCGGGCGCATTTCAAGATCGGCCCCGCCGTTCACGATCCGCGTCGCGCCACCGAAACGCTCATCGAGGCGGTGCTCGACCATGCGGCCCGGTCGCCGCGCGACAACTGGCGGATTCTCGACCTTGGGACGGGGTCCGGAGCAATCCTTTGCTCGCTGTTGCAGAGCCTGCCAGGATCTTTCGGCGCCGGCGTCGATATTTCGCCTGGCGCCTGCGAGTTCGCGCGCGACAATCTCGCCGCCTTGGGGCTCGCGCGGCAGGGGCTCATCCTTTGCGGCGATTGGACTTGTGCCTTGCGCGGCCCTTTCGATCTGATCGTTTCCAATCCGCCCTATGTCGCGCGCGGCGAAATTGCCCGCCTAGCGCCGGAGGTTCGCGAACACGATCCGCGCTTGGCTCTGGATGGCGGCGAAGACGGTTTGGCGGCCTATCGCGAGATCATCCCGGCCTCGCGGGATTTGCTCGCGCCTGGCGGATTGATCGCGCTGGAAGTGGGACCAGGCCAGCAACCGGCCGTCGAATCGCTGTTGACCGACGCATTCGGCGCGCCGGTCAAGGTAAGACTTGACCTCGACGGATGCCGGCGTGTGGTTTTGGCGTGTCCTGGCCAGTGAGTGCTAGCGTGACAAATTGGTCACGCTAAGCATCGCAAGAGATATATTTTCGCAAAAGCTCTTGGCGTTTGCCGCGAAAGCGACTAGGTTGTCAGTCCAAGGATTGGTTTTCGCTCATGTAGCATGGTTGCGATTGGCGTTGAGGTCCTCGGTCCGCGCAAACGTCCGAACGAAAAGCCGGGCGTGCTGGCGAAATGACGATCTCCGCTTCGAGCTGTGCCGCGATGCCCGGTGCAACCGGGATCAATGGCCCCAGACACTGAGACTCTATCATCAAGGGTCGAAGATCTGTGCCAAGGCGGTTCCGTAAGCACAGTCGTTTCTGGCTGGAAAGCAGTATATCCGCTCGCGCCTACGTGCTTTGAAAATAGGGGGTTCGGTGAGGACTGTGAACGCACGCCGGTCCGGCTGCGCGCGAGGCGCGATTACGATGCCCCCCAAGGATCATCGATGAGACCAGGACAGAATAACAAACGCATGCGCTTCCGCCCCAACAATCGGAAGGGACCGAATCCTCTGACGAGGTCCTATGAATCGAGCGGCCCCGATGTGAAAATTCGAGGAACGGCCCACCACATCGGCGAAAAATACCTGCAGTTGGCGCGCGACGCGCAAACCTCCGGCGATCCGATCATGGCGGAGTGCTACCTCCAGCATGCCGAGCATTATTTCCGGCTGATCGCGGCGGCGCAGCAAGCCCAACAACAAGGACTCGGCGCCTATCAGGGTCAGCCCGGCGAAGCCATTATGGAAGAGGCCGAGGACGACAGCGATTTCGGCGCGATTCCTGACAGATTCGCTTCCCCAGTGGAGCGCCTTTCCCCGCTGCTGCAGCCAAGCCTCCTACCGCAACCTCAGCCCGGCCCCGCGCAGCCCGGTCCAGAGCGGCCCTTCCATGGCAATGGGGACAGCCTGGATTTCACGCGGCCGGAACGTGCTCCGCGGCCGGAGCGCCCTTTTCAAGACAGGAATTCCCGGGACAGGAAATATCAAGCCTACCCGGAAAAACCTCATCAGGAGCAGCGGCCCTATCAAGAACGCAATGGCCGCGGCCGCGATCAGGAGAGTCGCGGCAACCGTGGACGGACTCCGCGCGATTATCGCCATGAAGGCTCGGACCGGGGCGATCCGAGCGCCGAATCCCAAATGGCCGAGGCCGGCGAAGGCAACGTCCTTCCGGCGTTCATCACTGCCCCGGTTCGCGTCCCAGCCGAAACTCATGACGCCGCGCCGCCCGTTGAGGCACTTTCCCCCTTGCTCGTCGGTCCAGCAGATGTGGACGATGCGGCCAGCGCCTTTCATCAGCGGTCCAGCCGCAGACGCGGCGGCAAGGCGGAAACGGCGGTAGCCGAGCCGCACGGCGGCGAAGAGGCGAATGCCAATGATTCGGTCCAGGATTGAGCCGCGGGCCCCTTGTGAGTTTGGTTGCTTGCCTTGATTTGCCGGGCGGGGGAGACGAGAGTTGCCCCGGTTGCGGTCAAATCTAGGGAGTTTTTCCATCCTCGCGAATTTTTTGCCGTAGCGGCAGGGTTTATGCTCGCATTGGTCTCCTTCGACGCCGGAGCGGTCCCGGCATTGCCCCTCCCATTGCCGCAACCATTCCATGTCACGCAAATCGCCGGCGGCTGCGGACCAGGCTGGCATCGCGGCCCATATGGCGGCTGCGAGCAGAACTGGGGGCCGGTTGGCCGCCGCTGCTGGTTCCGGCCAACGCCGTGCGGGCTGCGCCGCGTCTGCCGCTGGCGAAGGCGGATGAGGGTGGAAACCCGCGTCGCGGAGTTTTCTTTTTTCCGGGCATCGCGAGAACGAGTTTTTCCGTGCACTGCCTCTCGCGATTTTGTCCCCATCGTTTCCGCGCTGCCCCGCAAAATCTTTTCGCGGGTATAAGACCCTACCGCGCAGGCATTTCTCCCCTACATTTCTAACAAAGGCGGTCGCCAGGGGCGGCGAGCTTTGCCGCGGATCGTAACGCCAGAACCGTGAGTCGCGCGTAGCCGCCGCGGTGCCAGGCGTGCCTACGTTCGCGGCCGGCAGCTGGCGCAGGGGGTAATGCCGCGAACGGGAGATATCCGGCATGAATATGGAAAAATATACCGAGAGGGCGCGGGGTTTCGTTCAAAGCGCCCAATCGCTCGCCATCCGCGAAGGGCACCAGCAATTTACGCCCGAACATGTTTTGAAGGTCCTTCTCGACGACGAGGAAGGGCTTAGCGCGGGTCTCATCGACAGGGCGGGCGGGCGCTCGCGCGACGCGCTCCGCGACACGGAGCTCGCGCTTGCCAAATTGCCGAAGGTGCAGGGCGCCGGCGCGGGCCAGCTCTATCTCGCGCCCGCGACGGCGCGCATCTTCGACAACGCCGAGAAGATCGCGCAAAAGGCGGGCGACTCGTACGTCACTGTCGAGCGGCTGTTGCTCGCGCTTGCCATGGAGAAAAGCACGGAGGCCGGCAAGATTCTCGATCGGGCGGGCGTCACGCCGCAAACGCTCAACGCGGCGATCGAGGATCTCCGCAAGGGCCGCACCGCCGACAATCCCACGGCGGAAAACGCCTACGATGCCTTGAAGAAATACGCGCGCGATCTGACCGAGGCCGCCCGCGCGGGAAAGCTCGATCCGGTGATCGGCCGCGACGAAGAAATCCGGCGAACCATTCAGGTATTGTCGCGGCGCACGAAAAACAATCCGGTGCTGATCGGCGAGCCAGGTGTCGGCAAGACCGCCATTGTCGAAGGTCTTGCGCTCCGCATCGTGAACGGCGACGTGCCGGAAAGCCTGCGCGAAAAGAAGCTTCTCGCCCTCGACATGGGCTCGCTGATCGCGGGAGCGAAGTATCGCGGCGAATTCGAGGAGCGGCTGAAGGCGGTCTTAAATGAAATCATCGCCGCCGCGGGCGGAATTATTTTATTCATCGACGAAATGCACACGCTCGTTGGCACCGGCAAGGCGGATGGCGCGATGGACGCATCGAATCTCTTGAAACCCGCGTTGGCGCGCGGAGAACTCCATTGCATCGGCGCGACCACGCTCGACGAATATCGCAAGCATGTCGAAAAGGATGCCGCGCTCGCGCGCCGCTTCCAACCGGTGTTCGTGTCAGAGCCCACGGTCGCCGACACCATCTCGATTCTGCGCGGTCTTAAGGAAAAATACGAATTGCACCATGGCGTGCGCATCCTTGATGCCGCGATTGTCGCCGCCGCGACGCTGTCGCACCGCTATATCGCCGACCGGTTCCTGCCCGACAAGGCAATCGACCTCGTCGACGAAGCGGCCTCGCGTCTGCGCATGCAGGTCGATTCGAAGCCGGAAGAGCTCGACGAGCTCGACCGCCGGGTCATTCAGCTAAAGATCGAGCAAGAGGCCTTGAAAAAGGAGACCGATTCCGCCTCGAAGGAGCGCCTGGAAAAGCTCAGCAGCGAACTTGCCGGGCTTGAGGAGAAATCCGCCTCGTTGACCGCGCGCTGGCGCGCCGAAAAGGACAAGCTCGGCGCGGAGCAAAAACTCAAGGAGCAGCTCGATGCCGCCCGCAGCGAACTTGTCCAAGTCCAGCGGCGCGGCGAATATCAGCGCGCCGGCGAACTCGCTTACGGCGTCATTCCCGGTCTCGAAAGAAGGCTCGCCGAGACCGAGGCGAAACGCGGCGGCGTTCTCGTGGACGAAGCGGTGACCGCCAACCACATCGCGCAGGTCGTCTCGCGCTGGACCGGCATTCCCGTCGAAAAAATGCTGGAGGGCGAGCGCGCCAAGCTGTTGAAAATGGATGACGCGCTTAGCCAGCGAGTCGTCGGCCAGGCGGAAGCTGTGAAGGCGGTCTCGACCGCGGTGCGGCGGGCGCGGGCGGGGCTGCAGGATCCCAATCGCCCGATCGGCTCCTTTATGTTCCTCGGGCCGACAGGTGTCGGCAAGACCGAGCTCACCAAGGCGCTTGCCGCCTTCCTTTTCGACGACGAAGCCGCGCTCGTGCGCGTCGACATGTCGGAATATATGGAGAAACATTCGGTCGCCCGCCTGATTGGTGCGCCGCCTGGCTACGTCGGCTATGAAGAGGGTGGCGCCTTGACCGAGGCGGTGCGCCGCAGGCCCTATCAGGTCGTCCTCTTCGACGAAATCGAGAAGGCGCATCCCGATGTCTTCAACGTCTTGCTGCAAGTGCTCGACGACGGCCGCCTCACCGACGGGCAGGGGCGCACGGTCGATTTCCGCAATGTCCTGATTGTCATGACATCCAATCTCGGCGCCGATTTGCTCGTGCTGCAAAAGGAGGGCGAGGATTCCTCCGCCGTCCATTCGGAAGTGATGCAAATGGTGCGCGCACATTTCCGGCCGGAGTTCTTGAACCGCATCGACGAAATCATCCTGTTCCACCGGCTGCGCCGCGAGGATATGAGTGCGATTGTCGATATACAGTTTGCACGGCTTGCGAAACTCCTGGAGGACCGCAAGATCACGCTCGAGCTTCGACCCGAGGCCCGCGCGTGGCTTGCGGCCAAGGGCTATGATCCAGCCTATGGAGCGCGGCCCCTGAAGCGGGTCATCCAGAAGAATGTGCAAGATTCTTTGGCCAAATTGATCCTCGCGGGCGAAATCCGCGACGGCGAGAAGGTCGTCGTCGGCGCCGACAAAAATGGCCTTCTGATTGGCGGCAGGGCCGTGGCCGGGTTGGCTGCCTGAGAGCCACGCGCTTTGCAAAAGGCGGCACGGTTTGCGGCTTGGACGCTGCGGTCCGCGCGCGCATTTTGAGGGTCTCGATCAAAAAGCCGCGTCAAGTTCGCTGGCAGGGCGCGGCGTGCTGTCCAAAAAGCCGCCTCGCCTGATCGCGGCGCGGAAAATCAAGCTGCCCGCGGCCTTCGCGGGTCCGCCGGGCAGCGCGCAAAAAGCACGTGTGAATAGCGCCGCTAAAACCCCCAGAATTGCTCGAAAATAGATTAAAGAATATGACCTTCAGGTCCGTTCGGGTTACAATCGAAAATCAGCCGATTTAGCCTTTGCCTAGAGCAGAAAGTCCGCACTCCCAATGGACGAATCTGACGACGTGCCGCCAGTCCCTTTGGTCGCCGAAACAGAAGCCTATTACGGCGCCGATTCGATCAAGGTGCTGCGCGGCCTCGATGCCGTGCGCAAACGCCCAGGCATGTATATCGGCGATACCGACGATGGCTCCGGCCTCCATCACATGGTGTATGAAGTCGTCGATAACGCCATCGACGAGGCACTGGCCGGCTACGCTACGCGGGTCACGGTGACGCTCAATGCCGACGGTTCGGTCACTGTCACCGACGATGGGCGCGGGATTCCGACGGATATTCATAGTGAGGAGGGGGTCTCGGCGGCGGAGGTCATCATGACCCAGCTGCACGCTGGCGGAAAATTCGATCAGAATTCCTACAAAGTGTCGGGCGGTCTCCACGGTGTCGGCGTGTCCGTCGTCAACGCACTTTCGAGCTGGTTGGTGCTGCGGATCTGGCGCGACAGCAAGGAGCATGTC
>JBOHJQ010000117.1:0-8456 GCA_050728655.1 Methylocella sp.
GGACAAACCCCAGCAGAGTATCTCCAAGCTCTCGGCCAAGGCGACCCACCGCCGTCTCATCTGTGCTGAGCCCGGACACGGGAATGACAAAAAAGACAGTCGCTCACAAGATGGGCGGCACCGAGATTTCCCGCACGCGGCAGCCTTGCCGGCTGACCTCTGGGCACGCGTGAAAATCGCGCAGGTCCTTGGAAAAACAAATCCGCACCTCTTGCAGGACGCTGTTTTTGCAGGCCACGCCCAGCATGCCCGGCCGCAGCCGCGCATTCGCGGCGATAAACGCGCGCGTAATGTCGATTGGCGTCCAGGTCTGTTTTTCCTTGGCGGCCTCAAACGGCGCGGGAATGACGATTGAATCGCGCGCGCGCCGCACGTCGGCGAAATAGTCGGTTGGACTTTTGCCCGAGCAGGTACCGTGCTTCCGCCATTCGTACCGGGCAAGTCCTTCAGCGGGATAAAGTCCTTGCGCGCTTTCCAGCGCCGCGCGCGACGGGAACCGTGCGGCGGGACCGCAGTCCGATGGATAGCCATGTTCATACTGGGGCCACAGCCCATGCACGACGAAGCCTAGATTAACGCCGGCGTCGCATTCGCCATGCAGATTCGCACCCGCGGGCATCGCGCAAAAGCCGGGAGACCAGGAGAGCGAGAGAACGTAAAAATCGAAATTTCCGGGTGTGCTCGCGGCGCCCCCCACGGCTTGGGCTCGTAGCGGCAGCAAAGGCGCCGAGCCTCGGCACCGATCCGGCCCGCAAAAAACGGCCGGCGGCCCGGCCAGCGAGGGGCAAACCCAGGCGAGCGAGGCAAAAGCAATAAAGGCTGGCAAATAACCAGCCCGATTACTTGGCGGCAGCCTAGTTTCCGAAATCATTGGTCCGCGAAACGTGCCTTGAGGCGCCTTTGATGGAGTTTGGATTTGGTCCAAGTGAAGGGCTTGGCATTTTCGTTGTAGGCCTCGATGAAGGCATCGTGCCGCCTGCGTTGGTTGACCGCGGCGAATGACGCGTCTTTGAGCGAGTTGTCGCTGGACTGAGAGCCAAATCTCCCCTTGATTGAGCCAAGAGGCTCGCGTCGGGGTGACGTGGAAATGCGCGTTCTTGTGACGCTTGAGCCAGCGGTCGTTCTTGGGCGGAGGGGGTTTGAGGCTCCGGCATGCTCCGCCTCACCGGGCTCGCTTCATGGACGCCGCTCATGCATCCTTGAAACACGACTCACCTTTTAGGCATGGTGGATACTAGGACCATGCGAATGTCGAATTCAAGGGTATTTTGACATCGGGGCTATGCTTAAATATATGCTTGATCACTGTTAACAGTTATGTAACACTCACGAACTTGGTTGCATCAGCGAGGCTCAGGCCGCTGTCATTACCCCCGCCGGTCAGAAGCCGCCCACCGATCCTCCCCGGCGGGAGACTCGCGGTGTGGGAGGTCTGCCATGGCAGTCAAACGCCGGCCGTCGTTCGATCCGAAGTCTTTTCTCGCCATGGTTGGCGAGGGTCGCAGCATTGGCGAGTACCGCAAGGGCGCGATCGTCATTGCACAAGGAGACCCCGCGGATTCGGTATTCTACATCCAGAGAGGAAAGGTGAAGGTCACCGTCGTTTCGGAGCAAGGCAAGGAGGCAGTCGTGGCAATGCTTGGAACGAACAATTTCTTTGGGGAAGGATGCCTTGCCGGGCAGGCGCAGCGCATCGCGACGGTCGCGACGATGACCGACTCCGTCATCGTCCGCCTAGAAAAACCGGCTATTGTCCGCGTGATCCAACAAGAACCAGCATTCGCCGGGGTGTTCATTGGCCATCTGCTGGCACGGACCATCCGCATCGAGGCAGATCTCGTCGATCAGCTGTTCAATTCGAGTGAGAAACGGCTTGCCCGGCTGCTCCTGCTGATGGCGAACTTTGGCAAGGACGAGAAACCGGAGCCGATCCTCGCGAAAATCAGCCAAGAGACGCTTGCCGATATGATCGGCACGACCCGGTCCCGCGTGAGTTTCTTCATGAACAAATTTCGAAAACTGGGTCTTATTGATTACAACGGCGGCACCCCCGGCATCGAGGTCCGCGGCGCATTGTTGAATGTCGTTCTGCATGACGAGCCGCAAATCAGGATTTAAGTATGCTCCTTTTGCCCATGCAAATGCGTGTGGATAAGATCCGCAAATTCCTTGATTTGAGCAATTTTGCGCAGTCTTTTCCTTGGCATGGGTGTAGCTGTGTTACAAGCTCGGTCACGGTCAAAAGTCAAACTTAAGGAAAGGAGGTAACGGTCGAAGCTCGATTGCAGCGGCGGGGCTGTGGCCGCTTTTACGCCCCTCGCCGGTCAGAAGCGCCCGCCGCTCCTCCCCGGCGGGCGCTTTCTTTTGGCCGGCGATTATCGATTGGCAGGCCTTAAGCGTCGCACCCCTTCCCTGTATGCCTATCTCCTGAAAGCAAAACCGCGCTCGATACGCCGTGTATGTCGATCCGGCTACCTAGATTGAGCGGGAAGGGGTCGTCCGAGCCGGCTTTCGAGCCGACTAATGCCGCGGCCGCGGCGTTCCGGCGTGCTTTCTGCGCCGTCGCCAGCGCCCGCAATTGCCCGGGGGTGGATCGCGATCCACCCCATCAAGCCACCAGCGTCGCCGCTTACGTCCAATCGCCGAAGGGCAAGCCGGAACTTCATTTCCTCCCCGGCCTCGCCCCAATCTGAACCCGGCCGCGCTCGTCCGGCCCGCCACCGGTCAGCGGGTGGAGATCGCGCACCATGGCTTTCATCCGCTCGTCGAGCACATGGGTATAGATTTGCGTCGTTGAAATATCAGCGTGGCCGAGCAATTCCTGCACGACCCGCAAATCCGCGCCGTTTTGCAAAAGATGGCTCGCGAAGGCATGGCGGAGTACATGCGGGCTTATCCGCGCGGCGCCAATTCCGGCGGCGGCGGCGCAGGCCTTGAGATCGCGGGCGAAAGCCTGGCGCGTGAGGTGCCCGCTCGCGCTGTCGGCCGGAAAAAGCCAGGGACCGGCCGCCGCCCCGGCACCGGTTTCCTTTTGAAATGCGCGATAGGCCGAAATCGTCCGCCGCGCCTCGCCCGGCAACGGCACCAGCCGTTCCCGTCCGCCCTTGCCGCGAATGTGGATGAAAGGCTCCTTTGTTTGCGCCGCGCTCGACGGCAAGGCCACAAGTTCGGAAACACGCACACCCGTCGCATAAAGAAGCTCGACCAGGCAGGCCGTGCGCAACGCGCGCAACCGTTCGGGCGCGGGGCGGGCGCCGTCGTCGAGCCCCTCCTTGGAGACCGCGAGCAGGTGGCCGGCCTCGGCGACGGACAGGGTTTTTGGCAGCCTCCGGCCGGATCTTGGCGCCTCGACAATCAGCGCCGGATCGTCGGCGCGGCGCCCGTCGGCAACGAGAAACCGGTGGAACTGACGGATCGCGGAAAGCTTTCGCGCGCTCGATGCGGGTTTGAGGCCGCGCGCCGCAGCCAAGGAGAGATAACCGCGAATATCTCCGGTCGCGGCGTTCCGCGGCGTCTTTCCCATGCGGGCTAGTTCGGCGGCATAATCGGCGAGGTCGCGGGCATAGGCGTCGAGCGTATTTCTCGCGGCGCCGCGCTCGGCCGCGATCATCTCGAGAAAGGCTTCGATCAGGCGAGGAAGGCTTCGCGTCATCGTCGATGGCGGGGCCCTATTTGTTCAGCCGCGCCGGAGGAATCGTTTGGCTCATCTCGCGCGGCTGCGGTTCGACGAACGCCACCAGCGCGATCATGCCGCCATAAATGATTCCCGCCAGAATACCGGCGAGCAAAAGAAACCGAATGAGTGAAGGCACGCGATTCTCCGTTGGCCATTCGCCCTTATCGGGCAAGGGTGCGGGGGAGGCAAGCGCGATGACCGTATAGCCTAGCAGCTGGCCCGAGGCCTCGGAGTGATTTCCTCAAGCCCGCCCGCCCGCAAGCGCACCGAAGACGGCCGCCACCACTTGTTGAAATCGAGCGTGGCGGAAAGGTCCTCATGCGCCACAAGGCTGGCGAGCGAATGGATCTCGCCGGCGGGGCCGCGGTGCACGGGGCACGGATCATGGAACGCCCAATTTTCTCTATAAGGGGCAGCAAAATCTGGATCGCCGCGAAGGGGTTGGCGCTCCAGTCCCGGCAGGTGACCGAGACATGGGCCGCGCCCATGGCGTCGCCACGCTTAGTCAGCACGCCCGGCCAGGGCCCGCCGTCCAGCCCAGCCTCATAGATCTGGTCGATGATGACAGTCAACTCTTCGTGCCCGATCGTGACACGGCCCCAGCGCTTCGACGCGGCCGGCGAATTTCTCGATCGCGGAGCACAACCCGTAGCGCCCTTTCTTTCAAATTTTTTTGAAGCTCACCGCAAAAGCGTGGCGAGTGGCGAACCGCGCGCTTCAACGAAATTGTTGGACCAGCGCCTCTTCTCATCCAGCGCCTCTTCTCATAAAGGACGGCGACCTTGACCTAAACGATTATTCACATGCTTACAGGCTTTAGGAATCAATGCTTAGCTTAGACGACGCGCGGCTTTCAATCCGGCGGAACTGGCGCCCGCCTTTGCCGGCCGCGCGGTCCCCGGCGCGTGGGGAACGGTGCAGGCAAAGCTTACGTTTCGCGATTCGGGTTTGCAAACTCCCTGGTTTGACCCGTCGCTATCGCGCGCCGTGACTTGCCTTTCTTGAAGGCGGGGACGATATGGTGATAGGGAGCCATCCGAGGAGCTAGGAAAGCCAAGCAATCGGGATTTCCGCGGCTCCTGCACATGATAGATTGCCGGGAGGAAGTGACAATGGCGCGGCCGACCCTACCAGGAAAGCGTGCGAAGATAGCGGTTCTCGATGTGGTGATCGTAATTGGCGGGGTTGTTGCCATCATGGCCTTCAACCGGATGAGCATCGCCAGGCTTAGACATTCGTTACCCAATGCGAACAACCAGATCGTGGGGGAATGGACGTCCACGCGGGGACCAGAGCACCTTGTTTTTCGCGCCGACAAGTCCGTCAGCATGACTGTCCCCGCCAATTCGGCGGCAGATAACGCGGCGTCGGCTGCGCCGGAAACAAATGGTCCGGCGCCGGTAACGGGCAAGTTCCAGGTCGTGCAAGGGGGGAAGGTGGCTATCCAACTGATGAACGGAAATAAATATACGACGACAATCAATGCAGGGAGCCCGAACCGTTTTGATCTTATTGATTCAGAGACCGAGGGCGTGACGACGTTCGAGCGGGTGCCGGCGGCTCCAGCCGGCGCAGCGACCACGCCAAAGGAGGCGACGGTCGAGGGGGGGCCGGCGGCTCCAGCCGGCGCGGCGACCACGCCACAGGAGGCGACGGTCGAGCGGGTGCCGGCACCTCCAGCCGGCGCAGCGACCACGCCACAGGAGCCTGCCCAATGATCTCGTCTTTTACCGCAAAATTTGTCACCAGGAACGACAAGCTAAGGCAACTCGGTTAGAGCTGCTTTCGTCAATTCAAAACAGCGTGCCGAAACGCTCGCCGGAAGATCAGGCGAAACGGCGAGGTTTTAATCTCAATGAGCATCATCGCGGAACTCGAGGCCCGGCAGGCCGCCAAGCTCTCGGCTGGCAGGACAATCCCGACGTTTCAGCCGGGCGACACCGTCGTCGTGAACGTCAAGGTGACGGAAGGCGAGCGCACCCGCGTGCAGGCCTATGAAGGCGTCTGCATCGCCCGCAACGGCGGCGGGATCAACGAGAGCTTCACGGTACGCAAGATCTCCTATGGCGAGGGCGTTGAGCGCGTTTTCCCAGTGCTTTCGCCGAATATCGAATCGATCAAGGTGGTGCGGCGCGGCAAGGTCCGGCGGGCAAAGCTCTATTATCTACGCGACCGGCGCGGCAAGTCGGCACGTATCGCCGAGAAGATGGAGACGCCCGCCGCCAAGGCCGCGCGTGAGGTCGCCAAGAAAGCAACCAAGGCTGCCGCCAAGTCAAAGAAGGTAACTCCGGCCGCCGAATAGGCGTGCAGCCGGGACCTGTCGGTTGTCGGGCGTCGCCACAGGCGGGCTCAGCATCCATCTATTAATCGGACGAATTGGCGATGAGCTTCAGTTAAGAACGAGGGGCATTTCGCCCCCAAGCAAGCTGAAGCCTTGTCCGAACGCGGCAATAACGAAGCATAGAGCGTGGCCGCGTTTCAAAACGAGGCCGGTCGCAGTGACCACCGCATAAGCGCCTTGCTTTCGCGTCAGCCTTGGATTCCCCTCGATCCGGTAGAGCGCATATTCGCAGGCGCGCCGGTAAACCGAAAAAACCGCTTTTTGCGGGGTAGAATTGATCCCGTAGCCGCGCCATTCGCCGGCGGCGACCTTGCGGCCATAGAGATTGAAAATTTCGCGCTATCCGAATCCGGTCAAACGAAATAACCGCCATGCCCGTCGGAGCCGCGGCGGTCGCGGCGATTGGAGAGCCGAGGCCCTCCCTGCCCTTCCAGGCGAGGTTCGCCGCCCGATTATCTTCGACCGGCGCCATGTCGCTCCGCCGCAGTTAAACAGCCTCTGAGTTCGGCGGCGCCGCTTATGCTATCCCCAACACCTTCACGTCGCTATTGTCTGCCTCGGTAGTCCGTTCCACCGCAACTTTGAGGCGCAGCCCAAGCACCCGAGCAGCGCGGGTAATAGTCGTTAGATGGACAGCAGCATTTGCTGGATCGAGAAGCCGGTCAACCTGGCTCCGACTCGTATCAAGCCGTTCGGCCATCGCTTTTTTCGAGATGTGCTGCGCATCCATCTCCCGCTTGAGCTGCCACGCAATTACACGCTTGATTGCGACCGCATCGACCTCCCCAAGGATACCTTCTTCCTCAAGAAAGGAATCGAAGCTGCTGCCGGTGTGACGGTCAACCTTGCTCATTGTGTAGGCCCTTTTCGTGCTCGGCCTTTCTGGCGCGAGCGATTTGCTTATCGGATTTCGATGTCTGCCGGCTTTTCTTGACGAAGCCACGTAGAAGCACCATTCGTTGGCGCGCATCCACATGGAACAACACCCTTGCTATTCTGCCTGACAAGCTTGTCCGAACCTCGTGTAGCCCTTCCCCTAAACAATCACATAAAGGCATACCAATCGGCCAACCGTATTCGACAGTTTTGATGTCTTCCCCAACTAGCTTGCGTTCGCTGCGGGTCAGGCTATCCTTCAACCAATCCCGAACCGGCTCGTTTCCTTGCCCGGTGCTGAAGAAGAACGCCGGAATACGCTTCGTAGGCTTTGAATACGCGGGTTCGGTAGTCGGCTCCCCCAGCTTGTGGACCATCCCTGCTTCGTCAATGTACCACACGAGGTACATGTTGTCAAGCGTTTGTCCGGGCTCAGCACAGATGAGACGGCGGTGGGTCGCCTTGGCCGAGAGCTTGGAGATACTCTGCTGGGGTTTGTCCGGCAAGGGCGTCGTGCGGCCTATGGTGGTTGAATCTGTGCGCGAAGGCGGCGACGAAGGTCTGCAGTTTGGCGATTCGATGCGGCAAGTCGTAGGTGGCGTAGAACTCGTAGCGCCAGGTGGATTGGGCGGGCTCGACGCAGCCGTTGAGGTCTGGCCGGTTAGGCGGCAAGATAAAGAGTTCGAGGCCGCGCTTTTCGCATTCTTGCTCGAAGACGGATTTGAACTCGCTGCCGCCATCGACCTGGATGCCGCGGATCGGGAATGGCGCTTCGCGCAAGAGCTTGTCGAGCAGAGCCTTGGCGCTCGCCGCGCTGGCTTTTCCGGCGACGTGGCCGATCGTCCATTTTGCGATCGGGTCATAGGCGGTGAAGTGCTTGATCGCTTTGTCGGGACGGATGTTCACAAACAGCGTGTCGATCTGGACGAGTTCGCCGGGCGCCTTGGCCTTGCGGCCTTTGGGCAGGCGGCGGGCGTAGCGCTCTTGCATGGCAAGGCGGATCCGCCTTGCCGTTGGCCATCGCCGCAGGATCGGCACGGGAACGGCGGCACCGCGTTCGACAAGATGGCTGAGGATGCGGCCAATGCTCGAAACCGAGACCGTGAGGCCCTCGCGGCGCAGCAGCACGGCGATCTTGCGCTTGCCCCACATCGGATTGTCGTTGCGCAAGTGTTCGACGGCGCGGGCCAGCTCGCGCGTCCAGCGCCTGCCGCGCAGGCGGAGCGGGCGGCGGCTTAAGGGCTCCGGCTTTTTCTCCCAGCGATAGAGGGTCGCGCGTGGCACGCCGACGGCTCTTGCGGCCTGTTCAGCGGCGAGCCCGTCGGCGATGGCGCGGCGCCATCGCGCCACGGCGTCGCGCCTTCTCGCCGCTTCGATATCTGGGGTCTTCGCCGCGAGAAGACGCGACGCCGCCCGGCCGTTCCGGATAATATGCAAGGGCAGGCCAATAACCTGCATCGGGGTCTCCTGGAGTTGGTTGATTGGCAACTCTCAGCTTCAAAGACCCCTTCCCTTTTCTCAAGCTCCCGTCTCATAACTTTCTGAACCCGGACAGGCCTTGCA
>JBOHJQ010000118.1:0-8281 GCA_050728655.1 Methylocella sp.
GGTATGACGAATCTCGTCCGCTGGCAGACGCATCATTTCGTCCTGCGCCAGTCGATCAGCTTCTTCGCCAATGATTTTGCCGGCCGCATCGCCTCGAAGATCATCCAGACCGGTCCGTCCTTGCGCGAATCCGTCGTGCAGATCATCGACGCGGTCTGGTTCGTGACCATGTTCGCGGTGAGCGCCCTCGTCATCTTCGCGCAGGCCGACTGGCGCCTCGCCTGCCCACTGGCGTTGTGGATCCTCGCCTATGTGCTGACCTTGCGCCATTTCGTGCCGCAGATCCGCGACCGGGGCGCGCTGATGTCGGAGATGCGCTCCGTCCTCACCGGCCGCATTGTGGACAGCTACACCAACATCCAGACGGTGAAGCTCTTCGCCCATCCGGAACGCGAGGACGACTATGCCCGCGCCGCGCTGGCCGAGCACACAGCGACTTTCCTGAGCGAGACGCGGCTAATCACCTTGATGAACGCGACGGTGACTGCCCTGAACAGCATCCTCATCATGACCACGGGCAGCGTCGCCGTGTGGCTCTGGCTGAACGGCGCGGTGACGCTCGGCGCGATTGCCCTGGCCTCTGGCCTCGCCATCCGCATCTCCAACATGTCGGGCTGGATCATGTGGGAGGCGATCGGCATCTTCGAAAATATGGGCACCGTGCAGGAGGGCATGGGGACGATTGCGCGGCCGCATTCGCTCGTCGATCGTCCCGCTGCGCCCGCGCTCAGGGCCTCGCGCGGCGCCATCCGCTTCGAGAATGTGCGCTTCCACTACGGAAAGGCGGCGGGCGTGATCGACAATCTCAGCTTCGCGATCGCGCCCGGCGAGAAGGTTGGGCTCGTGGGGCGCTCGGGCGCTGGCAAGTCGACGCTCGTCCAGCTCCTCATGCGCTTCTACGATGTCGAAGGCGGCAGGATCTTGATCGATGGGCAGGATGTGGCCGCGGTCACGCAGGTCAGCCTGCGCAGCCAGATCGGCATGGTGACGCAGGATACATCGCTGCTGCACCGCTCCGTGACCGAGAATATCCGCTACGGGCGCCCCGACGCGCCGATGGAGGCAGTCGTCGCGGCGGCAAGGCAAGCGCACGCCCATGAATTCGTGCTCGGCCTCAGCGATCCGCACGGGCGCGCCGGCTACGCGGCCCATGTCGGGGAAAGAGGGGTGAAGCTGTCGGGCGGGCAGCGCCAGCGCATCGCCATCGCGCGCGTGTTCTTGAAGAACGCGCCGATCCTCGTTCTCGACGAGGCGACCTCGGCGCTCGATTCCGAGGTCGAGGCCGCAATCCAGGAAAGCCTCTACGCGCTGATGGAGGGCAAGACGGTGATCGCGATCGCCCATCGGCTTTCGACCATCGCGGCGATGGACCGTTTGATCGTGCTCGACAAGGGCCGCATCGCGGAGGCGGGCACGCATGGTGAGCTTCTCGCGCGCGATGACATCTACGCGTCCCTGTGGCGGCGCCAATCGGGCGGGTTCCTCGAATCGGATGCGGCGTGAAGCTCGCCGGCCAGCCATGCCATCCGCATCGGTCCCCTGCGCCCGCCGCGATTGCGGTGGGCGGGGTCGCTCCGCAAAGAAAGCCCGCGTGTCGTCTACGGACGCATCTTTTCCGAGAAGGCCGTAACTTCTTTAAGATCGTGGTTTAAGAGCGGCTCCGACCGTGCTCAGGATGCGCGTTCGCTTCTTGTCCTCCGGTTCCTTCGGGTCTGACGCCACCGCAAACGGTATATCCCCTGTCAACAGTCCCTGCATGATGTGGAACCCAAGGGCACGGTACACCTCCAGTTGTTCCTCGCCGAAGAACTGGTCGCCGGTCGTCTCATGTGGAAAGGCGCGATTACGGCGCTTATAATCCAAGATGTAATCGCTCTCGTCGCCGCTCAGCGATGCCTTGACGTAAAGCAGGACGCCGGTTTCTTTCGGCCCGTACTGGATTTCACCGACGGCGCAATGCGGCCCCTGCGTGCAGGGGATGGCGGAGCCGCTCGCATCAGCCGCGGCGAAGGCTTTGTCCGTCGCGAGGTTGCACTCCCCGATCGCGCGCCAGGGCAAGTCGATGGTCACACCGAGATCGATGCGGGCGTAGCGCTCAAGGGTCAGAAGATTGCCGAAGGTCATCGTTGGATCGGAGACGGCGTCGATCGCGATGATCACCTTGCAGCGCCGCTTCAAGAGGGAATAGATGCCGAGATTTTCAATATGACCGCCATCCGTCAGCAGGACCTTCGGGCTCGCCTCGGTAATCCAACTGAACATTTCCGCGAACAGGACAAAGCTCGGCAACTGAAAGAGGCGCGCGATGAGCCAATCGCGTGGCCGAGTTATCGGCGGATGGGCCCAATCCGGGCGCGGGTTATGCAACCAGTATCCAAGGCGAAGGTTCAGAACCGCAAGCGTAAAGGCAAGCGGCTTGATGGTCAGCGCGCCCATGTTGGACGAGACGGCCGCTGCCGAAATACCCATTGCGGTGCCAAGGTCGAGCATGGCTTCGTTCGTCGTGATCTGTTGCGTTCCAACATAACCTGTTGCGTCGCTGCCGACGTATTCCGGCGAAAAGACGAAGAAGTCGGCGTTGCGCCCTCGTTTATTGACCTCTGGCGAACCTTCGATATTCAAGGTGGCGTTGATGATCGGATAGGGACAGAGGGGCGTAGCGATCTCGTACAGCTTGGGCTCGTTTGATTTGAGGTCGCCGTGCTTGTCCCGGTTTTTTGGATCGAACAGAAACGCCTTGCTAAGGCGATCACGGTACAGGCGGTAGAGGGATGTCCTATTAGGGTTGACGAATAACGCTACGAGCGTCGATACGACGAACGCACCCAAATAAAGCGACGGCGCCCGATCACTCTCAAGACCAATATTGGTCAACGCTAAATAGCAAAGCCAAAGGAAAATCGGGACAATGCCGCCGGCAAGCCATAAAGCTGCCATCGCAAAGAACTTCTTGAGCAAAGCTTGCCAGCCTGTGGCGCGTTTCGCTTTCTCAAGGGCATCGCTGAGATATTTGGAGAAAAAGGCAGAAACGGTGCCCAACGACCCGAAAAAGGCGCCAATGGGCGCAAGGTAAGAGGTGATGCGCGACCATGCGTCGTGCAGCCCTGCGTGGAGAAAGGAAGCGGACTGGCCAGAATTGCCGGACGACCCGGCCGCATCAGCGGCTGGGTTTATCACCCAAAGGATGAAGGGTTGGGTCTCAAAAAACGCGGTGACCAACGTCACGATGAAAATGATTTTCGAAACGCCCACCCATCCGCCTCGAAGTGTGCCGCTGGACCCGAAGTTCATCGACGTGAAGAGCGCCCAAACGATGAGGAAGAGGAGGTTGAATGCCGTGAGGAGCGCGGTGAACCAATAGCCATGCAGCCCCCAAAGAGGGCGCGAGGCCGGCAATCCAAGCCAGGCGACGGCATCGGCGAGATTCCATATTAGAAACTTCGGCTCGTCCAACGATCGCACGGCCGGATGAGTGAGGAGCGTAATCCAAACACAGAAGAAAAGAACTGGCATGATAATGAGAGCGTTGGCGACAAGGCCGCGGCCGATGATCCCAAGTGCCGTGACGACATCCAAGGCGCCATGCGGAATGAGATAATTGGAAAAATCCCGGATGTGGCGAACCGAATCGGTATCGTCGTAGTTTGCGGGATTGGTGAATGGAAATTCGCCATCGGTCGTCTGCGTTGCCGCTGTCAGGCAGCAGCCGATGTAGCCGCCTCCCGACACCGTCGAAAGATAGTCGATCCCTTCAATTCCGGAACAAACATGCAGTGCCTGTATGGCGCCAAGCCCGAACGACGCCGACCTTATGCCGCCACCTGACAAGGCGAGGCCCGTGAGCGGACAGGCGGTCCGGTCTCTGTTCTTTGTCGTCTTGATGTGCTGGCGGCGGTCCTTGACGGCGGCATATTCGACATCGATAACGAATTCCCCCGGCGCATTTGGTTCCGGCCGCTCGAAATCGGTCAGGTAATGATCGCCGCGCTCGCGTCCGTCTGGCATTCACCCCTCCCCCGTTCGCGCCACACGCCGGAAGCACCAGCCTGGCCCTGTCCCTCGTCCCGTGCCGCCTCGCCCATCTTAGCCTTGTCTCGTGACGAAGCGCAAGGTCCGGATGTTAGGCCGAAAGAAATACGCGCGCGGACGCTCGTTACCTAAGCGAAAACCAGTTCAGTGACGTGCCGGCTATTGTCGTCGCGCTGACCCGCCTGCGCGGCTTTGCTCAGCTTGAAATCGTGTTGCTGTTAATCCGCCTGAGCAAGTCCGACCGGTTAGGTGATGGTGTTCGACTTCGGCCTTGCCGGTTACAATTCGATCTAGCGAGGGGTTATGCCGAGCATTTCGGTGAAGCTGATGCCGTTGCGTTCAAAAGGAAGATCGTGATCGAGACCGCACGTTTGGTCATGCGCGGCCCGGTCGACGCGAAGCTGCCATGTTGACGGAGGATGATCGAACCCCTTATTGACGACGAACGAATAGTTATTGCCGGATTGAGTCGCAAAGGTCGAGAGGGAATGATGGTCATGCGCCCGTCGAGATTGGGTCTCTTGCTTCTCGGTTTAGTCATGGCCGGTTGCGAGTCGGGAGCGAGCCTTGGCCCGGTTAGTCCAGCCGAGCAGCAAGCCCTGATCGAGTCGGCCGCGACGACGTCTCCTACTCTGCACCCCGGCGAAAAAATCCGCGTCATCGTTTTCGGCGAGGATCGACTTTCTGGCGAATATGAAATCGATCCGGCGGGATTCGTCTCGCTTCCTCTAGCAGGAACGATCAAGGCCGCAGGATTGAGCAAGCAGCAGCTTGAACGGGATCTCGCCAAAAAATTTAGTGGAGAATATTTGCGCAACCCAAAGGTGACGGTCGACGTTACGTCTTTCCGTCCATTTTATATCGTGGGCGAGGTCACCAAGGCCGGTGAATACCCGTTCAAGAGCGGCCTGAACGTCATGAGCGCGATTGCTACCGCGGGTGGTACGACTTACCGCGCCAACCGCTCGAAGGTGCTGATCCAGCATATCGGCGAGAATGGTTTCAGGGAATATCCTTTGGCACCGACGATTCCGGTATCGCCTGGCGACCTGATCAGAGTTCCCGAGCGATATTTCTAGGACCAATAGCCCAACCCAAAAGATTGTTGCGCTCGCGCGGGTTGCATGATTCCCGGGATTTTGAAGCCTCGGAGGATGCTTCGGAATGTGGATTGAGTGGCACCGCGAACCATCGATCCCGCCCGCCAAACCCGGCGGGCGTCCGCGCAAGATCAATATGCGCGAAGCGATCAACGCGATCCTTTGTCATCTTCGCGTCGGCTGCCCGTGGCGTCATCTTCCTCGCGAGGGATTTCCGGTGCGCTCGACCGACTACAATAGCTTTCGCAACTTCCGGGATGCTGGCATATGGGACGCGATCTGGGAACAATCGCTTGGCTAACCCAGCAATAACTCCTAAAATTAACACATTATAGCTTTTGATAACCTTTACGGGATACAACCGCGTCAAATTTCGTGCCGGATTTGAAGAGCTGAAAGAGGATCGGCTCGCACTTGTTGACCCAGGCGCTTTTGCAAAAGACGTTCCGCCGGGCGGCGCTTTGCCTAGCTTTTTTGGGGCTCGCCGCGCGGGCAGACGTCCGAGCCGACGACGGCGCGGCGGTTCCGCAATCCTCGGTCGCACTGGGCACCGCGGGAGGGCCCAATCCTGACCTTGGCATGCCGATCGCAGGATGGCTGGTCTTTCCAACTTTCTTCGCTGGAGGCGTGTTCAATGACAATATCTTTAATACCGCGACCCACCGGTCATCGGCGTTCGGTTTGAGATTACTGCCTAGCTTCGAAGCGTTGAACGACACCGGCATCTATCAGACGACTGTTTATGGCACTTTGGACGCGCAGATTTATCCTGGAGCGGTTGCGAGCGGCTCGCGTTTGGCGTCGTCGCCATCAATGACGTCCGCCAACAATATCCAAGGGCGTGCGGGATTTTCAAATATTTACAAACCAATGGAGGAACTCACTTTCGACGTGATTTTCGATTATTCGCGTCAGATCGGCCTCTTCGGACCCGGCTTTTGGGCGGGGGGGCCATCGATTTTCGTGCCGAACGCCATCGTGCCGACTGGCCTGCCGCAATATTCCAATCAATGGACGGGCCTCGTTTCGGTTGAGAACAAAATTACCGACCGATCATTCGTCGCGCTTAGGGGCTCCATTCAGGGGCTGATTTATCAAAACCCAGCGAACTCTCCGTTCAATTTCGCCTTACCCGGAGGGGGCGCGCCGCTGTCCGCGCAACAGAACGGGGTAATTTACACGGTCTCGGTTCGGGCCGGTTATTGGGTGGTGCCAGCGTTTTACATGTTCGTCGAGCCGGCGGGGGCCTTTCATAATTTCCAAAATTTCCGCAGCGACACCGACGGCTACAGTATCGTAAGCGGCATTGGCTCCGATCAGATCGGTCTTTTGCGGGGCGAAATTTATTCCGGTTACCAAAGGCAGTCGAGCGTCTATGGCCTGTTCGAGCCGGTCTCGAGTCCTGATTTTGGCGCGCGTCTTTACTATTATCCTACCCCCTATATCACCATCACCACGGCCGTCGACGAGACGCTCGGCGCGGCTACGCCAAGCGTCTCGACCGTCGCGGCGATTTCGACTGTCGGCTCGGGAACCAGGACGTTTCAAGCCAAGCTTCAAGGTGACTATGGGTTGTCGCCCTATTGGACCGCCTCGCTGCGAGGCGGTTACGGCGAAACGAGCTATGCGGGGTTGTCGCGCATCGACACGGCTTGGACGGCCGGTGCAGGCGCCAGGTATACTTTCTGGCGCAACGTCGCGCTGACCTTCGATTACCAATTTATGCGGACCGACACGAATGCCGGCAACGGACTTGGCAGCAACACGCAGAATCTCGTTACTGCTGGGATAACCTATCGATACTGATATGAAAGACAGCGGGTCATCATGCGGAAAGTCACAATTTTGATATTTTCGGCAGGGATGATTTTCACCGGGGCCAGTTCCGTCTTCTCCGCTCCGAGGTCGGATCAATCGAATTGCGGCGACGCGGTGACCGGGCAGGTTTCTCCGTCTTTGTTGGGACTATTGCGGCAATATCCGGACGGAGGCGATGGTCTCACGACGGCGGTAATTGCCATACTCAGTGCCGATCCCGCCGCTGCCGGCGCAATTGTCGAGCTCGCGAAATTGGCCAGTCCCGATCAAAAAGCGGCGATCGCGCTCGGAATTTTGCGGGATATGACTGGAGTTTGCGGGTCCAATTCTCAGTCGGTGGAAATTATTCGCGCCGCTTTGCGATGCGCCGATCCGGTTTTCCGGGACCTGCTAGCTGCTCTGCAAAATCAATTGTATGCGGAGAACGGCCACGACGGGGCCGGCTGCGGGTTCAGTTCTGGGGGTGGAGCGGGCGGGATTTTGCCGCCGGTCTTGGTCAGTCCAAACTGAACTCTCGTCGCCGTTTTGTCGGATTGTTGTTATCTTCGTCAGAATCTACGGGCGATTATTGACAGCGTGCGGCAAAAGTGGGCCACATCATTATGCCGGGGCTCGGCAGAAGGCTAATGGCTGTCACCGTCTAACCGGCGGAAATTCCGCAAGCGGAAGCCGGAGAGACGGTCCCCAAACAAGCAAAAGCGGGCGACGGTTCACCGCGCTGGTCGTGATGCAACAGGGATTTTGGATGGCGTTCGGTGGATCTGCCTCGCTTAGCAAGGAACTCTGGCGCCGGGATCGCGATGCATTGGTGTTGAAACAGGCCGAACGCTGGTATGTCGTCCATTCGCTTCCTCGGCGGGAAGTGAGTACGGAAACACAGTTGCTCGCCCAAGGATTTCGTGTGTTTCTGCCGCGAATGACCAGAACCGTCAGACATGCCCGCAGACTGCGCACCCTCGACGCTCCCGTGTTCCCTCGCTACTTATTCATTGTCCTTGACCTGCACAAAGATCGCTGGCGCTCGGTAAATGGCACGGTTGGCGTCGCGAGCCTTATCATGGCGAGGGACATGCCCGAGCCGGTTCCGCAAGGCGTCGTCGAGGAGCTGCTAGCATATACGGACGCGACGGGAGTCGTGAGGTTCGATCGCGACCTTCGCGAGGGCCAGTCGATCCGCGTCACCACCGGGCTCTTCGTGCACGCCCTCGGCCGGTTGGAGCACCTCGCCGCGAATGGGCGAGCGCGCGTCTTGCTCGACATAATGGGCGGAAATGTGCCCGCTCTGATCGATCGCTCGGCACTCGAGGCCGTTTGAGCGCGGCGCCGCGCCATGG
>JBOHJQ010000119.1:0-8115 GCA_050728655.1 Methylocella sp.
GATCTATATCTCGATGGTCGTGGTGCTCCTCGCCGCGGTTTTCATGCTTTGGCACCTGGGCCGAAAGCAGAAGCCCGCTACCCCGAACAAGCCGGCGTGAGTTGGTTTCAGGGATGGAGTGCATTTTGCTGTAACGATTAAGGCCAACTCGAATCCGCTCCACTCATCCGGCGCCGGTCGGTCGGAAGCGCCGCGCCCAAATCGAAAGCATCCCTTCCTCCGCTGGTCCCCGGCGGGGGAATATTTTGGCATGAACGCGCGGTTTGATTCGCCAAGCAGAAGCTATTCTCCTCAAATGGACGGCGCGCCGGCTTACATCAAATGGTGCGACCCTCATGAACCGTTGTTCAAAGGCCAGCTATTCGATCGCGGCCAAGCGTTGGCTCGAGGGAGATCAATAGATATTGATTATGCGGGACGCAAATAACTATTGATTCAGAAAGGGCGCGAAGAGTACTATCGCCCATGGAGCTCTATCAGATCAAACATTTCATCGCGGTCGCCGAGACCGGCGGTTTCACGAAAGGCGCGCAACGCGTCGCGATATCACAGCCGGCGATCTCGGCCAGCATCGCCAAGCTTGAAGCCGAGCTCGACGTCAAATTGCTTGACCGGCGGCGCTCCCCGGTGGTCACGACCGCCGCCGGGACGCGTTTGCTCGAAGCCGGCAAGAACATTCTTCAAACCTGCAATGCGGTGAAAGCCGAACTTAGAACGATCACCACCCCAAATCGCTTCAGGATAGGCGTATTGCAGTCGCTCTCCAGCGGGTGCGTCTTCAAGCTGCTAAGCTCTTTCCGGCGTGCTAACGGGCGTGCGGCCATTGAAGTGGTCGATGGCAGCTGCGAGCAATTGGTCGAGTTCCTGGCCGACCAGGAACTCGACACGGTGCTCACGATTGTCGGCGACAACAACCCTAAATTCGCGAGTCGGGTTCTTTTTGAAGAACCCTACTTTTTGGCTGTTCCAAATGACCATCGCTTCGCGCGGCGGCAAAGCGTGAAGCTCGCCGATCTTGACGGCGAACCTTTCATCGTGCGGACGAGGTGCGATTTTTACCAAGACGTAACAAACGCGCTTGTCGCTCGCCGCATAAAGATGCGTGTTGTATACCAAACCGACCAGGATGATAGGGCGCTTGCTCTCGTTGCCGCCGGCATAGGTGTGGCCCTTGTTCCCGCCCATTTCGAAATATCGGCAGTCAAGCAGATCCCGGTGTTGGACCTTGGCGTATCTAGAGCGATCGGGCTCCTCTGGTCGCGTGAGCACGAGCATGCCGAGCTCAAGGAATTCATCGAATTCGCCGGGCGACATTGCTGGGCGCAATAGCGGCCGCGGGCGACGTTGCGGCGCCAGCGGAGGCGCCTTGTCGGCGGGCCGGCGTTTCGGGGGACCCCCGGGGCCTTTCGCCTAGGCCAAACTCATCGCCCCATCGCCTATGCCGGTCTTGCTAATCTTGGCAGGGTAGGAGCCGGCGTTGCCGCGTTGCCGGGCCGGAGCCCAAAAATCCCTTACCGGTCGCCGAGACTGCCGCCCGCATCGGCGAGCGCGGCGCCGACTTCGAGACCGAGATCGTCCATGGTCGCCTCCTCGACGGCATGGATTGCTTCTCCTTTGGCCTGCCGTTCGGCTTCCGCGTCGGAGCGGGCGACATTGACGCTAATCGTGGCTGCGATTTCCGGATGTAAGTGCACTGGGACTTCGTGCAATCCAAGTGATTTGATCGGCGCTTTCAGAACGATCTGAGTGCGGTTGGCATTGAAGCCGCCAGCGGTGACCGCGGCGGCGATGTCGCGCGGCGAAACCGAGCCGTAGAGATGGCCCGTCTCGCCGGCCTGGCGGATGATCACGAACATTTGCCCGGCGAGTTTTTCAGCGACGCCGGCCGCTTCGTTCCGTGATTCGAGATTGCGCGTTTCGAGCTGGACGCGCTGACTTTCGAAACGGCTCTTATTCGTTTCGGTCGCGCGCATGGCCTTGCCGCCGGGCAGCAGGAAATTGCGAGCGTAGCCATCCTTCACGCGAACGGTATCTCCCATTTGACCGAGCTTGGCGATGCGTTCGAGCAAAATAACTTCCATCATGTGGTCCTTCGAATTGCATCAGAGTTTTGGCGAGGCCGTCTTGTCCTTGCGATCCCGCAGAGAGAATGCTGTCTCGAGAATTCCGGTCAAGACCAAGACAAGCACAAAGGCGAACCATGTGACGGGAACGACAAGGCCAAAATAGATGAGGATGAGGAGGGGAATCCGGAAAGGCGATCCGCGCGACAGATAATGCACCGCGGCGAGCCCGTCGAGCGCAAAGGCGACGCCGAGCGTCACCGCGACAATGACGACAATATGGCCGGGGAGCCCGCCGAGAAACGGACCAATCCCGGCGGTGGCGCCGAAAACCAAAAGATAGACCTGCGGTAACCGCAATTCCCGCGCGATGTCGGGCCACGGGCGGGGGAGTTGCGCCGAAAGCTGCGCCACCCGCCCGGCGAGCCAAAGATTGAGCATCAGCATGACCAGGCTGCAACCCGCCACCGCCGGCGTCGCCGCCAAAACCGTGGCGCGCGCCAAGTGACGCGCATCGAAATCATTTGGAAGGTGCATGTTGGGGCTGATCAGCCGTTCGACGAGCGGGGTAACTTCTGCGGTCAACTTCTCGAGCGCCACGTCGAATCCACCATAGAGGGAACTGACATAAACCGCGATTGCCACCCCGATGGTGGCGCAGATGGAGGCGGCATAGGAAAGAATGCGCTCAAGCGGAACATACTCGCGGGCAAAAAAACTGCCTACCCGGCTTGTGACGACCCAATTCGGACTTCCCTTCGGCCGGCTCAACACCGAGAGGAGGCTCAACCAAAAAGCCGGCAAGCCAAGGGAGAAAACGAAAACCAGGCCACCAAGCGCGGCGGTGTCGAGACTCCCGAATTTCTGCTGCGCATAGAAGAGTCCGGCAACGGTGAGCGTGGCCGAGGCAACCGCCGCGGCGCCGGCGAAAGCGCCATATCCAAGGGTCGCGATCATGATTGGAAGCGGAGACAAATTGGTGAGAGCGGCGGCGACGAAGGTCGCGCGGGCCGCGAGACTAAACAAGACGGCGGCGGCGACTCCCGCCCCGATCCCAAGGGCGACGGCAGGACCATGTCTTAGGAGGCGCTGTTTCAACATGACCCGCTGTCCCGCTCGCTGGCGGCTCGGGACCAAAGGAGCGAAATGCTCCCCTACGTCCCAGAAAAACCGCGCCGTCTCACCGCGCGGCCGGTGATCGCTCTTGTTCGTGGCGCATGGATATTAGACCAGTTCGGCCCCGGGGGAAATATCCCGCGCGTGGATGACCGTCCCGCACCGGCGCGAAGCTAGCGGATTACATAGGGCAAAAGCCCGAGAAAGCGGGCGCGTTTGATGGCCTGCGCCAGCTCGCGCTGTTTCTTGGCCGAAACGGCGGTGATTCGCGACGGGACAATCTTGCCACGCTCGGAAATATAGCGCGAGAGGAGACGCGTGTCCTTGTAATCGATTTTGGGCGCGTTGAGGCCGGAAAACGGGCAGGTTTTGCGGCGGCGAAAGAAAGGCCTGCGGGGCGCGCTGGAGGTTGTCATCAGAAGCTCACCTCCTCGCTTGCCGCAGTCTCGTCGCGCCGATGCCTAGGGGCTCTGTCGCCGCGCTCGCCGCGGGGGCCCCGGCCGCGATCGCCGCGGTCGTCGTCGTCGCGCTTGCGCATCATCGCCGATGGGCCTTGTTCCAGAGCTTCGACCCGAACCGTCATGAAACGGATGACGTCCTCGTTGATGCCCATTTGGCGCTCCATCTCGGCGAGCGCGGCCGGCGGCGCATCGATGTTCAAGAGCGAGAAATGCGCCTTGCGGTTCTTCTTGATCCGGTAGGCGAGGGACTTCACCCCCCAATATTCCACCTTTTCGACTTTGCCGCCGAAGGATTCGATGATCGCCTTGAAACGGGCCGTCAGCGCGTCCACCTGCTGGGCGGAAATATCCTGGCGAGCCAAATAGATATGCTCATAGGGAGCCATTCTGCTGCCTTTCCTCAAACTCCTCGCGACGCCCCGGCGCCGAGCCCTTCGAGCCTAGGAAAGGCCCGAGCCGACAAACGAAGGCGGAGACGTCGGGAAAGCGGATCCTTTGATCCTGGCTGCGAAGCGAGCTCCCGTTCGGCCCCCGGCTTGAGCCACGACGCTAGCTTTATACTGGGTTTATACAAGGATTTGGCGCATAGGCAAGGCGCGCTTGGCGATCTCTCTCGCGGCTTTCGGGCGTGAAAAGAAGTGCGACGATATCTAAACGCAAGGGCCCCATTGGCCGTTGGCGTGGATGCGCCAGGATTTCAGCCCCGCCTTGGCGACGACGACCCGCCCGTTTTTCGCCATCGCGACAAGATGCTTGAAGACAAGCGGCGTTAGCCAAGCAAACGGCCTTTCCGGATCGCAGACGGCGCGGTATTCATCGGAATCGGGATCTTCCATCAAGATCGTGCCGGTGCGATCCGGACGCAGCCGCGGGCTCATGTTCCGGTCGCCCTTCCACAAGCATTCGTAATCCCGGCAAACCTGCGGCCGGTCCGCATAGATGCCGCAGCCACCGGAACCGGCGTTAAGACAGTGCTCGCACAATTTGCCGGCGGATTTCGCCAATTCGGCGATCTCGAGAACCTTGCAACAAAGGCTGCATTCGCCGCAGGCCTTTCCTGGGATTGCAAGCATGAACTTTAGCCCTGCGATGGATTTCGATTCGATCTCGCATCATTTTATCGCGGAAGGCGCCGGCGCAAGAGAAATCGAAACGCACCGTAAGTATTTCTGTTCCGGCGTGCGCTTTGGCAGCGCTGCCCATTATGTCTCGCCGAGCAGCCTGTCGACGAAAGCAGCGATCCCCTCCCTTGCCCGCGCGGTCCGGCCGTGTTCGGCGGCGAGGATCGCGCGGATGTTGGCGAATGTGCTTTGCAGATCGTCGTTGACGAGCACGTAATCATAATCCGTCCAGCGGCGGATTTCGTTGCGCGCCTCGTTCAAACGCTTGGCGATGACGTCCGGCAGGTCCTCCGCGCGGCGTTCGAGGCGCGCGCGCAATTCCTGCATCGACGGCGGCAGGATAAAGATCGCGACGGCATCTCCACCCGACTTTTCCTTGACCTGACGCGTGCCCTGATAGTCGATGTCGAAGAGAACGTCGCGCCCTTGCCGCAGCACCTGTTCGGCCGGCTCGCGCGGAGTGCCGTAAAAATTGCCGTGCACCTCCGCCCATTCGAGCAGATCGCCGCCCTCTCGCAGCGCCTCGAACTGCCTCTTGCCGATGAATGTGTAATGAATCCCATCGACCTCGCTCGAGCGCCGCGCCCGCGTGGTCACCGAGAGCGACAGCGTCAGATCAAGTTCCTTGGTCTGGAGCAGCATCCGAGTCAAGGTCGTCTTGCCCGCGCCCGATGGGGAAGAAAGGATCACCATCAAGCCGCGCCGGCCGGGCCTTTTCTCCCGCCCGCTCGCCGTCGCCTCTGCAATACGATCTTCGAGCTGCAAATGCCTACTCAATATTCTGGACCTGCTCGCGGAATTGCTCGATCTCGACGCGCAATTCAAGGCCGAGCCGGGTCAGGCTTGCGTCGTTCGACTTGGCGCAAAGCGTATTGGCTTCGCGCGAAAGTTCCTGGGCGAGGAAGTCGAGCCTGCGGCCGGCTGCGCCGCCCTTCGCCAAAAATTCGCGGGCCGCGGCGGTGTGCGCGGCGAGACGGTCCAATTCTTCCCTGATGTCGGCCTTGACCGCCAGCATGAGAGCCTCCTGATGCAGACGGTTCTCGTCGAAATTGCTGTTCCCGGCAAGGAGAGCGAGCGATTGCGCGAGGCGCGCCTGGATCGCCTCGGGCGTGCGGGCCGGGGATTGATCGGCCGCTTGCGTCAGCGCGGCGATCTTGTCAAGCCGCGCCATGAGCACCAGGGCGAGCGCGCTGCCCTCGCTTTGCCGCATGGCGACTAACGAATCAAGCGCTGTGTCGAGCAGTTCTAGGGCGTTCCCTCGCGCGCGGACGATTTCGGCATCGTCGTCGGCCGCATCAAAAATTTCAACGACACCGCGCATGGCAATTAGCCCGTCGAGAGTAGCGGGCGCGATCCTTTCGGGCAGCGGAATTCGGGCCAGGGCCGCGATAAGATCAGACAACAAATCCTGATTGATGCGAACCTCGGGGATCGCGGCTTCGCGCTGCGCGGCAAGCGTCGCATGGATCGTTCCCCGGTTGAGTTTTTGCGAGAGTCTTGCACGCGCGTCGGACTCGATTGCATCGAACGGAGCCGGAATACGCAGCCTCCCATCAAAACCCTTGGCATTGACGGATTTAAGCTCCCAGGCAAGGCGCCATGGCCCGGCGGTTCCGGCGGCCCGCGCGAAGCCCGTCATGCTGGCAAGGGTCATGTCAATGATTTCAGTTTGCTCATCAGGACCTGTTGGAGTAAATCACCACAGGAGTCAAAAACAGTAACATGACGAGTGCAGTAAGCAGAATGCCCAGTATATAGCGAGGTTCCTATTTCAGCATGATGATGCCATAACTAAGCAACAGCACTAAGAGTCCACTTACGAGACCAGCTGCTATCAGTGCCAGGCCCGTGGCAAAGTTGATCTGGTACCATGCCTCCGGCGACGAGAATGTCGTTGATGTTCTGAACCCATAAAATCGATTGGGCGCCACTAGCTTCGAGGCCAACGGAATCCCCAACACGAGCAGTAGGGCAGGTAAACCGATGAACGCATGGCCCGCCCCGTCCGCAAGGGGTGATTTTTGGCTGGCTCTGGTCAGTCTGCTTCAACGTATCCGGTCGCGGGGGTTCCCCGGCCAAGATGGAGATCCGCGCAGCCCGATCCTCATAATCACAGCGGCCTCAAGGGCCGTTCAATGGTCCAGGTTTTCAAGCTGCCGTTCGACTGTCAGGCCATCTTCCTTTCACCTCACGCAGACTTCACCGACCCGGCGGCGCGATGAACGCCGCTCGGGCAATCTTTTCATGCAGCTGCCGCTTTGCAGCCGGCATCATAGGCATAGCCGTGTGCCAGAACCGCCCAGGCGATGCGCGCGAGCTTGTTGGCCAGCGCCACGACGACGATATTCTTGTGCGTCCGCGCCAGCAGTCCGCGCGCCCACCGGCCAAGAGGCGTCTCCCGCTCAACCAGGTAAGGTAGCACGGCGCGCGCGCCATGGATCAGATTCTTGCGAAGATAGCGATTGCCGCGTTTGGCTCAGCCGCGCAGGCGCGGCTTGCCGCCGGTCGTCATCTGGCGGGGCGTCAGTCCGAGCCACGCCGCCATGTCCCGTCCGCGCCGGAAGGCCCTGGCGGTGCCGACGGCGGCCGCCAGCGCCGTGGCGTTGATCGCCCCGATCCCAGGAATCCTGGCCAAGCGCCGCGCCGTCTCATCATTCCGCGCCATTCGGACGAACTCCGCGTCAAAGGCCGCAATACGCGCGTCGAGGGCAGGCCATTCGGCGCGCAGATCTTCAATCAGAATCCGGATGCGCGCGCTCAATGCATCAATCTCATCTTCATCCGCGAAAGTCGAAAGTTGTTCTTCCAGTGTGCGTCGGCCCTGCGGCGCCACGATCCCGCGCTCCAGCAGCAGCGCGCGCAGATGATTGATCAGTGCGGTGCGCTCCGACACCAAGCGTTCACGCGCCCGGTGCAGCGCCTGAATGTCCGACTGCACCTGGCTTTTCACCTCAACAAACCGCATTGTTGGCCGGCTCGCCGCCTCCGCGATCGCTTCGGCGTCCAGATCATCGTTCATCTCGCGCCTTCACATAAGGGCGCACATATTCCGGTGACATCAAGCGAACCTTGTCCCTGAGCAGCAAACAACCGGCCGAGATGGTGCGCACCGCAGCACGCTTCCATCGCCACAATGCAACGTCCAACTCCTTTGCCAAAGCTCGCAACCGAGCTTCGCCGCATCCGACGCCTCAGAACAACTCGGCCCAACGTGTCCAAACCCGCCAAACTGCAGGAGTTCTTGCCAAGATCAATTCCAATGATGAAGATGTCCATCGCCCTGTTCCTCTCTCATTGAACCATCCACGATCCTAAACGATCGAGGCGAAAGGGGCGGGCCATCCCATAATCACA
>JBOHJQ010000120.1:0-8073 GCA_050728655.1 Methylocella sp.
CCCCAATGCTCGAGTTCATACACGGCGGCCGGCGCATTGCGGCAGAGATATTCGATCGAATCCTGATCGCCGAGCCAATCCGACCCCTTGACGGTGTCGTACATGTGCCATCGCCAATCATCTGGCCCCATGTTGCCGAGCGACGCCGCGACGCCGCCTTGCGCCGCGACGGTGTGCGACCGGGTCGGAAAGACCTTGGTGATGCAGGCCGTCCGCAGCCCCGCCTGTGAACAGCCAACGGTCGCCCGCAGTCCCGCGCCGCCGGCGCCGACGACGACAACGTCAAACGTATGGTCGGTAATCGGATAGGCCGCGCCAATACGAGCCGGTGCGGCGTTGCCGTTGAATGTGGCGTTGGATGTCATGCCATCGTCTTTCGAAGTTTCCTCTCTTTTGCGCGATCGTCGCGTGAGCGGCCCCTCAGGTAAGGCTCAGTTTCAAGACCGCGCATATGCACGCCAAGCCGATGCAAACGGAGAAAAAAAGATTGGCGATCAGCGCCCACTCCCGCAGCTGCGCGGCATGCACGTAATCATCGATAATCGATTGCATTCCGACCTTCATGTGGAAGACTCCGAACAAGATGAAAAGAAGCATTACAATCGCTGGAAAGGGGTGCCCGAGTTCGGCTCGCACCGCCGCGTAGTCCTTGCCGAGAAGCGACAAGACGATTGCAACGAATGCGATCGACAAGGGGATTAGCGCGACCGAGGTGATGCGCATGTTCCAAGCGTCCGCGGTGCCGGATTTGGCGGAGAGGAGGAAGCACACCCTGCGCATCGCGGGGCGAACCGGCGCGCGACTTTTCGCCATGACAGCTATTCCTCCCATGCTCCTGGCAATGTTCTGGATTTTACAATCCGCCGGTTGGCGGCGTCGGCCAGGACGATTCTAATGAACCAGATAACCGATGGTCCAGACGGTCGCCGTCAGGACCATGCCGCCGAATAAGGTGGCGCGTGCCAGCCATTCGCGCTGCGGATGCTCCAAGCCGTGACCCATGTCCCAGATGACGTGACGGATGCCGCCGAGAACATGATGGAACAGGGCCCAGGTGAAACCGAACAGAATCAGTTTCCCGGCGATTGAATTGAAGCAATAGGCAGCAGCCTCAAAGGCGCCGCCGCCGGTAGACACGGCAATTAAAAACCACGCGAGCAACAAGGTGCCGAAATAGAGCGCTGCCCCGGTGACGCGATGCGCAATCGACATCATCATGGTCAGCGTCGGGCGGTAGATTTGCAGATGTGGCGACAGCGGCCGGCGTTTCTCGATGCCGCTCGCGCCGGACTCCGCCTCTGTCATGGAGCTTTGCCTCCCCTCAAACAATTTATGCCCAATCCAGTAATGCAATTGGCCCTCCAGGGCAACGCGTAGGCGCGGACATTGGAAGACCTCAGAACCGGCCAAAATCTGAGCCGGCCTGGACGGAACCCTCGCTAAGCTGGATCACCCCGTGCCGTTCGATAATTTCTGGACGCCAAATTGTCCGGGCGCGGTGAACCTCCCTGCTTTTTCCTTATTGAGTTCCCTCGGTATAGGCTATCATGCCTTGATGCTCCCTGGCACAAATTTGGCGCGGCAAGAAAATCGAAGCGCCGATTGCAGAACCGGTAGCGGCGAAAGACATGATCGCGCGAGGCCGAAAATTGATCGCGTTTGTGCTCGCTTCCGGTCTGCTGGCGGGAGCCTGCTTTCTATTGCTTTCCTGCACGGCGTTTCCATCGGCCGCATTGGCGGCGGCGGGCCGCGTCACGATCATGTCGGACGGTGTCCCGCGCAGCGCCATCCTCGTCCAGCACCGGCGCCTCAAGCAAGCGCGCCGTCCGGCCGTCATAATTCTGCGCGGCGGCAGAGAAAAGGGCGCGCGCCTCAGGCGGATATTCGGCCTTGAAGAAATGGCGCGGTCATCTGGTGCGGTCCTGATATATCCGGAACCTCTAGCCGGGCATTGGGGGGACGGGTCTGGACCCGAGGCGCGCCGCGATTCGGTCTTTATCCATGATCTGATCGCGAAGTTTGTCGCCCGCGGAATTGCCGACCGGGGCAAGGTCTTTCTCGTTGGCATAGCCAACGGGGGGATGATGGCTTTGCGGCTCGTTTGCGACGAAAAGAACGTCTTTGCGGGGGTGGCAATTCTCGGGGCTAGTCTGCCGTCCGATCTTGAAGCGTCCTGCAAACCGTCGCATCCGATTCCCCTCATGATGATTGCGGGAACCGCGGATTCCGAGATTCCCTTGCATGGCGGCAAGGCGAGTTTGCCGCATGGCAAGACGGAGCTTCTCTCCCTCGACGCGACGCTAGGTCTCTTCGGCAAGGTCGCCGGCTGCGCCGGGGGCATGACGACCACCATCGTCCCCGGTAAGGACCTTCACGATGGCACGCGTGCCTACCTCGACAAGCTGAACCATTGCGCAGTCCCGGTTGAAGCGATCCGGATAGAAGGAGGCGGTCACGCGCTCCCTGGTCTTCCGAGCGAAGCCGGACCCGGGCATGGCCTCGCCAGTGGCGATGTTATCAGCGCGAAGCTCGTTTGGGATTTTTTCGGTCGCCTCGGCGGCTGAGCCCGGGGCTCCGCTATCGCGCGCGCGAAGCCTCGATCTGGGCGGCGGCATGGGCGAGGATGAAGCTCTCGGCCGATCGCAGCAAAATGTTTCGCGTGAAACATTTTGGGACGATTGCGCCCGGCTCAGGATTGCGGCCGCGCCCCCCCAATGCTCAACTCGACCACTTCCGGCGGGCGCATGAAGCGAACCGGCGCGTGCGCTGTGCCAAGGCCGCCGGAGATGATGAGATGACGGTCTCTTTGGAAGAGATGACCGTAGATTATATCGCACCCGTAGTGGCGGCGCATGAAATCCTCGGTGAAAATGGGGAGGTTCACCTGGCCGCCATGCGTATGGCCGCAGAGCGTGAGCGAAACGCGGTCCGGAACCCGCCGGAAAATGGCCGGCTCGTGCGCCAGCAAGATGACCGGCGCCGAACCTATAATTTGCGCCATGGTCCCGCCAAGATCGTCGCGACCCCTAAAACGCCGTGGCCCCTTCGGTTCGGCGATTTGATCGCCTAGGCCCGCGACCCAGAAGGGTTGGCCGTTTTTCGTGACGCGCAGCGCATGGTTTTCGAGAACGTCGATCCCCGCCGAACGCAAGGCGCGGCGCACGCCTTCGGCGCCGTCGGCGGGCATGCCGGGCAGGGCGCCGTGCCACCAGTCGTGATTGCCTAGAACCGAGTAGACGCCGAGCGGCGCTTTCAGAACCGAAAGAGCCTCGCCCCAGGCATCGGGCATCACCGGGCCGGTGACAAACCGGTGGCCGCCCGAAAAATCGCCGAGCAGAAAGACGATGTCGGGCGCAAGATCGTTGGTTAAGTTCGCGATCCCGCGGACACGGCTCGCCGGCATCCAAGGTTCGCAAGCGTGAATGTCCGCCAGCACGGCGGCCTTGAGGATCAATCCGTCCGGCCAGCGGGGCGGGGTAAAGTGATAGGAAGTGACGTTAAGACGGAGACCTGGTTCCACCCCGAAGGCATAGGTACCAACCCCGGCCGCCGCCCAAGCGAACCCCCCAGCGCCCCGCAAAAAAAGCCGTCGGCTTATGCTCGCCATAATCTAGTGTAGCGCAAAGCGGCCAAACCATCAAATTAAACGGTCGACGGTCCTTGCGCCGGGGTATGGCTATGCCGCCTCGCCATCCCTGAGCGCCGCGGGAATGTCCTTGCGGTTTTGTGGCGGTTTTTGCGGCTTGCGCGCGGTTGCCTCGAGCGCCGCGGCGACGGCCGAAATCCCGATTTCGCGATAGAGCCTTGAAAGGAGATCGGCGGGTCGATCTGAGGCGGCGGCTTGTTGCGGATTGTTCTGATCGGTGCACATGTCCATAAATCCAAACTGTAAGCGGCAACGTCGGCTCGCGGGGAGCATTCACGAATGATCATGTGGTGAGGAAGTTAACGCCTTGTAACCCGCATCGTTCAGTTTTCGAATTGATTCCTCAAACCGTTACGATCAAGCAGGTCACGAAGAGTTGACTGACTTTGCAGCTTCCGGCCGGGCGCAATCACCGTAGCGCGCCTGGCTTGCCGGAAACATTTGCCGCGGTCGCGGTTGATTCCGCCGTAGGCTTCGCCGTTGCACGTTCTAGGCGAGGCCAATGGCGGTGCCTTTAAGCCAGCGCCCAGCGCTTCAATCATCGCAGCGCAGGCAATGACCGTGCGGTCCTCGAAGCTCGTGGCGATGATTTGGACGCCGCGCGGCAACCGTCCGGCCCAAGCATCGCCGGAAGCGCGGCGGCCAGCTCGAGGGCGCTCATGCCCGTGGCGATGGCCGCAAGGGCTCCGCCCGGGGACCCACCGCGGGAAGAGTCTTGGACCAAGGGTTATTGGTCGTCCCGCAAATGCTGTTGTAGGCCTGGATGTCGCCGATGCTCGCTCTAATCGGGAGTTTCGCGAGGTCAGGTTTTTTTGAGGACGATGAGAGTGAGAGACGAACTTCTAAATTCAGTTATCAAATGCTTTCACCGATGGACGGAGACAATGAGGATCATCGGCCGCTCCTTCTCCGCATCCAAGTCAGGTTGCTGCCGAATTTGTTCTGGTGTCGGGCGCCATTCAATCACGCGATCGACGACAAAGCCGATGTCGATCAGAGTGTTCAGCGTCGTGCCGATCGTACGGTGATGCTTGACCACCCCCTTTGCCAGCCAATCTGTCCGGCGCTCACCCTCCACGGAATATCCGTCTACCGGCCAAGTCTTCTGCCCATGCTCGTCCACCATCCATCCCGGATGCGCGGGCGCCATGTAGATCGGATGTTCAATCGTGAACACGAAGCGCGAGCCGGAAACGAGCGAGTTATACACATCCTTCGTGAGACGTCTGAAATCCGAGACGTAATGGAAAGTGAGCGAACTGTAGGCAAAGCCGAAGCTGCCGGCGGGAAGAACGAGCGTATCGAGGTCGGCGATCTCGTAGGAGACAATCGGGCTGTCTGTGTCGCGCCGTGCCTGTGCCAGCATGTTCTCAGATAAATCTAGTCCGAGGACGCTTTGGGCGCCACGCTTGGCGGCCCATCGGCAGAACCAGCCGAAGCCGCAACCCAGGTCGACTACCCTCTTGCCGGCGAATTCGGGAAGAAGTGCGCGGATCGCAGGCCATTCGGCTGCGCCGTCCAATCCGTGAACAGACCTCGGGAGTTGGCTGTAGCCTTCGTAGAAATCAGTTTGGTCATAGATGTTTTGTGCCATTCTCTTCATCCTGATCGAATTTCGGATGGACAAGGCACATAACAGAAAGCAACCTCGTCCGTTACCGGCGAAGTTGCAAGGGCGCGAAAGATTATCGCATCGAAGCGCCCTGCATCTCGCCTTCCGAGATGCCGGCCAGCTGGGCAACGATGTGTGTGCCCTGTTCGCACATGCGCCACGATGTTAGCCCGTTCTCGCTGGCGGTCAATATGGCGACCGAGTGCAGTCATATGAGACACGGAGCTTCGGCTTGGTATAAGTAGCGGGAGTTCTAACACGCTCCGCGGCCAGACACCTGCTGGCGCCAATTGACTCTGCCTTTGACCGGTTGGCGCGTCGCTCATGTGATGGCGATGCCATCGCGCGTTCTCACGGCCGTGCACCCGCCGAAATCCCCCTGAGAAATCTAAATCCGTTCCGGCGCTTCGCTCTGGTCAACAAGGAGCTGCGCGCCGGTCTCATCCTCATGGTCATCCAAGGAGCTCCAATCGTGCCGTCACGTTTCCTTCTGCCTGTCCTCGCTCTCGCCGTTTATTTCGTGGGAGCAACCGAGTTCATGCTTTCCGCCATGCTGACGCCGCTCGCAGACGCATTTGAGACAACGCCCGCGCAAGCGTCGTGGCTTGTGTCCAGCTACGCATTGTCCTACGCCGTCGCCGCTCCGCTCTTCGGCCATCTTTCCGATCGCATCGATCGCCGCAGGCTTCTACTGGCCTCGCTCATGCTTTTCGCCCTTGATGGCACGGCGCTGACCCTCGCCCCCTCTTTCAGCTTCGCGATCGGCCTGCGCGTCTTCGGGGGGCTTGCCTCAGCGGCGCTGATTCCCACGGCATTCGCGCTGATTTCCGATCTGATGCCGGGAGAGCGTCAAGCCGGCGCCATGGGATTCGTCATGCTTGGCATGACGCTAGGCATCGCGGCCGGGCCGGTTTTCGCCGGCTTCCTGACCGAAGAGCTCACCTGGCGCGCACCGTTCATCCTGACGGCGGCAGGCTGCCTGATCACCTTCGCCTTGGGCAGGTTTGCTATTCCTAGGAGCTCGGCCCATGGACACAGGCGTGACGGAGCAAGCTTCGCGTGGTTGAAAAAGAGGAGGATCGTACGGCCACTTGTTGGCAAGGGCGCATGGAATGGAACGGCGGTTGCCGCATTCCTTCTTTCTGGCGAGGTGCTGCGGCGTCGCTATGGTTTCGGAGCGGCCGAGATCGGCGCCTCTGTCTCGGTGTTCGGGATCGGCCTTGGCATCGGCAATCTGGCGGTCGGGCGCATCGGCCGGATTTGCGGACGGGACGAGGTGACATTAATGCTGGCAACGCTGGTCGTGGCGATTGCCCTCACGGCTTTCATGATCGCGCCGCTTCCTTTCCTCGGCTCCGTTCTAAGCCTGGGAATATGGGGGGCGGCTCTCGGCTTGGCCGCGCCATCCAGCGCTGCAATCCTGGCCATGAGAGCGGGAGAGGACAAGGGAATGGTTCTTGCCACCTCGGAAAGCCTGAACAATCTGACAATACTGGTGATACTGCCGATTGCCGCCGTCCTTCTGGCGAGTCATGGCATCGAAGCCGCGATGCTCGTGCTGGGGACGAGCATTTTGATCGGCGTTGGGCTAACGGTGATCGACTTGCGAGCCGCCATGTCGTAAAATTCCAGAATTTGGTGTTGCACTTTAATCGGTCGCGAAAAGGCGACAGCACGGAAAGGCCGGGGACAGGTTACGATGACTGACATTCTGAAAACTGCGATTGATGCAAACCGCAAGCTCTGGGACGAGCGTGTCGCAATCCATCGCCGCGATGCGACCGGTTTCTACAAAGTCGACGCCTTTCTCGCTGGCAACGACGTCTGATTTCGAGGCCAAAGGATGTCGGACAGAAGCTGCGCCAAGCGTTCGAAGGCGCTGACTTGCGTAAAGCGCGGGCGGATGACAAGGGCGCGACGGTTTTCTCCGCCCTTCGGCGACCTCAGGAGGAGAGCCGGGCTCCATTCCGCTGGGCGGCGCGGCCTTGAACTTTTTCGCGCAACGGCGCGGGAGCGCCGGCGGAGGCCGCCATGCCCGCAACCTCGAAACAATCCTTGATCATCACCGGAAAGCCGTCGAGGTGACGCGCCTCGCCGCGCGTCATGCGCGCATCGGAAGCACTGGCGCCACGAAAGGCCGTGGCGGCAACCTTTTGCACAATCGCGTTCAAGACCGGATCAAGGCGCTCGATGGCGGCAAGAGTCGAACCAAGGAGGTCCCGCGCGGAAAATTCCCGCCTAAGCAGCGCCTCGCGGAGGTTCGAGGCAGAGTCGAGCAAATTCGGCATGGCAGGTTGGCTCAGAATGCTCTAGCCATTTGGCGCTCTTCACGCAAATAAATCGCAAGAGGACAGTTCGACATGCGGCAGCTGATCATCGAGGAACCCTATTCCAAGGCGGCCTTGCTCAGCCGGCGCCTGGCCGTGTTCTCGCTTGCTGTCGCCGTGCTCGGCATTCTCGGCGTGGGGCGCGGGCGTGACCTGCTGGCGGTGCTCGGCGGGGCGCTTGCGATCGCTTGTGGCGCGGTTTTATCCGCGCTTTTGGCTTTTGCAATAATTTGGCGGAGCGGGCGCAAGGGCTCTGGCCAGGCCCTCGCCGGGCTCGTTGTCGCCACGCTGCTTTTGGCCTATCCGGCCTATCTCGCGCAACAAGCCATGCGCCTGCCGCGGCTTGCCGATATCTCGACCGATATCGCCGATCCGCCGAGCTATTCCCTTTCGCACGAGGCCTTGGCCGCGCGCGGCGATAGCACTCCGCCAAGCGTCGCGATCGCGCGACGCAAGGCGCAGCTCAAGGCCTATCCGCAGATCCAGCC
>JBOHJQ010000121.1:0-8039 GCA_050728655.1 Methylocella sp.
GCCTCGACCTTGGCATGGCCGAATTGATGCTCCTCGTCGGCTGGTTTATTCGCGATCCGTATCGCGAAATAGGTGAGGGCGGTGGTTGCCACATCGGCGAGATTATGGCCCGCCTCGGAGAGGACCGCGAGCGAGCCCGAGGCAAGCCCGGCGGCGAATTTTGCCGCCGTCATCAGCGCGCTCACCGCGATCGAGGCAAGCGCCGCCCTCTCCTTCAGCCGGTTGGCCCGGTTCATCGACGCTTCCCGTTCCGCGGCCACGGAAATCCCACTCATCGGATCTTTAACTCAAGCAGGGATTAAGCGGCGGCGCGACGAGACCGCGCTCAATTAGCTATGTACCATGGCAAAAGAATGGTTGGCGCTTGGTTGCCCGGCGCCGGACTTCGACCACCTGAATAGTGTTACGAGGAAGAAGATCATGGAATATCTGCATACCATGGTCCGCGTCGCGGATCTTAAGCAATCGCTCGATTTCTACGTCAATAAGCTCGGGCTCGCCGAAACGCGGCGAACCGAAAACGAAACTGGCCGTTACACCCTAGTGTTTCTCGCCGCGCCGGGAGACGTGGATCGCGCCACGAAATTCAAGGCGCCGCTTGTCGAGCTGACCTATAATTGGGACAAGGAAGTCTATGCTGGCGGCCGCAATTTTGGTCATCTGGCTTTCGCCGTCGGTGATATTTATGCAACATGCGACAGGCTCATGAAGGCCGGCGTCGCCATCAACCGGCCGCCCCGCGATGGCCATATGGCTTTCGTCCGCTCGCCGGACAATATTTCAATCGAGCTTCTGCAAAAGGGCGCGCCCTTGCCGCAGCGCGAGCCTTGGGCGTCCATGCCCAACACCGGGGTTTGGTAGGGTCACGAATCTGGGCCGTTTTCATGACGGCGGCCGGCGGGTTTGGCTCATTCCACGGCGGTGACCTTGTAAGGGCCGATGGTGAACGAAACCGGCGGGGGCGACGAATTCCGGTATGAACGCCTGAACCCGAACTTGAGATCGCCGCTCGGGATTTGGGCGCGGACGCTCTTGACCGTCTGCCCGTTCACAATGACCGTGATCTTCCCATTCTTGACGACCGCCCGCACGGAATTCACATCCGTGGGGCCGGTCTTAACGACATTATTTGTCGTAGTCTCGAAAATTGAACTCCATTTGTTGTTGGCAATCTTAGCGAGGTTTACCGTGCCGCCGGCATAGGCAGTCGCCGTCCAAAGGTTTGAATCGTCTGTACCCCAAAATGCGACGCCGATCCCGGCATCTAATTTCGCCGCGTCCGCCGGGAAAGGACTTCCCGTACAAAAATCTCCTTGCGTGGCGCTAAACGTCAGGTTGAGGGCGGCAATCCAAGCACTCTCACCTGCAGGGACCGAAAGCGTGGCCCCAGGCGCCTTGAGAAGGAGGCCAGAGGCTTCGCCGAAGTTCCAGCCTCCCGCATCGTCCGTAAAGTTATCCTCGAAAATCACCTTGCCGGTTTGGCCGTCGCAGGCGAAAGCTGCTGGCGCGGACAATGCGAGGGCCGCAGCCCCTATAAGAATGCGGAACATAAAACCTTCCAAATTGTTGCTCGAAAAATCTCTGCACACTTCGCATCTTGGACAAGACAAGCGTTCAATCGGGCATCCCCCAAAATGCTATAACTCGGCCGCATCATACCCGTCTTTGATGTCGGCGCAAGGCTTAAACGGTGCGGGCGGAGCTGCATCGGCTTTTGGCGGTGGGTTGAATTTCCGGATACGCGATCGCGCCAGTGCCGCGCTTTTGCCGGCATTCGATGCGACGGGGAGCTCAGCCACCTCCTCCCCTCTTCACTGCGCTCTACTAAGCGTCTACACTGGGCTCGAGAGCCTGTTTCAAAAGCCGCTTCCTCATCCTGAGGAGCCCACGAATTGGGCGTCTCGAAGTATGGTTTGCGCGGTTGCCGAGGCGCCTCTCCAGTCGCCCGCTTCCATGGCGTCCGCTTCGCGCACCGCTGCGTTCGCAATGGAACCTTGGGCTTCCTTCCGCTCGCCCTTCGAGACAGCCCTTCGGGCTTCCTTAGGGTGAGGGCGTGGGTTCTATGCAGCTAACAGGCTCTAGACCGGGGTTGACACATGTTCGAGAGAGACAAAGCGATCATACGTTACCTCAAAAGCCGGCAAGGCATCATCGTCATTAGTCTCGGCTTGACGATTGGCGGCATCGTTTTCATTATTCTAACCGGCCGCTATGAGCTCAGCTGGTTCGTTGCCGCCGCCGTATTGCCGTGGATCGAGCATTGGCTTCGGCGCAACAAAAAATGACCCGGCCGGCGCAAGCCAATGATCTATCGGTGGTTTGTTATTCCACCACACCCTTCTGCCGGTAGCCGAGCCTATCGTTCAGCAGTTCGATCAGCCGCGCCGCCGCTTCCGGAATCGCTGTGCCCGGGAGAAAAATCGCCGCCACCCCGGCCTCACGCAGCGCATCGAAATCCCCGGTCGGAATGACGCCCCCGACGACAATCATGACGTTCGCGCCGCCCTCCCGCGCAAGCGCCGCGCCCAATTGCGGCACGAGAGTCAGATGCCCGGCGGCAAGCGACGAAATCCCGACGATGTGGACATTTTTTCCAATCGCCTGCCGCGCGGCTTCCTCGGGCGTCGCGAACAACGGCCCAATTTCGACCTCGAAGCCAACGTCGGCGAGCGCGGAAGCGATGACCTTCTGGCCGCGATCATGCCCGTCCTGGCCGATCTTTGCGACAAGGATACGCGGCGGGCGGCCCTCGTTTTCCGTGAACGCTTGCACCAAATCCTTGACGCGCATGATGGCCTGCGGGCTGGTGCCCGATTCGCTCGCATAGACGCCGGATATCACAGCGATCCCCGCGCGATGGCGGCCAAACACCCTTTCGAGCGCGAAGGATATTTCGCCGACCGTCGCCTTCGCCTTCGCGGCCTCGACCGCGAGCGCCAAAAGATTGGCGTGTCCGCGCGCGCCTTCCGTTAAGGCCTCAAGCGCGGCCTGAACTTGGCAGGGGTCCCGCGCGGCCTTTAAGCGTTCGAGCTTGGCGATCTGCCGGGCGCGAACGGCGCCCGTATCGACTTTCAAAATCTGAATATCTTCCTCGATCGCGGGTTTGAACCTGGTGACCCCGACTACCGCTTCGATCCCGCTGTCGATGCGCGCCTGGGTCTTTGTGGCCGCTTCCTCGATGCGGAGTTTCGGGATGCCCATTTCGATGGCCTTCGCCATGCCGCCGATCGCTTCGATCTCGTCGAAATGCGCAACAGCCCTGCTCGCGAGGGCGGCGGTGAGATGCTCGACATAGTATGAGCCGCCCCACGGATCTATGACGCGCGTGGTGCCGCTTTCCTGTTGCAGGAAAAGCTGGGTGTTGCGCGCGATACGGGCCGAGAAATCGCTTGGCAGCGCCAACGCCTCGTCGAGCGCATTGGTGTGCAAGGATTGGGTTTGGCCCTGCGTTGCCGCCATCGCCTCGATCTGCGTGCGCACGATATTGTTGAAAACATCCGAGCCAGCGAGCGACCAACCCGACGTTTGCGTGTGCGTGCGCAGGACGAGGGATTTTTCGTTAGCCGGATGAAAGCCTTGAATGAGCTTCGCCCAGAGGAGGCGGGCGGCGCGCAGCTTCGCCACCTCCATGAAAAAATTCATCGAAACGCCGAAGAAAAACGACAGCCTCGGCGCGAAGCGATCGATCTTAAGATCGCCCGCCAGTCCGGCGCGGACATATTCAAGGCCGTCGGCCAGCGTGTAGCCAAGTTCGAGATCGGCGGTCGCGCCCGCCTCCAGCATGTGATACCCGGAGATCGAGATCGAATTGAATTTCGGCATGTGCCGCGCCGTAAAGGCAAGAATGTCGGAAACGATCCGCAGCGACGGCTTCGGCGGATAGATGTAGGTATTGCGCACCATGAATTCCTTGAGGATATCGTTCTGAATCGTACCGGCGAGCTTGGCGGGCGGCACGCCTTGCTCCCCGGCCGCCACGATATAGAGCGCGAGCACCGGCAAAACCGCGCCGCTCATCGTCATCGACACAGAGATCTCGTCGAGCGGAATCCCCGAAAAAAGGCTTCGCATGTCATAAATCGAATCGATCGCGACGCCGGCCATGCCCACGTCCGCGGCTACCCGCGGATGATCCGAATCATAGCCGCGATGGGTAGGAAGGTCGAAAGCAACCGAAAGCCCCTTTTGCCCGGCGGCGAGATTGCGGCGGTAGAAGGCATTCGACTCTTCGGCGCTCGAGTAGCCCGCATATTGCCGGATGGTCCACGGCCGCGTGGCATACATGGCGGGGTAGGGGCCGCGCACATAAGGCGCGATGCCGGGGAAACTATCGAGGCATTCGAGCCCGGCAATGTCGCTTGCGCGGTAAACCGGCGCGACGCTTATGCCCTCGGGCGACAGCCATGGCCGCGCGTGGACATCCTCGAACTGGATCGGCGCCGGGGCAAACGGCAGCTTAGAAAAATCGGGAACGCGGCTCATGGGGCGGCCTTCGGGGCGCCAAGCATACCCCCTGATTGGAGTTTGGCCCGTGCGAAACGGCCATCGTTCTCGCCAAAGCCGCGCCTTCGCTTGGCCGGTCAGCTTCGCCTTGTGGCCCGCCATGAACCGGCGCACCGCATGGTCGTTGATGACCAGGTGCCAGAGCCTGTCCCCCTCGCGAGCCTTCCTGTAGCCGTGGCGACTTGGCGGAAGCAGTTGAACGTCAAGTGCACGTTGCCGTGCGGATTGATATGACCGGAGACATTCATCGGCGTAGCCCCAGCCGAGGTGACGCGCCCGCCGGAGACCAAAATCCGCGTATGAAAGGTCCTGGCGCAACTTCCTTGCCGCGTGACGATATTGACAGCGTAGGTCCCGTCGTGATTATGCCGCGTGGCGACGCCGCCCTGCGCCTGCGCCGCGCTGGCCACGCCAATGAGCGCGGCGGCAAAAAGATGCGAATATCCTGCCGGCGTCATTTGATCGCCCCTCTTTCGGTTGGTGCTCTTTTCGCTTTGGCCCGTGCGAAACTGCCGTCGTTCTCGCCAAAGCCGCTCGTTTGTCTTTGCCGGTCAGCCTTGCCTTGTGGCCCGCCACGAACCGGCGCATTGCATCGTTGGCGACGACCAGGTGCCCGAGCCTGCCCCCCTCGCGAGCTTTCCTTTAGCCGTGGCGATCTGGCCGAAACGCTCGAACGCCAAACTCACGATGCCCTGCCGGCTGATCTTGCCGGAGGCTTCCATTAGCGCATCTCCCGCCGAGCTGACGCGCCCGCCGGATACGGCAATCAGCCAGTGGTAGCCCCTGTCGCAGCTTCCTTGCCGAGTGACGATATCGACAGCGTAGATGCCGTCGTGACTTTGCCGCATCGCGAACCCGCCTTGTGCCTCCGCCGCGTTGATCGCTACAGCGCCAATGAGCGCGGCGGCGAGACCCGGATATCCTGCCGGCGTCATCTTGCTGTCCCTTCCTGACTTTGCACTCTCTAGCTCTGCCGTTCGCAGCGGGCTACCGCGAGCGCGTCGACGAGAATAGCCAGAGCATCGCCGCCAGCGCAAATAAATTCGGCGACTCCCGCCTCCCGCAAAGCCGTTGCCCCCTCTACTGGCTCGCGTCTCGCGAGATAAATGCGCGCCGCTCCGGCGCCGAGCAGCGCGCGCGCGGCCTCGATCAGAGCTTGCATTGAAGCAGCCCCTGGCGCGCAAATACAAGCGATCTTGCAGCCGGAACCGCGGAATGCATCAGCTGCCTCTTGCGGCATCGCGAAGCCCTCATTGCTCACTACCGCAATCCCCACCACCGCAAAAAAATTCGCAGCAAATGCCGCGGCCGCCGCGAAGTTTTGGGGCCTCCCAAGATTGGCGAGAAATATTTTTGGCCGCTCCCCGGTTTTGCGGAAGTGTTCGTCCGAAGCGGCGCGCAAGATCTCGTAAGGCTCCGCGTCGCGCCGCGAGGGCATGGCCGCGCCGGTTCGCGCGGGAGCTTCATTGTCCCCGGCGGGGGCTGATTCGAGCACGTTGACCGGCGCTTCGGCAAGGTGAGGAAATGCGCTCGTCCCGGTGATCGCGAGGGTGCGTTGCGCGATGGCCTCGCGCCGCGCCGCCGCCGCCGCGGCGATCTCCCTTTGCGGCACGCCCGCTCGAAGACTGCCGATCATGCCGCCTTGCGCCTCGAAATTTTGGAATAGGCTCCACGCGCGCGTGCAGAGCTCATTGGTGAGCGTCTCGAAACTCCCGGCGCCGGCCGCCGGATCGGCGACTTTCGCAAGCTTCGCCTCATGGATCAAAATAAGCTGCGTGTTGCGCGCGATGCGCCGCGCGAACTCGTCCGGGAGCCCTAGCACGAGGGTGAAAGGCAAGACGGTGACCGCATCCGCGCCGCCCGCGCCCGCGCAAAATACGCCCATCGCCGTGCGTAAGATATTTACGAACGGATCATATTTCGTCATCATCCGGAAAGCGGTCTCGGCATGGAGGCGCAGAGGTTTCGGAGCAAGACCGCAGGCGGACTCAACGCGCGCCCAGAGAAGCCGCAAGGCGCGGAATTTGGCGAGAGACAAAAATTCATCGGCGTCGGCGGCGAGAAGAAACGCGATCTCGCTCCGCGCATCTTCAAGCGAAAGACCATTCGCTTCAAGCAGCCGGAGATATTCGACTCCCGTGGCGATTACGCACGCGAGTTCTTGGGTTTCCCCCGCGCCTGCTTCGTGATAGGGCCGCCCGTCGGCGAGAAAGAGGTGCCCGGCGAAGCCCGCGTCGCGCAAGAGTTTGTGCTTCTCCGCTATGCCGCGCCCAAGAGGCAAACCGCCCGTGCGCGCGAGATGGCCAACCGGATCATGAGCGAAATCAACGTCGAGCGAAGCCGAAGCCAAACTGCGGTTTCGCGCCATCGAAGCAAAGGCCGGCGCGAAGTCGAGCGCTCGCGCGCCCGCATCAATGCGGAGCGATATGAGATCAAGCTCGATCCCGGCAAGCGCGGCGTCAAGATCGCGCGCGCAGTCGATCCGCACGCCAAAGCCCCGCGCACTTGGCGTTGGCGCGACTGTGAGGGTCAGCGCATCGGCGCCGCCCTCGAGGTCCGCGCGGGCCATCGCGTTGGCTGTCTCGGGCTCAGGATGATCCATCCGTTGCGCGATTTTCCAGGCGCCCGGCTTTTGCCGCAGTGCCCGCGCGCCGTCGCTCGTGGCGCGCGGATAAAGTGGCGCGATCTTTAGCCCATCAAAAGTCGTCGAGACAAGGGATTCAAAAGGCCGGCCGTCGAGCGCGCGCTCCACAAGCCTACGCCATTCCGCCTCGCTCGCGGGCGGGAATGGATTCGCGATGTTTTCCATGTGCGCTCCGGTTCCGAGTGGGGGCCCCGAGGTGGGTCACAGTCGAGCCTCCAAAATCGGTCGGCAAACAGCTTCGACAGTCTTAATCGCCTGGCAAACTTTCTGATCGAGATGATCTTCCTTGGTCTGCACCCACCCGATTTCGCGCTCGCATTCCTCCCAAATATCGTCGTTTCGCGCTGGATCAGAAAAATCAGACATTCCAATCAGTGTCCCGGCTGCACTTTGAATCGTCGTCAGCACTTCATGCAGTTCCTGAAATGCCTGGTCGATATCAGCTTCAAATAATGTTCGCGCTCTGTAGCGCTTGCTCATCTGGCCGGAAATAAACTCGCTATTGTTCTTCCATCGGGCTAAGGGCACGTAGTACCTGTCCCTATGCCGGGCCTGCTCCTCTGTTTCGTATTCGCCGCGAGGTCGGCCGGCGCCTTCGTCCGGGTACGCGTGACGCGAGCGGATCGCCTGAATGACGTGGCGGAATTGATGAAATCCGGCAACAAGCTCTTCCGCCAGCTCAACGCGCCGTTTGTGGTCATGCAATTCCCGGTCATTTCGAAATTTTCGTTCCGCTATATCCTTGTCGAAATCGAATTTCTGCTCGGCTAAGAGCCTGGCTCAAGAGACAACTATCGCGCGAGTCGTCTGATTGCAATCTGGATCGAGGCGAGGGCGACGAAGGCTTCAAGCGTCGTTGCGAGGTTTTCCCAATCCTTGGCGAGGCGTCGGT
>JBOHJQ010000122.1:0-7888 GCA_050728655.1 Methylocella sp.
GCTCAATGCCGACCCGGCGTTCGCCAACGCCCGTGACGAGCGGATGCGCAAGCTCCATGCCGACCCGGCGTTCGCCAAGGCCAATGCCGAGCGGATGCGCGGAAAACTCGGCGTACGCGCCGGGGCGGAGGACGCATATCGTCTCGCGCGTAGGAAAGGGTTCGGTAAACTGGAGTCGGTTCATATCGCCAACGGTTCTTTTCGCGGAGTCTCGGCATGAGCATGACGCCGCTTGAAAAGCTCCGCTGGCTCAATCGTATTTCGTTTGCCGTTTTGGGAGCGGTTCTCGTGGTTGTGACGTTGGGCCTTCTTTTTGTCCTTGGGTATCTTCCGTGACGCCCGCGATTGCCAGGACGTCATCGTGGCTCAGAATTCCGCGCGTGACGAGCGCGAGGACGAGGCGCTCGAATGCGCCGCACAGAATTTCTAGGCTTGCCGGAGCCTTATTGCCTCTGGCTACGGCCGCGCCCTTTCCTCCCTTGGGCGCCAACTCGGCGGCGGCGCAAGCCGCTGCTCTTTCTTTGCAGCCGAATGGGTGAACCATGTTCGAGCTTCTTCTTGGCGATATCGTCGATCCGGAAACGGTGCGTCTTGGATTCTTGACGGCCATCGGTCTTGTCGCCCTTGTGACATTCGGTCTTTCCAATCCTGACTTCAACATGACGTCGGCGAAGCCGAGGCGTCCCGCGCCGCACGGGAGCAATTTCTGCCCTCTGGAGCGGTTGCATTTGAGTTTTTGACGGCGGCGGCGCTGCAACGCCGGCTCCCGTCGAGTAGATGAGTTGAGTTTCGTCTTCCATGCGTAACTATCGCATGGAGTTTGTCGGAGATGTCCGAAAATCAATCGGAAAATTCTAAAATGAGTACGCTTTGTGAAGCAAGTTTACTGATCCGGCAGATTGGCGGGGAAGGCCAGGCCAAGGCCGTGATCCGGCGCGCGCATACGCGGCTGCAAACTTGGACACACAACCGCGTCAAGGACATCTATTTCGCCGAGCGGCGCGTCCGGGTGTGGGGCGATGAAATAGACGCGTTGCGCGCCGTCGCTAACGCGAAAAAACAAGAAGAGGCGGCAAGTGATCCGAATATTTCTGAACTTAGAGCGGCCTTCGCGATCCTGGCTGGGCGGATGGCGAAAATCGATCCTGATTTTTACGATCCGGCGATTGAAGCGATCTGCCGCGCGGCATCTCAAGGCGGCGATTCATCGGACGAACTTGGCGGAAAAGATTCAGGCATGGATCAAGAATGAGTGACGGCGCCTTTCGTGGCACTGAACCGAAAGACCGCACTTGCGAAATGACGATTCCCGCACGCGGCGGCGGCGATGAGGTAGGGTTTCGAGGAAAGGAACTGAAAATGGGACGTCCAAAAGGTTCGAAAAACAGACCAGCCGATAAAGGCGATGATTTCGGCGACAACAGCGGAGAGCTGCGCGACGGCGTGAGCGACAAAGAACTTCATGATTACATCGACCGCATCGAGGCCCTTAACAAAGACCAGGCGGAAATCTCGGCCGATCGCCAACAGGTTTTCAAAGAGCTGAAGCAAGCCGGTTATAATCGCGGCACGGTGGGTGCGATCATCGAGCGGCGCAAGCTCACGGCGGAGGAACGCGACACCGCCGATGCGCTGATGGATCAATACATGGCGGCGCTCGGCGATTTCGCCGGAACTCCTTTGGGCGAGGCCGGGGCGGGTCGCGTGCGAGGCGAAGTGCACATAGCGGCATAATCCCATGACCTCAGCGCCTCCCCTTCTTGTTCTCGCAGCCGGCGGCAGACCGCGTCTCCGGCGCGAGCGGATCGTCCCGGCGAAGGAATCGAAGCTTCAAATCCAGGTGGCTGAGGTGCTGCGGGATCATCTATTGCCTGACTGGCTCTGCACCCATTTCCCCGCTGGGGAAAGTCGCGGTAGGGGACTGGACGCGATAATCACCGGCACGCGCCTTAAGCGGTATGGGCTGCATCCTGGCTGGCCCGACCAGCAGCTCATTTCCCCGGTCGGCCTTTACCATGGGCTCGAATTGAAGCGCGACGGCGAGGAGCTCACCGACGACCAGAAGGCGTTCATGGCGTGGGCGCTGGACCGCAACGTCCCCTATGTCGCGGCATGGACGATTGACCAGGCTCTCGCGGCGCTCGATCGTTGGGGTTGCCTTCGCATCAAGATTTACCCGCGCGGCGCGGCTGGTGGATGAAGCGCCGAGATGTGGAACCGATCGCTAGATAAATCCCCAATTCCGCATTTCCCGCGCGGCGATCCGCACAATCTCGACGCGGCCAATGCACGGCTTGCGCAATTGCGCAAGTCTGGCCAGAAGCCTAGCCGGCATGAGTGCTTTTCTAGCTTTTATAAAGCTTATGGCGAGGCCGCGCGCTTTTATACGGCGGGGGCGACAACACGCGGCATTTCGCGGGACGCGCTGATTCGCCTTTTGCTTCTCGAAATCGCGGCCGGGCCGCACCTTCTCGACAACATTTTAGACGATCGAGGCGGCGCGGAATGACAATCATCGCCGATTTTGCCCACCACACCTTTACGCGCGGAGATCTGGTTGTTGGCTTATCCAGAAACCAATTTCTTATTATTGCTGTCCTTCTCGCTGCTCGCGGTCCGCTTCGGCGCGAGGATCTTGCAGATTTACTCTATGGAGATGATCAAGATGGCGGCCCCTTGTGGGCGTTTAGTAACATCGGGGTTTTGATTCACAAAATGCGGCACGGCTACCGATGCCGCGGGAACTTTTATCAAGGTTGTCTGCCGAGGCTTGGGCTCGCGATCGCTGGCGGCACAAAAGGCAGGGCCGGGTATCGCATCAGTGACGATGCGGCGCTTTTCGCGGGGGTTGAGATGCAATGAGCGCCGCGGGGAAAATCGCGAAGGCGGAATTGCCAGGATTGCCGGCCCCGCTTGTAGCGCGCGAGGTCGATCTCCGACATTATCGGTTCATGCCGCTTGACGTCGCCCGGTTGCGCGACAGCGGTCTTTGCGCGTCCGCTTCTCCGGAGGAAGTCGTTTGCGCTCTTCTTCTCTGGTGCGCCTCGTGGCATCAGCTTCCGGCGGGGAGTCTGCCAGACGATGATGAGCAACTCGCCAAATTAGCCGGCATCGGCCATTCATTTGATAAAAAATTGCAAGCGCAAATTCTAAAGACATGGGCGGCTTTGCGCGTTGGCGCGTTGCGCCATTTTGTCAAATGCTCTGATGGGCGGCTTTATCATCCCGTCGTCGTTGAAAAAGCGATTGAAGCGTGGGGAATGAAATTCGAGTCCATCGATAAGGCGGAAAATAAGGAGAGCCGGCAAAAAAGGTGGCGGGCGCGTGTGAAGGAGATTTCGGCCACGCTGAGGGAACGCGGTATAACGCCGCCGTTTGGCGCGTCTCTAAAGACGCTTGAGAGACTACTAGAGACGACGACTGTAGACTCATCAGCGCCGTCTACAGGAGACACAAAAATATGCGAAACAGGCGTCTCTGTAGACGCCTCTGTAGACGCCTCTGCAGGCGTCTCTGTAGACGCCTCTGTAGACGCCTCTGCAGACGTCTCTGTAGACGTCTCTGTAGACTTCTTTGACAAGGACAAGGACAAGGACAAGGACAAGGACAAGGACAAGGACAAGGACAAGGACAGGAACAAGGTTCCTAAGATCCCCAATATAGATTTCTTCTCACACAATTGTGCAAAACAAGTTTGCACGAGCGAGAGCTTAAGAATTTTATTTATTGAATTTTGGAAGGGATATCCGGTACTTAGGCATGTTCACCGAGGGGATGCCGTCAAACGCTTCGAGGCGGCGGTCAGGTCCGGCGTAGACGCTAGGGTGATCATCGCGGGCGCCAAGCGCTACGCCGATGAATGCGCGGCGGAAAAAACCGAGAAGCGGTTTATTAGCCTGCCCGCCAAATGGCTCGCGGATTGCTGTTGGCAGGACGAATATCCAGCTCCAGCGGCAAAGCCGGACGGCAAACACCGCGCAATCAAGACGATCGCGTCGCGGCCAGAGCCGGAGAAGCAAATTCCAGTCGACGAGGCCGAAAGGGTGCGGGCTGGCCTCGCCGACTTTGGCCGAGAACTCGCCGCCAATATCGCTACGAGAAATTCGATGGAATTGGCCTCGAGGAAACCGCGCAAGAAGCCGGCGGAGAGTGAAAGCCATCAAGCGTTAGCGATCCAAAGTTGCGCCGAGAGGCCTTCGCCGGTCGGAGCGAAGGGGTCGCCCATGGGCCGTCCAAGGCGGCCATGATGGCTTACAGTCGAATGGAGGATGCATCCACGTCCGGCGAATTATGACCAGGCAGGTAGAGATGGAACGTAACCTTGGAGATTTCTCCATCGAGGCCCTGCCGGCGTTTTGGAGTGCGGCCCTCGTCGGCAAAAGACTTGTGCAAGCATTTGTCACCCTCGACCGCACGGCGGGGTTGCGATGTCCGCGTGCGCTAGGCGGAAATTGGCCGCGCGCGGTTATCGAATGGGCCGATCAGCTTGCCCAAGCGGAGCTCGAAGAGAGCGAACGTCTAACGCGGAGCGAAGCTGCCAATCGTACCGTAATCCACCCTTCCGCGGCGGAGATCACCCAAATGGAAAAAGCATTCGAATGGCTGCGAGAATTGCGGGCGGCGGACTCAGGCATGGCGCTTGTCACGACCCTTTGGGCGTTGCGTGCCGCGCAGGGAAGATCGATCAAGCGGCTGTGTGCGGAAAAGCGGTGGGCGCCATATACTTTCTTTCGAAAGCGAGCGAAGGCCTTGGTATTTGTGGCGGCCATGCTCAATGCGAGAGGCGTCCCTGTGTTCTAGATGTGAAATGCGAATTAAAGTTGTGGATAACACGATAGGGTGCTTGTAACTGCTAGCAATATGCGCGCGGGGTGCCAAGTCAGATTGTGGCGGCGCGCGCTTCGTCGCGACCGCGTAATTATGACGGGCGCAACCTTCCCTCCCTCCAGTCCTTACGCGCTAGTCGGCTCAAACCGGCAACTATATATTTTTGCGCCACGGGATTGGTATGGCGACATGCCCTCCACAGGCGGCGGTTTTAAAGACCGCTGTGTCTACCGATTTCACCACGGGGTCTAGGAATAAAAAAGAAGCCAGGGCCGGAATCGAACCGACTTAATCCTCCGTGCAAGGAAGTTGCATTTACCAATCTGCCACCTGGCCATGTGAACGCAAAACAGAATTGGATCGGGCAGCGTTTCATGGCGATGCCCGGTCCTATCCATTGCGTTCTCGTTTCGGAATCACTCCAAAGTGGCCGGGCAACAACGGCTGACCCATATTATGGGACGCCGGGGTGGCGGGCACTGCGCCGCGCCGCCCTGGCGAGAGATGGCGGCATATGCGTGACACCGGGATGCGGTCGGCCCGCTACCATAGTTGACCACATCAAGAGCCGGCGTGCTGGCGGGGCCGATACCTTAGGCAATGTGCGCTCGTTTTGCTCGGTCTGCGACAACAAGGTCAAAGAAGACCATTGCGGCAACAGGCGGAATGGAGGCATCGTGTCGGTGACCGGCATCGATGGCTGGCCTGTCCATCGCTAGACCTATTCAGCGCTAGTTCCACTACCATGGGGTATGGGGTTTGGCTCGTTGGCTCTGGGCTGTTGTAACCGGCCCCAACAAAACACGCGCATAATGCTAAAAGGCAGATAGAGGTTAATTGTGGCCGGCAGGACGCCGATACCGACCAATTTGAAGCTGATCAGAGGGACGTTTCGCAAGAATCAGTCGCCCAAGAACGAGTTGGCCCCTGAGTTGGCGCTCCCGCCGTGCCCGGCTGAGCTGGGCGTTGATGCAAAGCTTGAATGGGGGCGGATGTCGATCGAGCTTCATAAGCTTGGTCTTATCTCCAACTTTGATCGCGCGACGTTCGCTGCTTATTGCGCGGCGTATGGGCGCTGGATCGCGGCGGAGCGGGCGCTTAACGCCAGCGATCGTTTAGTACTTTTGATTGAGACGAAAGCAGGCAACGTCATTCAGAACCCGCTTATCGGGATTGCGAATAAGGCAGCTAGCGACATGGTTCGATATGCGATTGAGTTTGGGATGACGCCGAGTTCGCGGGCGAGAAAGGACGCTCCGAGTGGCAAAGACGCCGATCCGGTCGCCAAATACCTCTGACCCGGTCAAAGCCTATGCAAAGGCAGTCACCGCCGGGGAGATCATCTCCGGGCCCCATGTTCGCAACGCATGCCGGAGGCATTTGGATGATTTGAAAAACGGCAAGGCGCGGGGGCTCAGGTGGGACCTGAAAGCCGCGATGCGGTTTATCGAGTTTTGCGGCGGGGTGCTATGTTTGGCAGGCGGGCAGTTCGAGGGCAGCCCCTTTGTTCTCGAACCGCCGCAGGCTTTTATCGGCGGATCTCTGTTTGGCTGGAAACGTGCCGATGGCACGCGGCGGTTTAGGCGCGCGTTTATTGAGGGCGGCAAGGGCTGTGGTAAGACGCCCCTTGCCGCGGCGATCGGGCTTTACGGACTTGTCGCCGACGGCGAAATCAGGGCGGAGATTTACGCGGCCGGGAAAGATAAGGATCAATCCATGGTCCTTTTCCGGGACGCGATCGCGATGGTCGATCAATCGCCGGGCCTTCGTTCGCGTCTAAAGCAGACCGGCTTGATGCCGTCCGTGTGGAACTTGTCGCATCTGCCGAGCGGGTCGTTTTACCGGCCGATCTCAAAAGAGGGGGCGGCATCTGGGCCCCGCCCGCATTTCGCGCTCTGCGATGAAATCCATGAACACCGCGACGGGGCGGTGGTCGAAATACTCGAGCGCGGGTTCAAATTTCGCAGGCAGCCGCTGCTGGTCATGATCACGAACAGCGGCAGCGACCGGCAGACGATCTGCTGGCATGAGCATGTGCACGCAATCCGTGCGGCCTCTGGCGACCCGAGCCTGGAGGGAAGGACTGGCGAGAGCGCATCCTACCTTGGCGACCTCGAGGCCGCTAAGATTTTCGATGATGCTTTCGCGTTTGTCTGCGCGCTCGATGCCGAGGATGATCCGTTCGAGGATTCTACGTGCTGGGCGAAGGCGAACCCCCTGCTCGGCACGACGATTACGCAAGAATATCTTGCCGGCGTCGTGCGTCAGGCCAAGGCCATTCCAGGCAAGGCCAACAATATTTTGCGGCTGCATTTCTGCGTTTGGACCGACGCGGACAAAGCCTGGATGGCGCGCAGCACGCTTGAGTCGGTCCTTGCCGATTTCGATCCGGCTGAATTTGCCGGGGCGGATATTTGCGGCGGCGCCGACCTTTCCGGCTCGCAGGATTTGACGTCGGTTGCCTACATTTGCGAGACGGGCTCCGCCGATATGCCGCGCGACGGCGGCGCGGTGCGGATGCCGACCTATCATGCCTGGGCCGATACCTGGACGCCCGGCGAAACGTTGTCAGAGCGGGCGCTGCGCGATCAGGCGCCCTATCAGGAATGGGAAAAGCTGGGCTGGCTGCGGGCGACGCCTGGCAAGCAGATCAGGCTTGATTTGGTCGCGGCGCGGCTCGCCGAGGTCTCGGCCGAATACCGGCTCGATTGGCTGGCCTTTGATCGCTACGCCTATGGACGGCTTGCCAATTGCATGGACGAGCAAGGCGTCACGGTCAAGCAGGCCGAGCATCCCCAAGGCGGCTGCCGGCGGGCCAAACTCCCGGAGGAGCTGGCGGGCGAAGGCAGACTTGGCCTTTGGATGCCAGGGTCGCTTGCGATGCTTGAAACGCTGATCCTCGAAAAGCGGATAACGATTCATAAAAATCCGGTCCTCATCTCCGCGTTTATGAGCGCGGCGACCGAAGAGGATGCTTTCGGCAATCGTTGGTTGTCGAAGCGTAAGGCGTTGAAGCGGATCGATCCGCTGGTGGCGCTAGCCATGGCGGTCGGAGCGGCGG
>JBOHJQ010000123.1:0-7868 GCA_050728655.1 Methylocella sp.
CCCCGGTGATGATGGTGAGATTGTGGACCGCGCTGCTGGTCGAAAACACGATGAGGCCGGTCACCACGGTGGCAAGCGCCGACCAGCGGAACCAAAATAGCGCCTCGGGCGCGATATATTTGCCAACGCCCGGCTTCAGCTCTGGCGGAATCTTCGGCATGGTGGGGATTTGCACCAGGTTGAAATAATAGAGAAGACCGATCCACGTGATGCCCGAGACGACATGCAAGAACGTGAAGAACGCACCGAAGTAGCCCCCTCCGAGGCTCGTAACGTGAAACAGAAGGAGAAGCAGGAACGCCAGGCCGGCGCCCAGCGCCAGCGCGTTGTAGGGTTTTTCGAGGATCGCGGACAGTTTTTCGAGGAAGTTGGAAACGGTTGCGTTGATGTCGGCCATGACAAGCTCCTCCCAAGGGAAACGACGGTTGCGTCACGACGGCGACGCGAATCGATTACCGGCACAAGACAGTAGAGCTTTTGCTCTTTTTTTACCAGGACCGTAACGAATCGGCCGGTGGATAGAGTTTGGCCAAAAGCTCTCCGTGCCCGGCTTTCCCTCCCGCGACCGCCGATGGGCGTGCGCGCCAAATCGGACGGGGAGAGGGAATACCCAAGCACTCAATCAAATTGTAAGTATTACCTAAATGAATAATTAAAAAGGCATGTATATCAATGTATTGTTCCAACGTGGCTCGAATCAGGCGAGTTGGCTAAGGAATAAAAACGATTATGCGCGCGTTCATTCGTCAACATTGCCGCTATTTGCTATTTTGGCCGCGCCGCTTGAACCGCCGGGGCGCTCGTCCTGGTCTTGTGGCCGCGCCCGCCGCCGGCGCGCGCCAATTCCTCAAGGAGCGGAAAGCTATAGCGGCGGTCGAATTCGGCATGATCGGCGCGCCGCTGCTGTTGATGATCGTCGAGATCTTTCAGAGCGGATTATACGTCTATGATTCCGCCAGCCTCAATCATGCGACCCAAGCGGCGGCCCGCCAAGTCATGACGGGAGGAGTGCAAAACGGAGGTCTGACGGCGGCGCAGTTCAGAACCAATTTGCTCTGCCCGCTGCTCCCCACAACGATGCCTTGCGGCAACGTCATCGTGAACCTCCAGACGGTTTCCGAAGCGGCCTATCCAGGCGGTTTCTACAATTTTGTCAACGGCGCGCAGACCGCGGTCATCATCCCGCCGCTCGACAACTCGAAGACTTCTTTTTGCCCGGGCGGCAGCGGCAAATATGTTTATTTGCAGGTCTACTATGCGATGCCCCTTCTCGGCACGGTTTGGCTGCCTTTTGCCAACACGACTTTTCAGGGTCAAACAGTCGTGCTCGTTTCAGCCGCCGCCGCGTTCAAGAACGAACCATATCAATCGAACTATCCGGGGTGCTGACATGTGCCTGTTTGGACCAGCCACGCGTGCGCATGCCTTGGCGGTCAAGCTGCACCGGCGCGCCGGCAAGTTTTGGCGCACCCAGCAAGCCATTGCCGCCGTCGAATTCGCGCTTGTTCTGCCGTTCCTGGTCATCTTGATGCTCGGATCGGTGGAGGCGGCGCGGCTTACCATTTCCGCGCGCAATGTGACGCTCGTCGCGACCACCGCGGTGGAGATGCTCACCCAAAACGGCACCGGAACAGTCAACTATATCGATCTGCATTTCGCCCAAGATTCGACCATGGTGATCTTTCCGCAGATCCTGCAGGACTCGTCGCAAAAGGGCATTTCGTGGGGCAAAGACATATCGATATCGATGGCGAGCGTCTGCTTTACATCAACGGCGAAGGCCCCCTGCACGCCGGCTTGCACGTCGAACTGCACCTTCGCGAATGTCGTCTGGAACAGCGGTTCCAACAAACGAACCTGCGGCGTGAATCTAACGCCGGTCGCCGACACGTCGGCGCCGAGCAAGGCGACACTTCCGGCGGATGTATTCGGGCCGGGGTCGCTTCTCGTCGTCGACATCACCTTTAACTACACGCCGATTTTTGGCCTTGGCATCTTCGGCACGATTCCGATTGCGCGTTCCGCCTATCTCGCGCCCCGCTATGTGCCGCTCGTCACATATGCCGTCGCGAACGGCGACGATGGCATCGGCACCGAATGTCCAGGTTACTGAATTCCGAAACCGCTTATCTTGTGTCTCTTGCGAAACGACCGGGTCCAAGCTCATGAAACGCACCACCATCGCGATTGTTTGGCACCGCTTCCGCGCCGACCGGCGCGGGGCGGTCGCGATCATCGTTGCTTTAAGCATCCTCGGTCTTGTTGGAACGGCAGGACTGGGAATCGATTATTACAACGCGCTTGCCGCCAAGTCGCGGCTCGACCTCGCCTCGGACGCGGCGGCGATTGCGGCGATCAACGCAGCGCAAAGCTACATCGCGGCGAATTCCGGCTCGCAAACCGATCCGACGCTGACGGCGGGGGCTATAACGGCAGGCAAGGCCCAGGCCCAAAAGGTGTTCTACTCGAACGCCGGATCAACCGCCAATATCGCGACCACGCCGGGCGTGACAATGTCGCGGTCCGGGCAGACATTCAACGCCAATATTTCCTATCAGGCGGCCTCCCAAAATGCGTTCGGGCCGATGTTCGGCGTGAAGCAATTCAACCTCGTTGGCGGCTCGGCATCAAGCCTGACCATGGGCAAATATCTCGACTTCTATCTGCTTCTCGACGTCTCCGGCTCGATGGGCCTTCCCACGACGAACCAGGGGCAGCAGCAACTCGCCGCGATCAGCCCGGACCAGAAGGATCAATATCCCAGCGGCTGCGCCTTCGCGTGCCATTTCTCGCAAAAAATGTGCTCGACAATCCAATACCCGCAGAAAGTAGGTCCCCCACAGACCTGCCAAGGCTACAATCTCGCGCGGTCGAACAACATCGAGCTGCGCGCGGACTCTGTAGGCAAAGCAGTGCAGGCCTTGCTGAGCACGGCGACGGCCACGGAGACGATCACCAACCAATTCCGCGTTGGTCTCTACCCGTTCATTGTCCACGCGGGTACACTTTATGCGATTTCGAACAATTTGAACGGAGCGCAGACCTCGGCCGGAACTCTCGGCACCTTGCTCGACACCGGGCAATCGACAACCCCTTATGGCAGCGGCGGCACCCATTTCGAAAATGCCATCCCAGAGCTCAATAGCCTCATCACGACTATCGGCGACGGATCGGGCGCGTTAAAGCCGCAGCCGTTTGTCTTTCTGGTGACCGACGGGGCCGATAACAGTCAAACTTACACCACATCGTCAAACAAATGGTGTTGCCTCACCGGCAGCCCAGCCGCCAACTCCGCCCCGCAAAATATGGACCCCACGCTTTGCACGGCCCTCAAGAGTCGCGGGATTACGGTCTCGGTTCTCTACATCCCCTATCCGCCGATCAACCCCCCCAATCCGAAATTTGCCGGCGATGAAGACGACAAGGTCAACGCGATCATTCCGACGATCCCCAGCAAGCTCCAAGCATGTGCTTCGCCCGGTTTTTACTTTTCCGCCTACACGCCGCAGGACATCACCAACGCCATGCAGGCCATGTTTCAGCAATCGCTCGCCGCAGCGCGGCTGACGCAATGAAAAACCCGGCACCGCGGCCATGCTTCAGGCCACGGCCCTGATCGCCCGCGCGGTTTTTTCGACGATCTCGCCGATCTGCGCTTCGCCGACAATCAACGCCGGCATCAGAATAATCGTGTCGCCTGTTCCGCGCAGGAGAAGATCGAAGTCGCGGAAGGCGCGATCCATCGCTGCGAAACCGCGCTTTCCGCGGGCGGCAGGCTTGGCCGCAAGGTCGATCGCCGCGCTCACCCCCACGCTGCGGATATCGAGGACACTGGGAAGCCCGTGCAAGCCATGCACGGCATCGGCCCATATGGGTTCGAGCCGCAGCGCCCGCGCGAAGAGGTCTTCTTTCTCATAGAGGTCGAGCGCGGCGAGACCGGCGGCGCAACAAATAGGGTGGGCAGAAAACGGATAGCCGTGAAAGAATTCGACCGCATCGTCCGGGCCGCCATGCATGAAAGAGTTATAAACCGGCTCGCGGACAATCACGCCGCCCATCGGCGCGATGCCCGAAGTTATTCCCGCTCCAAAAGTGATCATGTCTGGGAGCACGCCATAGCGCGCGGCCGCGAAGGCATGGCCGAAACTGCCGAAGCCACCGACGAATTCGTCAAAAATCAGGAGAATGTCGTATTTGTCGCAGATCGATCTGAGCCGCTTCAGATAGCCCTCGGGGGGCGGCAGAACTTTCGTTGCGCCAGCCGTGGGCTCGACGATAACCGCCGCGATTGTCGAGCAATCGTGGAGGTTGACGATTCGTTCAAGGTCGTCGGCGAGATGCGCGCCCCATTCCGGCTCGCCCTTCGTGAAGGCCTGCTTGCCGCGGTCGTAGGTCGACCGCATATGATCGACACCGGCGAAAAGAGTACCGAAAAGCTTCCGGTGCGCGGGGATACCGCCGACCGCGATGCCGCCAAAGTTGGCGCCATGATAGCCGTGCTCGCGTCCGATGAGCTTCTGGCGGGCGCCTTCGCCACGGAGGTTGTGAAAAGCAAGGGCGATTTTCAGCGCGGTATCGACCGCTTCCGAACCGGAATTGGTGAAGAACACATGGTTCAAGTCGCCCGGCGCCAGCGCCGCGATCCGGCTCGCCAGTGCAAACGCTTTCGGGTGCCCGAACTGAAACGACGGCGCAAAATCGAGCTCGCCTGCTTGCGCTCTTACGGCCTCGACGATGGGAGCGCGGCAATGTCCGGCGTTGGCGCCGCAAAGACCCGCGGTAGCGTCGAGGACGGCGCGGCCCTCTGGGGAATAATAATGCATGTCCCTGGCACGGGCGAGAAGACGCGGGCTCTGCTTGAACTCACGATTGGCGGTAATCGGCATCCAATAGGCGTCAAGATCGTTTGGAAGTATCGCCCTATTCGCGCCAATCAAAGCCATGGGCGGCGCCCGCAAAGGAGAAAAGTTCAATTCGGTGATCGAATTGCGTTGAATTTTCAGGAAAAAGGCAAGAGTGTCCGCGCAGGAACCGCGCAGCAGATCGAAAAGGGGTACAAGACGGATTTGTCGCGCCCCAGGTTCAGCCGCGTGGAAACAGTTAACATAAACATATTTTTGCCTAACAAAACATATTTTCGCCTAATAAATAACACTTTTTCACAGGTGATGCTTTTCGGCCACATGGGACAGGCTGTGGCGTTTTGTCGCGGGCATCGAGAAAAACGATGATTTCCGTAGGCGTGGTGCTCGCGGCATTCGCGGCGGGCTTCTTAAATGCTGTTGCCGGAGGGGGATCCTTTCTTACCTTCGCGGCGCTGATCGCCGCCGGATTGCCGGCAATCGACGCCAACGCGTCGAGCACCGTCGCGCTGTTCCCCGGTCAGATCGCGACCGGCTACGCCGCGCGCGACGGGCTCAAGGCCGCTTCGGCCGACAAGCGCGTCAACGTGCCTGCTCTTGCGGCCATCAGCCTTGCCGGCGGCCTCATCGGCGGCCTTCTGCTTCTCGTTACGCCGCAAACTGTCTTCAGCCGTATCGTGCCTTGGCTCATTTTGTTCGCGACGGCGATCTTCGCGGGCGGGAATTTTTGGATCTCCGACGCGAAGAAGTTTCGGCTGAATCGAACCGGCTTTTTCGCCACGCAAGGATTGGTCGCCATCTACGGTGGCTACTTTGGCGGCGGCATTGGCATTCTTATGCTCGCCGCGCTCACCCTTTTTGGGTTCCGCGACATTTGGCTGATGAACAGCGTGAAAATACTTCTCGCGGTGCTAATGAACGCTGCGGCGACCGTCACATTCATTGTTGCCGGTCTCGTCCACTGGCAATGGACGATCATCGTGGCGGTTGGCGCGATTGCCGGAGGTTACGCCGGACTGCAGGCGGCGCGGCGGGTGCCGGCGCAAGTAGTCAAGGGCTTCGTCGTCGCGGTGGGCCTTGGGCTCGCCGTGTATTTCTTCATACGGCCGGCGTGACAAGGCTGCGTTTCCTCTTTCTTGAACCAGCACAGCGGAAAACATCATGCCCATGATGCGGCAGGTTCATTTCGAAGGCCATGGCGGCCCGGACGTAATCATGACCGGCGAGGCGCCGGTGCCGGAACCGGGGCCCGGCCAGGTTTTAATTGAAGTTGCCGCGGCGGGCGTAAATCATCCTGATTGCTTGCAACGCGAAGGCGCCTATCCCCCGCCTTCGGGCGAGAGCGCCATTCCGGGCCTCGAAATCGCGGGCCGGGTGGTCGCGTGTGGGGAAGGCGTGACCGCGCCAGTCGAAGGCGACGTGGTTTGCGCCCTAGTCGGCTCCGGCGGCTATGCCGAATACGCGCTTGCCGATGCGCCGCTTTGCTTGCCGGTGCCAAAGGCCTTGGGGGTTGTCGCAGCGGCCGGACTGCCAGAAAACTATTTCACCGTGTTCGACAATGTTTTCTCGCGCGGTAAGCTTGCTCCTGGCGAGACATTTCTCGTGCATGGCGGATCGAGCGGCATCGGCACGACCGCGATCCAGCTGGCCAAGCATTTTGGCGCAAGAGTGATCACGACCGCCGGCTCGAGCGCAAAATGCGCCTTTTGCAAGACGCTCGGCGCCGATTTCGCGATCGATTATAAGACCCTGGACTTCGTCGAAGAGGTAAAAAAGATCGTCGGCAAGCATGGCGTCGATGTCGTGCTCGACATGGTTGGGGGCACTTATCTGCAACGGAATTTGTCCGTGATGGCCGCGGAAGGCCGCCTTGTTCAGATCGGTTTTATGCAGTCGTCGATGGTCGAGAATTTCGATTTGCGTCTGATCATGCTGCGCCGCCTGACCTTGACCGGCTCCACCTTGCGGGCGCGCAGCGTGCAACAGAAAGCCGAGGTCGCCAAGGCCCTGCGCGAAAAAATCTGGCCGCTCTTGGACCAGGGCTTGGTGAAGCCGCTGATCTTTACCACTTTCCCGCTCGAACAAGCGCGTCAGGCGCATGAGATGATGGAATCATCCTCGCACTTGGGCAAAATTTTGCTGGTCATGGGCAAATAGGCTACGGCCAAGGCCATAGACCGGCGGCGGATTTTGTGCCAGTTTAGCTTCCACGGAAGATCCATAAGAGATCGTGCGTATCGAGGGGGAACGCAGATGTTTTTTAACGGGCACAATTACTGTCGCGCTCGACGCGCGCTCGGCAGGCTCGCCGCGATCACCGGGCTGCTGCTTGCGGGTAGCGCGCTCGCTGGCGACGACGGCGATGGTAGGCACGGCCACCGCTCAAAAGCCGAGATTCTCTGGGACCAGTTCGGTATCCCCCATATCTACGGCCGCGATCTGCTGAGCGTGGTGCGCGGCCTCGGCTATGCCGAAATGGAAAACCATGCCGAGACGATCCTGATGAACGTCGCTTCCGCCCGCGGCCGGTCCGCCGAGTATTTCGGGGCAGCGGGTGGCGCCAACATCCAAAACGACATCATGGTGCGCACAGAAGACATCCCAAATCGCGCGCGAGTTTGGCTAGCAACCGGCGGCGACGAGCAAGCCGCCATCATCGAAGCGTTTACCGAGGGGGAGAACGAATATGCCGAACGCCACGGCGATACGATCGACCCATCCTTCCGCCGGGTGCTGCCCCTCGTCCCCACGGACGTCACCGCCGGTATTCAAAACGTTGTCCATTTCCACTCCATGCCAGGACAGGACAATATCCCGGCATTGATCTCGGCCTGGCAGGCCGGCGGAATCTCCGCCGCCAATGCGGTGGCATGCAACTTCACACCCGGCTGTCCCATCGTCACGGCAGTCGCGCGCAACGACGCCCCCGGCGGCTCGAATGGCTGGGCGATCGCGCCGGAAAAAAGCGCCTCGGGCAACGCCATCCTGATGGGCAATCCGCATTTG
>JBOHJQ010000124.1:0-7437 GCA_050728655.1 Methylocella sp.
TTTTCTCGGGGTCGAGCGTTCCGTGCTTGGGCGGCCGTGGCGCGGCCGACTCGACGCACTGGGCGAGGCGCGGGCGGCGGCAATCGCGCAAGTTCATGGAACCGGCGATCTCTTGTCCCGCGTTCTCGCCGGGCGGGGCATCACGCCGGCCACCGCGCAAGACTATCTCGACCCAACGCTGCAAAATCTTCTCCCCGACCCCTATTGCCTGAAGGACATGGAGACGGCGGCAAACCGAATCGCCGCGGCGATCGAGCGCGGCGAAACGGTTGCGATTTTTGGCGACTATGATGTCGATGGCGCCGCCGCCTCGGCGCTGCTTCATGATTATTTCCAGGCTTGCGGCACGCCGTGCCTGATCCATATTCCCGACCGCATTTTCGAAGGCTACGGCCCTAATGTGGAGGCAATCAGGAACCTTGCGCGCGACGGCGCGAAGCTTTTGATCACGGTGGATTGCGGGACGATGAGCCATGCGCCGCTCGCCGAGGCGGCAAGGCTCGGCCTCAATTCAATCGTGCTCGATCATCATCAAGCGGCGGAAGTTTTGCCGGCGGGGATCGTCGTTAATCCGAACCGGCAGGATGATCTTTCTGGTCTCGGATATCTTTGTGCCGCGGGTGTCGTCTTCATGACGCTCGTCGCGGTGCAACGGCAGCTCTCGCGCGAACGCGGCTTTTTTTCGGCCTCGCGGCCGATGCCCGACCTTCTCGCCGGGCTCGATTTGGTGGCGCTTGCGACCGTCGCCGACGTCGCGCCATTGACCGGGCTAAACCGCGCCTTCGTCGCCAAGGGGCTCGCCTTGATGCGCGCGCGGGGGCGTCCCGGTCTCAGAATCTTGTGCGACATCGCCGGGCTCGCGCGACCGCCAACGCCCTATCATCTTGGTTTTTTGATCGGTCCGCGGATCAATGCCGGGGGACGGATCGGCGATGCCTCGCTTGGCGCCAGGCTCTTGAGCCTGACCGATCCTCTGGAAGCTCGGCGCATCGCGGAAGAGCTCGATCGGCTCAATCGCGAGCGCCAAGAGCTAGAGCGCGCCACGCTCGACGAAGCCGAGGCGCTGGCTGGCCGCGATAGTTCCGCCGTGATCGTGGCGGCGGGCGAAGGCTGGCATCCGGGCATAGCCGGGCTTGTCGCCTCGCGCCTCAAGGAAAAATTCCGGCGGCCCGCTTTTGCGATCGCTTTCGATGCGAATGGGGTGGGTACCGGGTCCGGCCGCTCGATTCCCGGCGTCGATCTTGGCCGCGTGGTGCGCGCGGCGGCCGAAGCGGGGATTCTCGTCAAGGGGGGAGGCCATGCGATGGCGGCGGGGATTTCTGTCGCGCGGGAGCGGTTGCGCGACTTTGAGTGTTTCCTCGAACAAAACCTCTCCCAGGCGGTTGCCGCCGCGCTTGCAGGGGAAACTCTGTTGATCGACGCGGCGCTCAGCGCGGCCGGCGCCACTCTCGATCTGTTGGCCGGTCTTGCGCGCGGCGGCCCCTATGGCGCGGGCAATCCCGAACCGGTTTTCGCCTTGCCCGCGCACCGTCTTGTCGACGTCGCCAACGTTGGCAACGGCCATGTGCGGCTGCGTGCGGTGGCGGGCGATGGTGCCAAAATTGACGGCATCGCATTCCGCGCGGCCTCGGAGCCGATTGGACGGGCGCTTCACGCCGCGCGTGGCGGCCTCGCTCATCTTGCTGGAACGTTGGCGAACGATGGCTACGGGGGCAAAGACCGGGTCCAACTGAGGCTGCTCGATCTTGCTCCCGTTGGGCCTCGCGAACCGCCTCGGCGTAAACTTGCCAGCGCCGGTGGCGGCCTTTATATGTCCGCGCGGCCAAGGGAAGAGCCCGCCGCTTAGAAATTTCCGCGCCCATCGTCTAGCGGTCCAGGACGTCGCCCTTTCACGGCGAAAACAGGGGTTCGAGTCCCCTTGGGCGCGCCAATCATTTCAATGGCTTAGATGGCGATATCAGGCAAAACCCGGCGCCATGCCCAACTCTTGCCCGATAAGCGTGGATGAACGGCGGCGGACGGCGCCATGTCACCCGTCGCAATCCGCATGACTTTGACGGCGTTACCGATCACGTCGGCGGGGCGCTTCTCGCCATTAGGCCTTCTTGGCCTGACACAACCTCACAAAGGAAGCCCCGGCAAATGACCGGGGCTGTGTCTGATGTGAGCCAATGTCTCCTGAATGTACTCGCACGCTGTGGAGCTTCGCCACATCGCGACATGAACTATAGGTAATATTTGCCGCTAAGGAATCAAGCTGGACTCGGGAAAACAAATGTCAAGCTCAGACACTCCCGGCTTTTTGGGCCATTTGCGACGCCGAAATCGACGAGGCTCGCAGGGCGAGCGCCGCAAAAACTAAGGCTGCAATGCGCGATAATTACCGCTGGGCAATTGATACAGTCGAAAAAATAGATGAACTCGCAGCCGCAAGGAAAGCCGCATGACACCCAAGCCAAAGACACTCAGGCCCGCGCCTGTTCAACAAAACTTCACCGCGAGATCGCCTTGCCGCCGTTTGGGACGTGAGTTTCTTCGACCAGCGCATGCGATGGGTGACGCGAATCGCCGCGCCGATTTTGTTGGCGGACATAGGTGATCACCGCTTCGGGGTGTTCAGTCTTGACCTTAAGAGCGGCGATGAGCGCGTCTTCGGCGCCCACGGCGACGTGGTCCGTCTTCCCATTCAGTCTAAGCCCGACGGTAAATTGCACCAGCGTGCCTCCTCCACCAATATTTTGAACCAAACGTTCGTCGATGTCCAGCCGTGCCGATTGATAAATAACGGCGGAGCAATGTGCGTTTGCACACAGCGCTCGAAAGCCGTGTCGTCTAATGGTTCTCGCAGTTCAGCACCTAACAATTTTGACGGCCTGCGGGCGCTGTCCATGTCCCCCGGCGCGCCCGCAGCGCTGACCCAGTGTTGCGTCAATCCCACACTGGCTATTCATTTAAGCGCCGGGTGAAACTTTGTCGAAATTTAAACAATATACCGGCTAAATATCTCTTGCGCGGCAAGGTTCGTTTTGTTGACGCGCGGGAAATGTTGAAGCAACCGGGCAAAGCAATGATCCATTCATCGCGCCAGGATCGCAAGACCAAAGCAATTGCCGAAGTGTTGACGATGATTGCTGACGCTCACCCTGAACCCGCGTCTCATCATCCGCGTCCCGTTCGCGAAACAGAGGAATCGTTGTGGGAGAGCGTCACTGAATTTTGCGCGGCATTGGAAAAATATTATGCCGGGTACGCTATGCAAATAGAGCGAGGGCATCACTGAACCGCCCGCTTGACGGCATCTGCCGCGAGCACCTTATCGCCGGGATCAAGACCGTTCGCGGCCATGACCTTTAGGGCTAGCTGGCGCGTATTGAGGGGCCATGCCCGAGCTTTGTGGCAACGTCAATCGCGCGTAGACCCTGCCGGCGGCCGCCCCAACTAATGCCAGATAAGCATCGGCTAACTGCACTGATTTTTGGCGAGCGCAAGCGGCTCAGCCTTGTCAGGAGAGTGGAAAAGCGGCAGAATGAGGCTGAAAACCGACGGCCATCTTGGGAATGTCGGGCTATGCGCCACACCTCTGACCATCACGAAGCGGTGAGCTTCTTAATAATTGCCGTTTTAGGTGTCATGCTAATCATCGCACTACACCTAGTATAGTCCACTCTGGCAAAGTCTACCGCACGGTTCTATTTGGTTCTGGACAATGATTTGACGGCGTTCCGAATCGATCGGGCCGCCGCGGCTCGGCAGCGAGCTTGTCCGGCAAACCAGCAAAATAACCAAAAATCTGCTTCGACCGGGAGGAACCAATCCCGTTTCCGCGCCCCTACCAAACCGGGGAAAGGCGACTAATTAGGTTTGAGCAATTCGCAGAAACTATGAAAAGGAAAGGGAGGAACTCATGCCAATCTATATCACCCAGGGCCGGTACACGCCCGATGCAGTCAAGGGGATGGTGGCTAGTCCCGAAAACCGGGAGAAGGCCGTCGCGGACCTCATGGAAAAGGCTGGGGGCAAGCTGCTCGCCCACTATTTCACATTCGGCGAGTATGATTTCCTTTCGATAGCCGAGGCGCCGAGCGAGGAGGTCATGGCTTCCGCGCTGATCGCGGGGGCGGCGTCTGGCGGGATTTCCCACCTAAGGACGTCGGTCGCGATGAGCGCCAAGGAAGCGCTGAAGGCGTTTAAATCAGCCGGGGCCCTCAGCAAGTCATTCAAACCGCCGGGACGGTAACGAAACCTTGGGTTTGAGAGACGCCTCTAAGCGCGAGGGTTTACGCCGGTTGTCAGAGCGGCAAGCGGAAAATTTGAGCGCCGCCTAGAAGCCGAAGGCGAAGTAGCCAGCGCAGGCGTCCGCCCACTGCCAGCCGGATGCGGTCCAGACTTGCTGCCAGCAATAGTTGCCGTACGTTCCGTAGGCGTAAAATATCGGTCCGCCAACGTATGCAAAATCGCGGAAATGGCGGCGATGCCGGAAGCAAGCGGGATGGCGGAACCGGCCGCCGATACGGTGGTTTGCGAGCGGTGCGCCGCCGGCGAAAACCTGCCGGCCCATTCGCGTGCCACCCCCATCCAAGGCCACGGCTGGCGTCGCCGTGACAACCGCCGCCCCAATCGCGGCCGCGGCAAACCAGCCGGGAAGTTTGGTCATCGCTTCAATCCTCTGGGTAATCCAGCCACGCACCCCTTGCGCGGCATCGCCAAATGAGAGATAGCGCCAGTTGCGGCTTCGGCAAGTTGGACATCCGATGGATGGTGCGCAGAAGGAGACCGCCTTATTCGGCCTTTTCGCCTCCCTCCGGGGTAAAGCTTTCGCGGCGCACGGAGCCAAGTTCGCCGGTGAATTGAAGGAGCCTTGCGCGCAAGGATTGCCGCAGCCGTTCCGCGCTGTCTGGAAACTCATGCAGGGCACGCCGGAAAAGCTGGCGCGAAATCCGCAGAACGGTTGATGGTTCGCGCGCGATCGCCGTCGCCGGACGCCGCGTTTGCGCCAAAAGCGCGAGATCGCCGATGAGCCCGGGCGGCCGAACGATCCGCGCCGTAGCGGCGCCATCGCCGGAGGCATCCATCGCGATCGATCCGGCGAGCACCACGAACCCGTCATTGGAAATTTCGTCGCGGCGAAACAGCACGTCGCCGGCGCGCAGAATGCGGGTTTCGGCGGAAAAAGCGATCAGCCGCAGCGCCTCCGGTTCGATCACGGCAAACGCCGGAATGCGCGCCAGTTTGCCGATGTCGTCTTCCAAACCCATCCCGGCGTCTCCCTGGCCGCAAGCGTTTCAAGGGATCAGCTTATAGCCGCCCGCCGCCGTGATGAGAAGCTGCGCCTTCGCCGGATCGCGTTCGATCTTCTGGCGAAGCCTGTAAATATGCGTCTCAAGAGTATGGGTCGTGACGTTCGCATTGTAGCCCCAGACCTCGCGCAACAACACTTCCCGGGAGATGACCGCCTGTCCGGCGCGATAAAGGAACCGCAAAATAGCGGTTTCCTTTTCCGTCAGCCGAAGCTTATTGCCCTTTTCACCGATCAGATGTTTGGCGCCCGGCTGGAAGGTATAAGGGCCGATCCGGAACAGCGCCTCTTCGCTTGACTCATGCTGGCGCAACTGCGCGCGGATCCGCGCGAGCAGCTCGGCGAAGCGAAACGGCTTTGTCACATAATCATTGGCGCCAGCATCGAATCCCTCGACCGTGTCGGTCTCCGAATCATGCGCGGTCAGCATGATCACCGGGTTTTTGAATCCTTCTAGGCGCAATTGCCTTACCGCCGCGCGTCCGTCGATATCTGGCAAACCGATATCCATGATGACGAGGTCCGGTGTCTGTTCGCGCGCCACATCGAGCGCGCCCTGCGCCGTTTCCGTCTGGACGGCGACGAATTCTTCGTGCAAGGCAAGCTGCTCGGCCAAGGCCGCGCGCAAATCGGCGTCGTCGTCAGCGATCAGGATCTTAAGAGCCGTGGTCATGAACCTGTCCTTGATGAAGCGGACTTGCCTCCATTCAATAACCGGCACGGATTGAAACTGGTTCCTCCGGCCGCACGGCGCCGCCTCGCCTCTCATTGCAATTGCGGTTCTACTTGAAACTCCTTTGCTTTCCCGCGCGAGGCAGGCGAAGGAAAACGCAGCTTGCGCGAAAGCCGGATCATTTTCAACCGGGTTGCATTCGCCCCGCAGCACGAAAATGCGCTAAAATGATACAGTTCGATCCCAGCGGCGAATCGTATCCAACCAATTGGAAGCATAGACTTGCATGAAATTGGTTGCAAAAAAACCAGCGAATTCGTTTGCGCGCGGGCAAGGAGAGGTCAAGCGTGGGCTAAGCCGCCTCGCAGCGACCCGCTTGCCGCACGAGTCTCAAGCGCGAGAAATTCCTCTTGGCAGGTTTCACGCGGGGCCTGTCGTTGTTCGCTGCGCAATTGGGCGCGCGGGGATCAGGCAAGACAAGCGGGAGGGCGATCGCGCGACGCCTGGTGGAGCGTTTCGCCTGCTCGGCGGTTTTTTCCGCCCGGACAGGGTAGTGCGCAAGGCTTGGGTTTCGCCGATGCGCCCGGTCAGGCCAAGCGACGGCTGGTGCGACGATCCGCGCAGCGCGCTTTACAACCGGCGCGTGGTGTTGCCTTGCCGGGCGCGCCACGAAAAACTATGGCGCACAGATCGCCTCTACGATCTTGTAATTATCTTGGATTGCAACATTCATCCGCGCCGCAAAAATCGCGGCAGCGCAGTCTTTCTGCATTGCGCGCGGCCGGATTTCGCGCCGACTGGGGGCTGCATCGCGCTTCGCCTCGACGATCTGCGCCGGCTGCTGCCGCGTCTCGCGCGCCACGCGGTGCTGACGATCAGATGAGGGCCCGTCGCGCCTAAAGGCGAGCCCGGATTTCAACGGGCGGCGGTCTTGCGTCCCGAGGCATGCGCGATCGTCCAGAGCGCCCGCGCGGCCAGCGATGGCCCAAGTTTCGGCTCCCGCCGCGCCCTGGCAACCGCCTCGGCGAGGGTGTCGATCACTCGGCCGAGACTTGGCCGCGTCCAAGCGCGCAGATGCCGCTCGAAAGCCTCTTTCTGCCTAAACCCTGCGCCGGCGAAATCCGAGCCGTCGCGAGGCCCGTCCTCCGCGTCGCGCCGGGCGCGATGCAAGTCGAGCGCGTGACGCAGCGCGGCGGCGACCAGCGCATGATAATCGCTGGCTCCAGCGAAGACGTGACGCAGGCGCGCATCGAGCGCCGAAAAGTCGCCATCGAAGGCCGCGTGCACCGCCTCGCTGGCAATAAGGTTGGAGGCGTCGCAGACAATTGCTGCGACATGGTCGAGGGTGATTTCGCCGGCGCCATGCGCATAAAGCATGAGCTTTTCAAGTTCGGAGCGCGTCGAAAGCCGGTCCTGGCCGAGCTGGGAAACGAGAAACGCCTTGGCGTCCGGCGCGATCGACAGGCCT
>JBOHJQ010000125.1:0-7335 GCA_050728655.1 Methylocella sp.
GGTCTGACCCCCTATGAATACATCTGCAAAATCTGGACGAATGAGCCGGACCGCTTTAAGGTCGATCCATTCCAGCACAACGTGGGACTAAACATCTTAGCTGGAGCAACTTGCGGCTTTGGCGTGGCCGCAATTGGGGTTTCAGGGCCGGATAAATTGCAGTTCCTACTTACGGGACCACAGGATTGTGCGGCGGCAGCGCCTGCCAAAACGCACGCGCCGGCCAAGATCACGAATGCTCCGCTCAGTTGTTGGATCTTCGCCCGGCCGGTGCCGGACAGCGGCAATTTCCGCCGTTGTGATTTTAAGAACGCCATCAAATATGATCCTGGCCATAAACCGCCCGCGCCAAGCGCAACGGCCGTCAGCCAATCTACGTAGCGGGAGACCAATTGGCGTAAGGCCAACAAAAAACCGACAAAATGAGCCTTGAGATGAATTGAATTGCTTTAACACCTATTGGGGTTAATCCCGGCTCGTCATCCTCGAGCGCAACGTCACACGGCTTGCGGCAACCCTTGATAGGCGCGCAAATGTGCCTAATTCAAGAACGGGGCACGAACATCAGACCTTGATCCGAAAGGACATTTTTTTGTGCATGTGTCCGTTGCAAGATGATCCCGGATTTGTGGCGGGTTCGCAACGCGGACCTGCTTGCACTTATCGCAAAAATGGCTCCGGATACTGATGTTCGATGCCGCGCTCGCCGCCACGAGCCAGATACTTACGCCGCCGTTCCGGACGGTTCTCTGGAAGACGCTGGCGCTGACGCTAGCTTTGCTTGCCCTCGTTTGGATCGCGCTTCACAAGCTTATCGTCGCGGGCGTCGCGCTTCCTTATCCTTGGGCGGCGACAGCTCTGTCGTTTGTCGGCGGGGTTGGGCTTTTCATCGGCCTCGCTTTTCTGGTCGCGCCGGTGTCCTTCATTGTCGCGGGCTTTTTCTTCGACGAACTGGCGGAGGCAGTTGAGCATGAACTGGCTCCGGGCGAAGCGCCAGGCCGGGCTCTTCCGCTCATCGATGCGGTATGGCTATCTGTCAAATTTTCCGCCGTCGCGCTTGGCGTCAATCTTGTCGCGCTGTTGCTGCTGCTGGTTCCCGGCGTCAATGCCGCGGCGTTTTTCGGCGCCAACGCCTATTTGTTCGGACGCGGCTATTTCGAACTCGCGGCCTCGCGCTATCTGCCCCTCGCCGAAGTCCAGCGGCTGCGCAACAAGAACGCCCTTCGCTTGTTTGGCGCGGGCCTTGTCATGGCGGCGCTCCTTGCCGTTCCAGTCCTCAATTTGCTCACGCCGCTGTTTGGGACCGCATTCATGGTGCGTATCGCCAGAAACATCATGCGGCCTGACCGGCAAGGGCGCGTGGCGCCGGGTTAAGAGGAAGCTCTCAGACCGCGCGCGTGCCGGCGAATTGCCCGGTTTTGCGGTAACGGTAGAGATAGGTGGGCACGAAGGTCTCGAAGGGTTCGGGCGCGATGCCAAGGCCGCGAAGAGTCCGCCCTTCGGCCTCCGCTTGCGGCGAGACGTTGTTGTCGCTGCGCAAGAGTTTTACCTGGTCGGTGGTTATCATAAGAATTTCCGGAAAAAGACCGAGCGACAATTTGCGGATAATTCCGGTAACGAAGGCGAGCGTTCTCGCGCGCCCGAAAGAGATCGAAATGAGCCGGCGGCGGCGTCCGGTCACCGTCAGCACGAACGTAATGATCCGCCGCAGCGTCGCGATTTCCGGTCCGCCCAGTTCGTAGATTGTTCCTGGCTTGGCCTTGCCGTCGAGGGCAAGAGCGATCGCCGTCGCGACATCGCCTGCGAACACCGGCTGAAGCTTGGTTTCGCCGCCGCCGATCAAAGGGAGCGCCGGCATGAACCGCGCCATCGCCGCGAACCGGTTGAAGAATTGATCCTCCGGCCCGAACACGACCGAGGGCCGCATGATGATGGCATCGGGCAAGATTTGCCGCACCGCCGCCTCGCCAAAGGCCTTGGTTTTCGCGTAGACGGAAGAACTCGAAGGGTCGGCTCCAATGGCCGACATTTGCACAAAAACTTCCGTGCCCGCTTGTTTCGCCGCCTTGGCGATGGCTTGCGCCCCGAGGTGGTGAATCGCGTCGAAACGTTGCGCGCCCGACTCTTGCAATATGCCAACGAGATTGATGACCGCTTGCGCATCTCGCAGCGCATGGGCGACAGACAAAGGATAGCGCACGTTCGCCTGGACGGCATGGATTTGACCGACCGCGCCAAGCGGCTGCAAATGAAACGCGAGATCGGGGCGGCGCACCGCGACCAGGACCCGCCAGCCCCGCAGCGCCAAGGCGCGCACCACATGCCTGCCGACAAAACCCGAACCGCCAAACACCGTCACAAGCCGGTCTGTCTTTACCAATTCCTCCGCCATGCTGCTGGTCCCCGGGTGCAAAGTTTCGTTCGTACTGGGTTTAACTTGGTCTCTCAATCATTGGAATCGCGAAAGCAATCTAATTCGGAAACGACGAAGCGCAATGGGATAGGGTTGCGTCGAAAATCCACAACGAGTTGAAAAGCGCGTGGGGCAGCCGGCCACAATGGCATCCCCGCCGGCATTTCGGACAAAAAAATCGAGGCGCGAGAGCCTAAGACTCCCTTATCCCATCTCGGGGCAATGCCGATACACTGGCAGCAGGATCGACACGGGCTCTTTATGGGCCGCCCTGCGCTTTACCAGGCTCCGCGATGGAAGCGGGAAGCCCAGCGCAGGAAATGGGGGTAAGGGTAGCAGGAGGACTGCTGTTGAATATGCCTGCTACTCTTCCGTCGCAGCTGACAGTTTCGCTGCCAGTCACGCCCACGAGTCCATCGATAATACAATCCACGTGGTTCCCAAAGAAGGTCGTGCGATTGACCGCGTGGGCTCCAAGGTGGAGCACGGTAGTGCTGCCGGTGTTGAGCTCTAGACTTCCCACCAATGGAAGTGCATAAGCACCATGCGCGATTTGACTGCCAACTACGAGTGTGTGGGAGCCACCGGTCGCTGGGTCCACGAAGGTCGTTTCAGCAAGTCTAAGGACATCGTGAAACGGAGATACTCTTTAGCAGATCTCGGCATGTGCAGTGCCAAGTGCCATACCGAGGAAGACTGACGATACCAGCACAGTTTTTCCGGCTGTACGATTCGATTTCATAATTTACTCCCAAATAGATAGTCGACGTCTTGGGTTCGACCAACAATCACTTTTGGTCCGCTCCGTAGGACGTGACCATTTTCACAACAATGCCTCTTTAGAAAATCCCTTGAGGCAGCGGCGGGTTTGTAGCTAATCCCGCGTCGCCCGGATTAACTTTCACGAAACCGCTTCCTCCGCACCCCATGTTTAGGGGTTGACGATATGGCAATTGTCTACGTTGACAAGACGGAGTGCTGGCCTTTATCAGCACACCGAAGCCCTGGTGGCGGAATTGGTAGACGCGCTGGTTTCAGGTACCAGTGGTGAAAGCCGTGGAGGTTCGAGTCCTCTCCTGGGCACCAGATACATAACCTCAGCCGTTCAGGGCCATCGGCTGGTAGCCTAACTCCTTAGGGGCAGGCTCCAGGCTCAAGCATGCCCTTGCTACAACCGGCGGCAGACTCGCAAAGAAAAGTAAACCACAAGCAACGACACTCGCGCGGCGCATCCCCCAACTCCTGAATCGGGCCCCACTGAATGAATGGAGGCTCGCAGCGTGGCCGGCGCCCGGCTCGCCAGTTATTCCCATAAGGCTCGCGTAATCATGCCCGCCATCCGGCGGGACGGCGAGAGGTTTTGCCCAGACCACGGCATCGAGCGGCGGACTAAATAAAGATGTTGAGTTAGCGCACCGTTGCGAGAGGGCTCGAAGCGCAGGGCGTCGCCGAGCGGCGCGGGATTGGCCGCGATGGGTAGGAGACCGGCTTGGCCGGACGCCATTGCGCGGTGGCACCTGCGCGCGACACCAGCAATGACGTGCCACGAGGAATGAATGAATCCCTCCGCGAGGTCGGCCGGCGCGCCGGGGAACCGGCCGCATCCTTTGGCCTCCTGCCACAAGGAGAGCGGCGCGATCTTGTAGATCAAATCCGCAGTCGAAGCCACATCGCCGATCAAAGCGAGAGCGCGAAGCTCGCGTAGCAAAATTGCGGTGCCCACCACCACGCTTAAGCTTGCGGCTTTAGCCGGAAATAGAGCCCGGAGTAGGAGGCGGCTGAAGATTCAGGCCTGCCAACGATTCTGAGCGAAAGCTCCGGAGCTTGCCAGCTGTCGACCCATTCGTAGCCTATCGTCTCGAAGGCCGCGATCAATTCCCCCCGGTTGTGGTGGATGCGTGCGGTCCTGGAGAAACCGTCGTCCCGAACGGTCGCCTTGGTCGGTCCATCAATCAGAGGGGAGCGGTTTATAAGGATGTGCGCCGGCTTTTCCGGAAGCTCAGCCACCATATGATAAACGGGCGGATCAAAAAAATGGAGCGAGCCGGAGACAAGCAATAGATCTGCTCCGGATGCGTCCCCCCAGTTTCGCGTAAACTGAAGCTGCTTTTCGCCATGTTCCGCGGCAAGGCGCCGCCCTTCCTCCGTCCACTTGGGAAGATCATAAACCTGCCAGACCAGATGGGGCGGAAGCTGCAAGTACCGCTTATAGCAATAAAATAGATTTCCCAAATTTCCACCAAGATCAAAAATCTTGGACCAGCGAGATACGGAACCTTGAATGTGATAGAAAGCCGCATAATCGCTGGGTCGGGGGGACTGTGACAGCCCTAGGTGCAGACCACCGATCTCCGGCGCGTCGTGCCCGCCGCCGCAATAGGGCTGCGCCGCCGCAACGGCATGCGGCAGGTCATCGAAAACGCGTTGATAGCCCAAGACAACATTTAAAATTGGCGCCGTAATTGGCCATTTAGCCAGAAGTCGCATCAAGCGGCCACCGCCGGGCAGGGCTTCCATAGCGCTCAAGAGGCGGGCCGCAAACCTGATCTGTTTCACTCGAAGACGTCGGAGCCAGGCCACTTAATCCCTCATCGGATCTCGCGTGAATTTCAGCGGATGCCGAAGAGCGCTGATCTTTTATTCAAAATCAATTCCAATGATGCGACGCTTAAATCAGGGTTTCGCCGGGCCTCTCAGGTCTCGCGCGCGCGATGTTTCATCGCCCTGATCGCCCCGCGCGCGGGTTGAAGAACGGCTCGATTGACGGTGCCATAGACGCTTCGCTTGATCGCATCCTTGAACGCCGAAACCCGCGGCGGGGTAGGATTTAACCCCAGGCGGCGAAGCCAATAATTGGCCCTGTAGACATCCGCCGTGATCGCGTCGAGATAGTGGAAATTGATGTTCAGCGAGACCGACACCTCGGGCCCATTCCGCACCCAGTGAGGCGCGCCGACCGGAATGTGCACCCCTTGTCCGGGGAGGAGTTCGATCACGCTGGCGCGGCTTTGGTATTGCGGCCGGTAGGTCGCCGCATTGTTGTCCACTTCCCAGAACTTTTCTATCTCCCACTCCGGCAAAACATCGCGATCCGTTGGTGCGAAGATGCTGATCGTTTTGCGGCCTTGGATCTGATACAGCCAGCTACATTCGCGGTCGATATGGTAGGTGGTGATCCGGTTGGGCGAGTTGATGAAGATGACCGCATCGCGAAGCTTTATGACTTGACTGAGGTCTCGCCCAGATAGCGCGACGATCTCGTCCATGCAGGCGTCGAGCAGCCCGGCGTATTCGGGATCTTCTTGCACGTGGCGCAGGGTAATCCACGCCCCCGCAGTCTCGATGCGTCGCAAGAGCTCATCGACCGGCACGTCGCAAGGCGGCGTCTGATCCCAGCGTTGATCGACCCGAATCTCGCCCGTGTCGTAGTACACATCACACGGATTGCTGGCCCGCCGGCGGGCCAGCGTGAGCAGCTGGTCAGTACAAAAAAGCGGATTACCCGAAAGCCGATGGGTGAAAGTGAAGCAATTTTTGTCGAAGTCACGGGCAAACACCGCAGGGTCCGCTTCCAGCAGTGGCCGTTCAAGAAAGGCTATGGCCGACACGGAACAAATCTCCTCAAAAAACAAAGCCGTTCAAGTAATCACGTACAATACTAATCACTAACCTATAAGCGACGACGATTGGGGCGTGTGAAAATGCCCGGTCGTTCGACAATCACAGTAAACGCTCCGGCTTGTGAAGCACTGTCCACTAAACTAGCGTCGGGCTATACCTCCATGCTCGCGATTTTAGTAACGCCACCTTGTACATTTGTCAAGGCCGAGCGGGTCTTCCGGCAGGGCAATCGGGCGAAGTGGCGCGTGCCAAACGGCTGAAGCGCTGGACCTGTCGTGATCCTCTTATTCGGTTTGCACGCTGGCAAACCAAGAGGGCCGTGATCGGCAGCCACGAAACGGCCGCGAAAACCTCCACTGGGGGATGGACATGAGGGTCCGCGATGGCAAATGCCGCAGCGGCGAGGATCAATCTCCCGCTAACCTCCCTCCCCTAAAGCACATGGCCCATAACCTAGCTCCTCATCTTCATGCTTGGAATGCCCCATGTTTGCGCGCAAGATCGCCAGCGAGCGCGTCGGCGATGAGTTTGCGGGTTTCGGCGATCCCGTAAAGCGCCACGAAAGAGCCAAATCGAGGGCCACGGCTTTCGCCGAGCAGCACGCCATAGAGCATGGTGAACCAATCGTTCGAAACGCCGGGACGTTCGGCTGTCGCGCTCTTGACTTTCATGTCCTGATAGCGCGGAATTTTTCGCGCGACATCATAGAGCACTGTTTGAATCTCTTCTGCGCCGGCGCTTACTGGCAGGCCAGCGAGAGCTGCCGATAGATTTTCGAGTGCCTCGCGCTCGATTGCGTCCGGCTCACGAAAGTTTTTCGCCGGGCGCACGAAATCGCGGAAATAGCGGACCGCATGAGCGAGCAACCTGTCGAGGCGCGGATGTGTCGCGGCCGAAACATCCGGCGCATAGCGGCGCAGAAAACCCCAAAGCACCTGGGGATCTTCGCTGTTCGACACGGCGGCGAGATTGAGCAGCATGCCAAAGGTGATCGTCGTCGCTTGAGCGCCCGTGCCGCGCAAGACTTCGGGCGGCGGTGGCTCGCCCGAATGAATATGCCAGACCGGGTTGCCGAGACGCTCCTTGGCCTCTTGCCTAGGATAAGCATCGAGAAGGCTAAGATAATCATCGACCGTGCGCGGGATCACGTCGAAATAGAGCCGCTTGGCGGCGGTTGGTTTCTGATACATGAAAAGCGACAGACTTTCGGGGCTCGCATACGCGAGCCACTCGTCGATGGTCAGGCCATTGCCTTTGGATTTCGAGATTTTTTGGCCCTTTTCGTCGAGGAACAATTCATA
>JBOHJQ010000126.1:0-7332 GCA_050728655.1 Methylocella sp.
GGCTTGACGCAGCACCCATTCGCCGATGGGGACAATCAAGCCGGTCTCCTCGGCGAGCGGAATGAACTGCGCCGGAGCCACCATCCCGCGCAACGGATGGTTCCAGCGAAGCAGCGCCTCGAAGCCGGAAATGACGCCGGTCGCAAGCGTGACGAGAGGCTGATAATAGACCTCGAATTCGCCCGCCGCGAGCGCTTTGCGCAAATCGAGTTCCAGCGTGCGGCGGGCTCGAAGGTGGGCGTCCATGCCGGGCTCGAAAAAGCGAAAGGCGCCCCGGCCACCTTGCTTGGCCTGATAGAGCGCCATGTCGGCATTCCCCAGAAGTTGCTCGGCGGTCTCGCCATCGGCTGGCGCAAGCGCGATGCCGACGCTGGCGCCGATCACAACCTCTTGACCGTCGATATCGTAAGGCTCGCTCAACAGCTTCACGATGCGCTCGGCCAAGGCGCCCGCCTCATGCGATTCGGCGAGCCCGATTTGCAGGATCGCGAATTCGTCGCCGCCAAAGCGGGCGGAAATGTCGCAGTCGCGCAAGCACGTGCGAAGACGCTCTGCCACCACCACCAAGAGCCTGTCGCCGGCGGCGTGCCCCAAGCCGTCGTTGACGTTCTTGAATTGATCGAGATCGAGATAAAGAACGGCGAGCTTTTCCTCATACCGGCGCACGCGCAAGAGCGCTTCCGCCAGGCGCTCATGAAACAACACCCGGTTTGGCAAACCGGTCAGCGCGTCGTGGTGCGCCATATGGGCGATGCGGGCCTCGGCCTGGCGATTCGCCGTCACATCCATGATCGCGACAAGCTGCGCGGGCCGGTCGCCAAAGGTGGTGTCGCGCCAATAAGTGAGGACGTCGATTTCCGTCCCATCCGCCTTGACATGTTGCCAAAGGTGGCTGGGGCTTGCGTCCGCGTAGGGATTGTTTCGAATCGCATGCGCGATCGCGTCCCTGTCGCGTTGCGGCACTATGTCGAGCAAGGTCAACTTCAAGAACGACTCTCTATCATAACCGTAAAGAACGACCGCCGCTTCGTTCACGGCCAAAAATTTCAGGGTCTCTGGGTTGAAGAGCCACATCGGTCCCGGATTGTGCTCGAAGACCAATTTGAGCGATTCTTCCGCCTCATAAGCCACGGTCACGTCCCTGTATGTCCCGATCCAGCGGACCGCTACACCCTGTCGATCCAAAACCAATTCGGATTGGTGATGAACCCGTCTCACCGCGCCCCCAGGCTGGACGATACGAAACCGGAGGTCAACGCGCGGCATGTCAGCGAGCCTGCACGCGGCGGCGGTTTGGTGAGCGGGTCCCTGCGTTTCAGACGCGGCGCGATCGTCGGGATGAAAGAGGGCGAGGAAAGCTTCCCCCTTGGGTGCGGGCAGATTCGGATCAAGACCGAAGATCCGGTAGGTTTCGCCGGACCATTCGATGGCGCCGGTCCGCAAATCCTGTTCGATGCTGCCGGTATGGGCGATCCGCTGCGCCCGCGCCAAATGTTCCGCGCTGCGCCCGATCCGCTCCGCCTCTTGCGTGGTCCTCGACGCGAAATGCTTATCCACGATCAGTCCCAGCAGGCCGAGCCCGGCGATGAGAGCCGTTATCGTAGCGATCAGGACGGCGAGGACGGTTGGGGCGACGGCATGGCCGGGCACCACGATCAGCGGATCGGGCACAAGAGTGAGAGCCGCCATGGCCGTGAAATGAAGTCCGCAAATCGCCAGGACGAGCAGCACCACGGCGATGAGGCGGCCCGGCAAGATCGGCTTCCATGACAAGACACGCATCGCAGCGGCGGCGAAGGTCATGGCAATGGCGACCGACGCCAGGACATAGCCGGCGTCCCAGTGCAGTTGGGCGGGCGCCCGCAACGCGGCCATCCCAATATAATGCATCGCGGCCATGGCCGCCCCGATCATCGCGCCGCCTAGCACGGGAGCGGCAAACCGGTGCGCGACAAACATCCCGAGCCAGGCGGCCCCTGTCGCGGCCACGAACGAGAGTGCGGCCAAACCGGCATCGTAGCTTATGGGAACACCCGGCTCATAGGCCAGCTCGAAAATGAAATGGGTCGTCCACACGCCCGCGCCGAAGACCGTGGCCGCCGCGAACAACCATGAAAGGGCCCGATTTCTATCCGCGTCATTGGCGCGAACGAAAAGATTCATGAATATAAAGCAAGCAGCAATGCAAACCAACGCGGCGAGGAAGACGAGCCGGAGATCATGTTGCTCGGTGAGGCAGGCATAGACACGCAGCATCGTTCATCCTTGGTCGGTTCGGATCGTGGTTCCGGCGCCGCCTGCGCCGGATTAGGGCAAAGTGTTTAGACAATGGATCGGGCGAGCGCCGGCCTCCGGCACTTTCCGCCTGTTCTCCCGACAAATGTGTCACACGCCGGTTGCGTTTTGTTGTTCGGGAATGCGCGAGTTTTAACTTGTTGGCCGGTTGAGCCGCCACCCGGCACTATCGCCGGGCGTTATCCGCTTCGCTTGTAATGACGCAACGGCGAATCCTCGCCGCCTTCAGGCAGAAAATCTACTTGGCGTCCGGCTCAAAGTGCCGAGCCAGCTCTCTTTGAAGCACGCAAATCGCCATCCGTTTACTGCCGTTAACCTGACTTCCGAGCCGTGGCTTCGCCCCAACCGGCGCTGGACAATCGAAGCGCTGCCCCTCTATAACCGCCGGGACCTTGCTGAATTCCGGCGGCGCCCAGGTAGCTCAGTTGGTAGAGCATGCGACTGAAAATCGCAGTGTCGGTGGTTCGATTCCGCCCCTGGGCACCACTTCAAACACCTGAAAGATAAGGGATTTCTGGGCATTGCATTTTTTGCCCAAGCTACTCTGCCTCGCGCGCTCGAACGCGACGCGGCACTGGTCCAGCAATGGCTGCGTGGTTCGGCGGGGTCACCACCCGAAGATCAAGGCCTTGGCGCGGAAGGAGAGGGCCAACGTCTATTCCGGCGCCGCCGCGCCCATCCACGGCGATCATCGCCTCGCGCGCACATCGGCGGCGAAAGGCGGCACGCCAATCGCCCAAGCGACGGGCAAGCCTCTTCCAGCAAAATCCTTTGTCGTTCGAATCAGAGGATTTCGCCAGATTCAGCTTTGCGTTTTCGCCGCGCGCGTGGGGACCCCGCGCGGCCTTGATCGCATCGCGAAAATCGGGCAAAAAGCCGTTCTGCCGCCGCTGTTTATCGTCTCCCACCCTCCGGCTGCACGGGCCTTGCATCCATGCCGCCTCCCTTGCGCATCGGCATTGCCGGGCTCGGCACCGTTGGAGCCTCGGTTATAGCGCTGCTCGGCCGGCAGGCCGAGGCGCTGCGGCGGCGGACCGGCCGGCAAATCGCGATTGCCGGAGTTTCGGCATGCCACAAGGCCAAGCAGCGGGGGGTAGATCTCGCCAGTTTCGCCTGGTTCGACGATTGCGTGGCTCTGGCACGGTCTCCCAGCATCGATCTTTTCGTCGAACTGATCGGGGGCGAGGAGGGCGCCGCGCTTGCGGCGGCGGAAGCCGCGCTCGGCACGGGCAAATCCTTCGTCACAGCTAATAAGGCGCTGCTCGCCAAGCACGGCATGCGTCTCGCCGCGCTCGCCGAGGAAAAAGGTGTCGCACTTGCCTTCGAGGCTTCGGTCGCGGGCGGTATTCCGATCGTCAAAACCTTACGCGAGGGACTGGCCGGTAATTCCATCGAGCGTGTCTATGGCATCCTCAACGGCACCTGCAATTACATTTTAACACGGATGGAACAGGAGGGGCTGACCTTCGCGCAATGCCTGGAGGAGGCGCAAAGGCTTGGCTACGCGGAAGCCGATCCCGCGTTCGACATCGGCGGTTTCGACACGGCGCATAAGCTCGCGATCCTGACCTCGCTTGCCTTTGGCACCGTCATCGATCGAGCGGCGATCTCCATCGAGGGCATTGAGTCGATCACGCTTGCCGATCTCGAAGCAGCGGCGGAACTCGGCTACCGGGTCAAGCTTCTCGGTGTCGCGCAACGCACGAACTTCGGCATCGAACAGCGCGTGCATCCGACCATGGTGCCGAAATCCACCGCGATCGCCCAGGTCATGGGGGTCACCAACGCGGTCACGATCGACGCCGACGCGGTGCATGAGTTGACCCTTGCCGGCCCCGGCGCGGGGGGCGAGGCGACAGCTTCGGCAATCGTCGCCGATATCGCCGATATCGCGCGCGGCGTGCGCTCCACGCCGTTCGGCTGGCCGGTTGCCTCGCTCAAGCCGGCGCCACACGCGCCGATGCAGATGCACGAAGGCGGCTATTATATCAGGCTTTCGGTGTTCGACCGGCCAGGTGCCGCAGCAGCAATCGCGACGCGGATGGCCGAGCGCGGGATTTCGCTCGAAAGCATCGTCCAGCGCCGCCGCCCCGGCGCGGCAGCTGGCCCTGGCGGCGCGGTGCCGGTGGTTTTGATCACCCATGCGACGCACGAAAAATCCGTCCGCCAGGCGCTCGAAGCCGCCGTCGCCGACGGATTTTTGGCCGAAAAGCCGCAGGTGATAAGGATCGAGCGGGAGTAATTTCAGATGCGATGACCACGACTCCAAAAGAGGCGCTGTCCGAACTTGAGCGCGAATCCCTAGGATCAAAATGAGATCACCCTGGTATAGAAAGCGAAACATAGGGCAGTACACATTAAGCATCCGGCATGTCCGCAATGCGGATTATTTCGGTGGCGAAGAACCATTGCGGACGTTCATTGCTAAAAACGTGGCTAAGAATCTGCAACTCAACGAGTTTCTTCACATTGTTTTTTGCCGAGTTGTATGAAATTCCAAGTTCATTTGCCGCATGCGGTACGGTAATCGCCGGAACCTTAAATAGCGAGTCGACAACTTTTGCCAATAGTGCTGAAGATCTTGCTGGACGGATTTCCCCCATATATTGGCGGTGCAAATCTTGCAGTGCGTGAGCTTTTTTCAATGCAACACGTGACGACGCCTCCACGGCGTTCAAGAAGAAGTCGATCCACTGCTCCCACGCCCCGGATTTGCTCACGTCAAACATTAGGTCGATATAGCTAGTATAATGTTTTTCGAAGTAGGCACTCAAGTAAAGTAGCGGATGCGACATGACTTTATGCTCGCAGAGAACGAGCGGAATAATCAATCGCCCAACGCGTCCATTTCCATCTGGATAAGGGTGTATCGTTTCAAACTGATAATGAAGCAGGGCGAGCTTTATAAGTAGCGGCAATTCTTCATTTTCCCGATGAATGAACCTTTCGAATTCATCGAGCGCATTAAGCACCTCTGATGGCGGCGGCGGAACGAAGCGAGCGTTTTGTATAGTACGAGATCCAATCCAATTTTGATCCCGCCGCAACTCCCCTGGAACAACCCGCGCGCCACGTTCCGCAGAAACTCGTTCAAGAAGAATTGTGTGAAGATCATTGAGGAGGCGCCTTGAAAGCGGGAGTTCATGTATCCGTTCAAGGCCGTGCCTCAGCGCGCGGTTGTAGTTATTGACTTCACGCGTGACCGCGCGCACTCCTGGCGCGTCTGGGCTGAGTTCCAGCATCAGGAGTTCGGGGGGCGACGTAACCGTACCTTCGATTTTTGATGAAGCCACAGCTTCGGCGCGCGAAAATGGCCGTATCAAAAGCTCAGGGTTGGGCAAAATCCGACCAATCCCGCTCAGTTCCCCGAGCGCAAGCGACGCTTTCTCCAGCGGACCGGTTAATTTGGCGAGATCCAATCCACGCGGGGGTAATGGGTCAGGCACAAATGCCCAGCATTGCCCAATTGTGCGGACGAGGTGTCCGGAGGGAGAATTTTTGAAATCGTCTGGTCTCATTGCCATAACCTGCAATTGATCGCGAGGAATTGCACATTCTGGCCATAACCTGCAATTCATGGCAATGAATTGCACATTCAGGCAATCATCTGCAATGAAAATATATAAGCAACTGATATGTAATACAAAATATTTCCTGGAAGTTCCCCGTGGTCAAGCTTCGGCGCGAAGGGAGAGCGAAGGTTTGATCGCCGCCTGATTCGGCCCATATTGGCGGCATGGTCAAAGCTCCGAAAACCGCTACCGGATTGCGATCCTCCCGCGCGAAGGCCGCGCGGCCCGAGGTCACGCCGCTTGGCGAACATCTCGCCGCGCTGCTCAATCCGGCGCTGAACAAGCGCCTGCCTGGCGTTTCCGAGGCGGCGCAAGCTGAATACGTCCCGGCGCGCTCCACGCCATTGCACCACCCTTCCGGGATGAACGGCGTCGCGGCCACAGTCGAATCCCTAAAAGATCTGCTCGCGCGGGGTGATCCCAACATCAGGGAAAAAAAACCCTGGACGCCGCATCGGCCGCACCGCCCTGATAAGTCTGAAGGTGGCCAAAGATTTCGCGTTGTCTCGGAATTCGAGCCCGAGGGCGACCAGCCGGGCGCGATCGACGAGCTCGTCAAGGGCATCCTGTGCCACGAGCGCGACCAGGTGCTTTTAGGCGTCACTGGCTCGGGCAAAACTTTTACCATGGCGCAAGTGATCACGCGGACAAATCGTCCTGCGTTGATTCTGGCGCCAAACAAAACCCTCGCGGCGCAGCTTTACGGCGAGTTCAAGAGCTTTTTTCCAGACAACGCGGTCGAATATTTTGTCTCATACTACGACTATTATCAGCCCGAAGCCTATGTGCCGCGCACCGATACCTATATCGAAAAGGAAAGCTCGATCAACGAGCAGATCGACCGGATGCGTCATGCGGCCACGCGCGCGCTGCTCGAACGCGACGACGTGATTATTGTCGCGTCCGTCTCCTGCATCTATGGCATCGGCTCGGTCGAGACCTATACGGCGATGACTATTACCGTCAAAGTCGGCGACAAAATCGACCAGCGCCAGCTCATCGCCGACCTCGTCGCGCTGCAATACAAGCGCACCGTTGGCGATTTTTCGCGCGGCACCTTTCGCGTGCGCGGCGACACCATCGAGCTTTTTCCAGCCCACTATGAGGATCGCGCCTGGCGCATCGGCTTCTTTGGCGATTCGATCGAAACCATCGCCGAATTCGATCCCCTGACCGGCAAGAAGACGCAAGACCTCGAATTCATCAAAGTCTATGCCAATTCGCACTATGTCACGCCGCGCCCGACCCTTCTGCAATCGATCAAGGGCATCAAGGGCGAACTAAATCAGCGTCTCGCCGAGCTTAACGCCGCGGGCCGCCTGCTCGAAGCGCAGAGGCTCGAACAGCGCACCTTGTTCGATCTTGAAATGCTGGAGGCGACCGGCTCCTGCGCCGGCATCGAGAACTATTCGCGCTATCTGACTGGCCGGCTTCCCGGCGAGCCGCCGCCTACCCTCTTCGAATA
>JBOHJQ010000127.1:0-7309 GCA_050728655.1 Methylocella sp.
TTAAGAACAGCTGAAAGCGCGGCCGACGTTTCAGGCGGTGGCTTGCTTCACTATCGCTTATCTCGTCGCGACGCAATGAACTTCCAAGCTTCTATTGCGGGAGCGCCAGCAAACGCAACGGTTCGGCATGCGCTGAATTGCCGCGCCTTGCCGTCTTCCTCGTTGTCAATTGCTGGCAAGCTTGCGGTTTTGCCTCGCTGGCGGCGCCAACAGCTTCATGCCAGCGAAGTTTGTTCCGAGCGTCGCGAGATAGACCATAAGCTGAAGCTCAGTAGGTTTTCCGGTATAACCCAGAAGGGTGTGAAGGACGCGGCCCGCGATGCTGTTATCCGCCAGCACCGCGGATGTGTTCCAAACGGCATCGCCGAGTGCGGTTGCAATATCGGCTTGTTCGAGAAAAGCGATGCTTTGCGCCGCCATTCCCGCCGCCATGAAGGCAATCAGAACACTTGTCACCTTGAAGAGATGCCGCGGCGGGATGACCACGAGGCCCATATAAGTGAGGCCGCTGATCCCGGCGCCGAGCAATAGCCCGAGCAAACCGCCGAGCAGGAGACTAAGCCCCGATTCGCCGCTCGAAATAACCACACCATAGAGAAACAGAACAACCTCCGAGCCTTCGCGGAGCACCGCCACGGCGACGACGATAGCAAGCGCCGTCAGGGATCGCGAACCGCTAAGGACGTCGCGCCCAAGCTGACGCATATCTTCGCCGATCTGGCGCCCGTGCCGCGCCATCCAGATATTGTGCCAGCCCAGCATGATGACCGCGATGCCGAGAATGGCGGCGTTGAAGACTTCCTGGCCGGCGCCCGCAAGCGCATTGGAAAGGGCGCCCGCGAACGCCGCGACCAAGGCCGCGCCCAGAAGCCCGGCGAGAATGCCCGCGGCGACATTAAGCCCGCGCGATGGCAACGACTGGGTCGCGGCCAGCACAATGCCGATGATCAATCCGGCTTCGATGACCTCGCGCAGGACGATGAGAAGGGCGCCGGCCATGCGAATACCTCCGTGTCCCCGCTTGGCAAGGCATCCAAGCTTGGCCGATGCTTCCTGCAAGGCACCGGCGGCAGTGCCGCGGTGCAGTGGCGGACAGTTGAACTCAATTGTTCAAGCCATTATACCATGATCGTTCATATATCAACGAAATTACTTTTGATTTAGAATTATTAAAAACTATAATCGCGGCAGCTTTATTTTGGCCGTTATTTCCTTTGCGCGAGCCTCGATAAATATTGCATCACGTAACTTGCCAATACGTTTGGAAGAAGTTTCCCAGGTTGCGGGAAGATCGCGAAGTGAGGAAATAATAACTGCACCAGACTGTGGACTTGTCGTAACAGGCTCAAAGTTTGATCGAGCGAAAGAGCCCCAAGCTCGCCGGAAACCCTTTCCGCCCTCTGCCTCGCTGCTATCGCTGCCCACGGGCGTTGATTTATTTGAGTTTTACCCTAGCTGGCGCGGCTGAAGAGCGGCCTCCGGAAGGTCAGCTCGACAATGGCATCTTGGTCGCCGCGAGGAACGGTTGCGGCCGTTAGGCACCATCCCCATTTGAGAGCGAGAAACCCGTAGCTTGTGATCATATGACCATGTTCGACCGGCGCTTCCCACCAGACGAAGAACATCGTTCCGAGCCAGAGATTATCCCCCCTGGCCGCGCCAACGGCAGCGCGCCGGAAAGCAGGTTTTGGGCGCGAGAGGTCGAGCTCGGTAGCCACCGCATCTATGTTACCAAGAACGGAGGGTTTGGCCTCCTGCCCTTCTTGTTGCTGGGGGGTATCATTTCGATCGCGCTGCTCATTTTTGTGTTGGGCGCGTTTTTAATTTTGATTCCGGTGGCAGGATTTGTCCTCGCCGCCGCCATAATCGCCGGTTTGCTGCGCGGATATCCGCGGTGGCCGCGCTGATCTCTGCGCCTATGTTCAAGCGGGTTCGAGCCGCTTGATCGCGCTAATCGGCTGCGAGGTCTTGGCCAGGGTCCTGTCGCGCGCGATGCGCAAAGGCTCGCTTGCAACCAGCATATGGTGGGCGTTGGCGTGGAGCAGCGTCGTCTCATTGCGCATGATGCCGACGTGGCCGCGCCAAAAGACGAGGTCGCCGCGCCGCAACCCCGCAAGGTCCGAATCGATGGCGAGCGGAGTCCCCAGCGCTTGTTCCTGCAAATCGGTGTCGCGCGGCGCTTTTATCCCAGCGGCGTCGAGCGAAATCTGCACGAGCCCCGAGCAATCGAGGCCGAGGCTCGTTTTGCCGCCCCACAGATAGGGCGCATGCAAAAGCCGCTCGGCCACGGCGACGAAGTCTTGTGGTCTCTCGTCCAGCGCCAGCAGATGATCGGCGAAGACGAAAGCGGCATCGTCGATCTGGGCGAACGTGCCTTTCGTCGCAAGGACGCAAACATTAGCGCTTAGAGGCAACGCGTCGCGCGCGGGCAATTTCAGGTCCGGCCCAGGATAGATGAAGGTCCGATTGACCACTACGCGGTGAGTCGGCGCGGCGCGCCCGTCCGCCAGAGCGGCCATGGACATATAGCCGACGTAACCGTCGCGCGCGAGCTGGACCCAGCCAAAACCTTCGTGATCCTCGTAAAGCATCACTTCCTCGCCAAACAGCGCCTGGCTGTCGAGGGGCGCATCGGGAGCTGGCGCATGGCGCAGATCGGCAGTGCCGGCGCAAACATGCATCGCGCGGCCCTCGACATAATCGGCCGCCGGGATTTTGCCACGCAAATAGGTGGCCGCGAGATCGGCGCGGGCCGGAGTCAGGCGGGGGTCGAAAGGGTTCATTTCGGGGCAATAGCCATTCGTTGCTCAGGTCAGACGGATTTGGTTTGCGTGATGCCATGACAAGCCCAACACTTAGCGCCCCAATCCTGCCGCACGTGACAATTTAGCCATACCAACCTTTGATCCGGCATGCGAACGATTAATCCACGTCGCTAACTAACCAGCAATTACGCGACGGACCCCCCGCCATGGAATGGCATCAATCACGTTGCGCGGGGTGGACCAAGCGCCGGGCTGGCGGGTTAGCCACATACCGGCGATCATCGCTTCGATCTTAGCGAGATCGACGATTCTGGTCTAAATTTGGAAAACGAGCATGGAATTGCGGTCAAGCACTCGGCGCACGGCAGGACATAAGACGGGGGTCCAACTCCGGCGCGTGATCAAGAAAATCGGCCACCATATGTTCGTCTTCGAAGCTTACTGCCGGCATCGGCTCGGTCCTTGCAACCGCCCGCGGCCGCGCGATCACCCCAGGCGAAGCCGACCGCCTCCGCCTCGCCGGAGAGCCTTTCGCCACCGCGCCGTAGCCGGGAGGTGAGCAATTACAAATTATACATTACTACGTAGATAAAACTATATCTATTGTGGCTAAAACTTGTTAATCGGCAAACATAATTATATTGTTTTGCACGAGCAAAAGAAACTGAAATAATCTTTTTACGCCTACATTGGCGTTCGAGTGTTGCAATCCGTGTCCATCTTTCCGCGATCCGCCTCGGCGTCGCATTGGGGAGCGAAGAGGCAACCGCTCGAAGCTCGATGATGCTCGCTGCAAATATCACAGGCAAACCATGAAACTGCAACCAAATCGCAAATTGCCGCCAGCTCGTCTCGTTGTTCTTGGCATTTCCCTCACGGCCGGAATTGGCGCCGCAGTCATAGCGAGCGGCTTGACACCCGCTGCGATACCCCCCGTGATAGTTGCCAAGGGTCCCGTCAGCACGATCGTTGTCGCGGCGGGGCCCTTGGAATATGGCACCACGCTCACCGACGACAATGTCAGCGAGGCTCCGTGGGAATCATCGACCGTCCCCGAAGGCGCGTTCCAGTCGAAAGCGGATCTTTTGAAGGACGGCGCGCGGGCGGCTCTGACTTCGATGAAAAGGAATGAACCGGTTCTTAGCTCGCGGATTACAGGCCCCAACCAGCCGGCTACCCTGGCGGCGCTTACCGAACCAGGCATGCGCGCGGTTTCCGTACGGGTCGATGAGGCGCGCGGGGTCGCTGGCTTTGTCCGGATGGGAGACCGGGTCGATGTCATTTTGACCAGGAGCGACTCCAGGAATGACTCCAGCGGCGCCCACGCCGACGTCCTGCTGCAGGACATCAAGGTTCTCGCGTCGGGCCAAACCGCCAACGATCGCCAAGAACGCCCGACGGTGGTGCAGACCGTGACCGTCGAGGTTTCGACCGAGCAGGCGCAAAAGCTCATTCTTGCCGAGAGCGTGGGAACACTGTCGCTCGTGCTGCGGCAAGCCGGCAAAGCGAATCTCGAGGCCGTCCGGCGGATAACCTTGGCGGATCTTGGCGAATCTGAACCGGCTGCGGCGCCCGCGCCTTCGCATGTGGCCGAAGTTTGGATCTACCGCGGTGACTCGGAACCAACAATATATCGCGATGTATATCGCGAGGCCGGTCGTGTCCCCAGTGTTGGTGTTGCAGGGCGGCAGCATGCCGCTCGCGAAGCGCGCTTTTGAAAGCGCCGCGAGCAGAGCGAGCGGCTCGCGGCGGTCGTCGACGGTTCTCCGGTAGAGCCGGTTTGCGATTCTCAACCCGGCCGAGGAACCGCCGTTGACCAATGATTGACCAATGAGATGATGGCCCTTCGCGCGCGGGCGGACAAGATACCCGGCGCCGATCTTCCGCGCCAGATGATCGGCATCACCGCTGCGCGCACGGGCGCCGCGCAAACGGAGCGCTCGCCCGCGCGGATCAGTCAGCGCAACGATTATCGCGGCCGTGCCTGGGTTACCCAAGCCGGCGCGGGTGCGCGGGGCATCCCGGACCCGGGCAAGGGCTCGTATTTTCCCTGCTTCCTTTTCCTGCTTCCTCGGTCCACGCCGACCGCTCGTCCTTCGACGCTGGTCATCCCGAGAAAGTTACATTACGCCAGGAGAGGCGACCGCGAACAACCTGTTGAGACATGACATCTAAGCGCGATAATGCCTTGCTTTAGACACCGGCTCTTGGAACCCTGATCGATTGTCTTGGGCAAGGCAGCTCGTCGGGATGGGTGTCAATCCAGCCCTCGGCAGCTCTCGGCATCCTGTCGTTGCCACAGACCCACGGCGCCTGTGGACAATAACCGGATGTTGTAATGTTTCACTTGCGAGGAGGGACAAGGTGGCGGCATTTAGTTAATTATTAGTTGCGGCCCCGGCTTCCCTCACCAATCGAAAGGCCGCCGCGCTCGGTATTTTTGGCCAATCGCGAAGCATTATTTGGCCAATTCACCTTGATTGAGGAGGCGCGAGGCGTGGGTGAGTTCGACATGCCGGAAGGGGGACCTAGGCCGGTCGGCTGTTCGAGCGTGCGGATCATACGCCTTGGGGGGCGGCCGCGGCCGCTGATTGTCCTAGCCGCAATCCTTGCGATTTTCGCCAATCCGCAACCTTTGCCGCGGGCGGCGGCTCAGACAAACGACGCCCGCCTCCGGACAGGCAATGTCGACCTGCTCACGCACTTGACGCTCGTTAAGGGCAAATCCAGGAACTTCCGGGTCGACGTTCCCTTCGCTGTCGTCGAGGTCGCTGATCCGAAGATCGCTGATGCGCGCCAGGTTAGCGACCGACAACTCGTCATTCTGGGCAAGGATACCGGCACCACCAATATCCTGCTCTACGACACAAAGAGACAGCTGATCGGCGTGGTGGATGTCGAGGTCAAGCTAGATACAAGCAGCCTTGGTTCGAAGATTCGCGAAGGGTCCGGCGGCAAGGGCATTCGGGTCAATGATGTCTTTGGCAAGCTCGTGCTGAGCGGCAATGGCGGGGATTCCCAGACGGTCGAGCGGGCGATGAGCGTCGCGGCCGGTCTCGCGCCCGCCGGTGTCGTCAACGCGCTGAAGGTCACGACCCCACAGCAGGTCATGCTGAAGGTCCGCTTCGTCGAGGCCAATCGCGAAGCGGCGCGCAATCTCGGCGTCCGCTGGGAATTCTTCAAACAAAACGGTAATTTGGCCGGCGTCGTCGGAACCCGGCAGGGTAGCAGACTTATACCGGCAAACCCGGCGTTCCCGTCGAGCACAACGTTCCCGCAGATCAACCCCAACACCGGCGTCAGCAACGCGGTCTTCGACGTTGTTGGGGGGGCCGGGGCCGTGGGCAGCCCCTTCGCGACCATCATCACCCAGATCGTGAACTCCAAGTTCGGCAGCCTCGATGCCGTGCTCAGCGCGCTCGAGGAGCAGAAAGTCATCCGGAATCTGGCCGAGCCGAACCTCATCGCCTTGTCGGGCGAGACCGCCAGCTTCCTAGCCGGCGGCTCATACCCCATCCCGGTGGTTTCCTCGTCGGGGGCCGGCGGCGTGCCCACGATCACCATCCAGTACCAGGATTTCGGCGTGAAGCTCAATTTCACGCCGACGGTTCTGTCGCGCGGCGTCATCAGCTTGAAACTCAATCCCGAAGTCAGCCAAATCGATAATGCGATCGGGGTGACGCTCCCTGGCGGCGGTTTTGTTCCTGGCCTGGATGTCCGGAGGGCGCAAACCACGGTGGAACTGCGAGACGGCCAAAGCTTCGCCATCGCCGGCATGCTGCAAGCCACATCGTCCCGTACCCTGGATCAACTTCCCTGGTTGGGGACGGTTCCCATTCTCGGCGCCTTGTTTCGCAGTTCGGAATTCCAGCAGAACGAGACGGAACTGGTCGTCCTCGTGACCCCTTATCTAATCAAGCCCATGCCGCCCGGCAAACAGCTCAAGACACCGCTGGATAGTTCACTCGCCGGGAACGATGTCGACTTCTTCTTGAACGGCCGTCCGGAGGTGGCGAAGACGCCGCCGGCCTTTGTCAATGGGCAGGGGCAGGTCCAAAGCCTCGCCGGCGCCATCGCGCCGGGCGCGCCCGGCATCCCGCCCCTGGCGGCCGTCCCAGTGGCAGCCGTCCAAGTGCCGCCCGCCGTCGAACCCGTGCCACCAGGAGATGGCGCTCTGCGCTATGACCCGGCGACCGGCTATTTCATTGATCCCCTGGCACGGGGAGGTGCGCAGTGAGTTCGCTTCGTATCGTCTTGCTCTCGACGGTCTGCCTGACGCTTGCCGGCTGCGACCGGTACATGGAGGAGCGGTACCTGGTGCGCAGAGACACGATTACCTCCGGCGCGGGCGATGCGGTCGCTACGAATTCGGCGGTCCAAATCCCCACGCCTTGGCCGCGCGGTTCGAACAACCCGAATATTGCCTTCGATGGGGAAAAAATCGCCGGCGCGGTTAGAAGCTACAAGGAGGACATGGAGTTCCAGCGATGGGAACTGGATAAGGCCAATATCGGCCGCGGCTCGCCGGCTGGCGCGCCGCCAGG
>JBOHJQ010000128.1:0-6978 GCA_050728655.1 Methylocella sp.
GCTCCATCCCCCCGGCGTGCGCGCCGCGTAGACGCGCAGAACGAAGGGTCGGGGCTCGATCCGGCCGTCGTGCCACACGGGGGTCGTCGATAGGTGAACGACTTCCTGGCCGACGAAATCGACGCCGCGCTCGGCCACCGCGGCAGCGAGCCGGCTCTTCGCTGCCGCATCGAGCGCCGCGCCGACGAGCGGCTGGTTGGGGGCAAAGCCGAGGACCGGATTGCCGAAGGCGCCTGCAATCGCAAGCTCGTCGATGTTGGCGACTACGGACCGACGCGCTTTCCCCTGGCCGCACCACCAGGTTGCGATATTCGGCAGACGGAGGTCCTCGCCGAGCAATGTGCGGCAGAGTTTCGGCATGAAGCTCATCATCGCGGGGGCTTCGAGCACGCCGGACCCGAGCGCATTGGCGATGACGACGCCGCCCTCGCGCAAGGCATCGACAAGGCCCGGCACGCCGAGCCGCGAACGGGCGTTGAGTTCGAGCGGGTCGGCGAAGTCGCTGTCGATGCGCCGCCAGATCACGTCGGCGCGCTTGAGCCCGGCGATGGTGCGGACATGCACCTTGCCGTCGCGCATCGTCAAATCGCCGCCTTCGACCAAGAGCAAGCCGAGGTAGCGGGCGAGGTAGGCCTGCTCGAAATAAGTTTCGTTAAATGGGCCCGGCGTCAGAAGGCAGATACGCGGGTCCGAACGCTGCGCCATCGAGGTGAGGCCGAAGCGGAATGCCTCGAAGAACGGCGCGAGCCGCTCGACATTCATATCGCGGTAGAGGGCCGGAAACACGCGCGCTAAGACGAGGCGGTTGGCGAGCGCATAGCCGGCGCCCGACGGTGCCTGCGAACGGTCGCCAAGAACCCACCAGCGGCCATCTGGCCCGCGCCCGATGTCGGCGGCGTAAATATGCAAGAATTTGCCGCCCGGTGGCTTCACGCCGTGCAAAGGGTGCAGAAACTCGGGGCAGCCGGTGACGGCGGCGGCGGGCAAGTCGCCAGAGGCGATCAACCGGCCGTCGCCGTAAATATCGGCCAAAACCAGTTCCAGGAGCCGCGCGCGTTGCTCGATGCCTCGCGCAATCTCGCGCCATTCGCCGGCCTCGATGAGAAGCGGCACATGCGAGAGCGGCCAGGCGCGCTCGCTCGTATCCCCATAGGCGCGATAGGAGACGCCCGTATCGCGAATGTGCCGGTCGGCGGTGGCGAAGCGCCTGCCGATATCGTCGGCGCTAAGTTCCATTAGCGCGGCGAGAAAGCGCAGCCAGTGCGCGCGCGGGCGCCCGTCCGCGCCGATGAATTCGTCCGGGATGCCCGGCAGCGGCTTGTAACCGGCCGCGAGCTCGGTCATGCGCCCGGCCGCGTCGAAATCCGCTTTTGCCTGGTCCGCTGCGCTATGGCTCATCTATGATTGCTTGGGCCGGAAGGATTTTAGGATCGCCGCATCCGTCTCAATATAGGCGGCGCCGATGAGATCGAGACAGTAAGGGACCGCCGGAAAGACCGCGTTGAGGCAGGTTTCGATCGAAGCCGGTTTGCCCGGCAGATTTATCACGAGACAAGGCCCGCGATGCGCGGCGATCTGACGCGACAGAATCGCGGTTGGAACCCGCTTCAGGCTTTCCTGGCGCATGAGCTCGCCAAAGCCAGGCAGCGCGCGGGGCGCGGCGGCCAGGGTTGCTTCCGGCGTGAGATCGCGCGGCGATGGCCCGGTGCCCCCGGTGGTCAGGATCAAGTCGCAATGCTCCTTGTCGGCGAGCTCGATCAGCGTGTCGCGCACGGACTCGAACCCGTCCGGGATGATTTTTCGCACGACATGAAAAGGGCTTTTTAAGATTTTCGTCAAATAGGCGACGATGGCGGGCCCACTTTGATCCTCGTAAAGCCCAATGCTGGCGCGGTCGGACACTGTCACGACTCCTATGATCGCCGCGCGTGTCTCGTCCGCCATGGCACAACCTTCGGCCTGCATCGGGACCCGCCGGACGGCCCATGGGCTCTTATAACGGAAACGGGCGCGAATTTTTCCAAAAATGTGCGGGCGTTCCCATTTCCGGGCGGGAACTGCTAGTCTCGGGCGGGACCCGGTTTTCTTTGTGGCGATAGACAAAATCACAGTCATACCGCGCTCGAAAATCGGCGAGGTGATAGGCCAGGCCGATAATGCGTTTCTCCTGCGCGCCAATCGTGCGCTCGCATAGTTCCTCGGCATAGTGTGATTAGGAGGGGCGCGTCGGTTCGCTGAATGGCGCAGGGACGGACAGTGCGTGGCAGCGCTCGATAGAACATAATGCGATGAACGATTTTTCGAGGCCGGCGACATGACTGCGAAAGAGGACGAGATCGCGTACAATAAGGAGACCTACGCGATTGTTGGCGAACTCGTGCTACTTGCCAGCGCGGTCGATAGTCTATTGAATGAACTCATAATTGTAACTCTGGAATTGGGTGCGTCGCCGATGATAACACCTATTGTCGCGACGCTCGATCCCAAGCGCAAGATCGAGATACTCAAGGGGCGATCGGCTCACATCCGTCAACCGGATTGGAAGAGAGGTCTGACAGGTCTTCTGAACAAAGCAGAGTCCGTATTTAAATACCGAAATATCGCGTGCCATACGCCACCAATTCTCGAAAATGGCAGGTGGGCCTTAAAACCGATCGACGCGGCAAAATTACTCAAACGCCTCGATATTCAACGCGCGACTGTGACGCGTTTTTCAATCTCCGAGCTGCAGACGGCCATTTCCACTGCCGAGGCGGCGCTGGCAAGCGGATCCAATGTGGTTGAAAATTTTGAGCGCGTGAATGCTGAGAAGAGAAAGAAGGTAGCGGCGCAAGCTGAAACTTGAGAATGCGCGCGATGTCGCTCTACGGCCATTGAGGGTGGCGGCGGTTATTTTTGCCCGTATCGTTCTTTGTATTCTTGCTTCATCGTGAACTGCCAATGGGCAGCAGCGACGCCTTTGGGCGATCCTCCCATGTCGGCATTAAACTTTTGCGCGTCCTGGACACGACGATCACTATCGTAAGCGTGAGTTTCTTCCACAGGGTTCACGTAGATCAGACCGTCCTCGGCTCCTCGCATGAAGTCGCGCGCCTTTTCTGCCCGGTGGAGGCGTGGCGTCAGCGCATTAATGGTGGCGTTAATGCCCTCCTTCGTCCCGTCCGAAAGCGTCACCGCGCGCGCCAAGATGCTCCCGTAGTTCACATGGGCTAAGTCACCCACCTCGTCGACTCGGGCCAAGCTGTCCATCATCGTCTCGGTCGCTGTCTTCGCGTTCATCGCTGAACCGCACGCCCCGTGGATGGCGCGAAGAAAAATCTCCCCGAACTCTTCGGCCGTGGGCTCGCGCTTGAGTTGCAGGCAGGACCAGTAACGCACGATGTTATGAAAGAACCCCATGAAATAGGGACCGGTCCAAAACTGGTCGGGTAACGGCGCGTCCGCGCACATTGATTGATATTGAAGCAGTTTGAGCATAGGCCCAATGACCAGCGTGGAGCCGGAAACGGCCTTCGTCTTTTTCCAAGCCGTGAACATCTTCACATCCTCCCCCGCGAGCACCAACAATAGCGACCTTTGAAGGGGAAGCGAGGAATATCGAAGGACGGCCCGTCGATTGGCCGCCAGCGATGACCTTCGCTTAGCCGTCCCTAGATATTCGTGCGCAGACTGGTATCACTTCGGGGGAGCAAAACGATCAGTTATACTTACACGATTTGGCCGACATCCAAATCGCCATTGGAGCAGTACGAAAAAGCCAAAGCCGCCGAGACAGGACTCTAGCGCTGAAAAATCCGTACCACTTCGTCGCGCGCTTCGGTCACGGCGACCGCACGGTGATCCCAAAGGGCGGCGCGGTCACGAATGTCGTTTTGATGAGGCTGCCGATCGCGCCGTTTTCCTCGTAAATTCGAGCCGCGCCACTGAGGATGCGTCCCAATTCCGGCGATTCCGCGCCGGAGCGGTCTTCAATCTTGGTCATGCGCGCTTTTTCCCCTGTCGCTTCGGAGCAAAGGCTCGTAGAATGGTGTGATGAACGAGCAAATCATGAAGCGACACTCGTCCCGCTCCATTTGCGTGCACCCGCTGGCCGCCGCGGGGGTCTTTTTCCTTGCTCCAGCGGCGGCGGCTTGCCCGCCCGAGGCGCTCGGCGTCGCCCGCACCTTGGAGGTGGGTACGTCCGGCGGCCTGCAAGTGGGGCTGAAAACCTATCCGCGAAGCCTGGCGCTCGAGGATCATGAAATCGTGCTCACGTTCGACGATGGGCCGGCGCCGCAAACCACCCCAGAGGTGCTCGATGCGCTTGCCAAGGAATGTGTGAAAGCGACTTTTTTCCTCGTCGGCCGCAACGCGGAGGCCTTGCCCGCTTTGGTCAAGCGCGAAATCGCGGAAGGGCATACCGTCGGCCACCATACGTTTTCGCACCCCGCCGCGACCTTGCGGAATTTAAGCGAAAGCGCGGCGCAAGAAGAGATTCTGCGCGGTTTTGCGGCGGATGATAACGCCGCCTTCGGCACGGCCAGCGGCGCGCCAAAAGTGCGGTTTTTCCGGTTTCCTGGCTTTGCCGATACGCCGGCGCTCATCGCCTGGCTATCGGCCAAAAATATCGCGGTTTTCGGCGCCGACCTTTGGGCCTCGGACTGGGTTGCGATGACGCCGCAGGCCGAACTCGCCTTGATCCTCTCGCGGCTCGACAAGGAAAAGCGCGGGATCCTGCTGCTTCACGATACCAAGCAGCAGACGGCCGCCATGCTGCCCGATCTCCTGCAAGAACTCAAAAAGCGCGGCTACAAAATTGTAAACATCGTGCCGGGCACGGAGCCGACGCCGACCCGCGCGGCCCCGGAAGGCTGGACGTCGGCGACGGAGAAGATCATCGCCGATGTGTTTGCCAAGGCGCGGGCGGCCAAGGCTCGCGGCCCGGCCGGCGCGGCGGCGGAACCACGCGGGCCGGGGAGCAACCCTTCGCCAAAATAATAAATGCAAACAATAAATGATGGTGCGGCCAAGAGGACTCGAACCTCCACTGGTTGCCCAACTAGCACCTCAAGCTAGCGCGTCTACCACTTCCGCCATGGCCGCAATTGTCCGCGCGGTGGGATGCGTGAGCATCCGCAAAGGCAGGCGCGTCGTCTAACAAATCGGCACCGGAGTGGCAAGGCGGCTCTCCGCCTCTGGCGTCAAGCCAGGAAGGCCAGTGAAGTGCAAGTTTCCGGACCAGCCGCTATCATGGCACATGCCACTTGAAAAACCGGCACCCCTCATGCCGCCCAGCGACGCCGCACCGGTCGAATGGCGGATTTCGGACGCGCTCGTGCCTTACGCCGACGCCGTGGCCTTCATGGACGCGCGGGTCGCGGCGATCGAGGCGCGCACCGCGCCAGAATTAATCTGGCTGCTCGAACATCCGGCCCTCTATACGGCGGGGACATCCGCGCGGGCGACGGATCTCGCCGACGCGCGATTTCCCGTCCACAAAACCGGCCGCGGAGGGCAATTCACCTATCATGGCCCGGGCCAGCGGGTTATTTACGTGATGCTCGATCTCAATCGCCGGAACCCGGATCTGCGCGCTTTCGTTTGCGCGCTGGAAGCCTGGATCATCCTGGCGTTAAGCACTTTTGGCGTCAAAGGCGAGCGGCGCGCGGACCGGATCGGCGTCTGGGTCGCGCGGCCCGAGAAACCACGCGGACCGGGGGGCGGGAGCGCCGAGGACAAGATCGCCGCGATTGGAATCAGGGTGCGGCGCTGGGTCTCGTTCCACGGCATTTCGCTCAATGTCGCGCCCGACCTTACGCATTATTCCGGCATCGTGCCTTGCGGCATTTCGGCCGCGCATTTGGGGATGACGAGCCTGCGCGATCTTGGCCTGAAGGTGAGCATGAGCGAGGTCGATGTGGCGTTGGCCCGCGACTTCGCGCCCATTTTTGGCCGGATAAGGGCGCATGTCAGATGATATAAACCGATACGCCGCGGCGCGGTCCCGTTGGCCAATCAGAGCCGGCCTGGTTGGCTGGACCAGACAAATTATTCGCTGGTACGGTCTTCCACCATTTTGTTGCAGCCGAGCGGTGTTTGCGGCATAGTGGCAAGTCGCCAGTCCGGCCTGCTGGGCCGGGCACGGATGCGGGTGTAGCTCAGGGGTAGAGCACAACCTTGCCAAGGTTGGGGTCGAGGGTTCGAATCCCTTCGCCCGCTCCATATTTCATCAAAACAATCATGGAGTTAAGAACGGTCCTCCGGGGCCGTGTTTGCTTAGAACGTGCGGAGAACGGCTCATTCTGAGCGCATTCTATGCACCGGCAATAAAGTCGGCGGATACACTGTCGCGCGTTCGGCAGGAGGGTGACGATCCCCCGGGCCACTCACATGATCAGCACCTGATCAGCAACTGGGAGCCAAATAGGAGCCAATGGGGCGAGCGACGGGATAGGACCAATCTCGCGAATGGAACAGTTCGGCGGGCCGTTGGGAACGACGGTCTCAAAAAAGTGTTTTGTTTACCCTGCAGCGGTCTGCGGTGACAATGTGAATAGTTGTTTGATTTTCGGATGTTGGCCGAGCAGCTCGTTAGCTGCCGGAAGGGTCGAGGATTGCAGAATAGGAGTCTGGCGCGGCGAGAGCGATCGGCGGCCATATCGCGGGCGTGGCGGAATTGGTAGACGCGCTGGACTCAAAATCCAGTTTTCCTGACAGCAGTACCGATTGCTATTTTCCTGGGCTCGAACGAGAGCGCGCGTCCCGAGAAGAAGTCGCCGTCGGCGTGCAACCTCATCGCGAGCGACCGCTGCTAGTACTACAGTTGCATATACAGGCGGCTTTGATAGTGCGCCCTTCGTGCGGTTTCGTTATGGCGGATGCGCCAATCGGCCCATTCGAAGAGAAGCTTACGGGTCTTTTTGTGCAGCAAAACGGCATGGGCGAGAAGATGTCGGATCGCGTAGACGGTGACGCCAAGTTGCGGTGAGCGGTTCAGGA
>JBOHJQ010000129.1:0-6973 GCA_050728655.1 Methylocella sp.
GGCTTCGCGCGATTGGCCGCCCTTCCAGGCGCGGGTCGTAAAACCAAGAATCTCGACCTTGACGCCGCAACGCTCCAGCGTGCGGGCCAAAATATCGGCGCAGGTGGCAGCGACGGTGATCGGGCGCCCGCGCATCGAGCCGGAATTATCAATAAGCAGCGTCACCACCGTGTCGCGGAACTCGGTGTCCCTCTCGCGTTTGAATGAGAGCGGCTGCCGCGGATCGACGATGATGCGCGGAAGCCGCGCTGGATCGAGGATACCCTCATCCAGATCGAACTCCCAGGACCGGCTCTGCTGCGCCATCAGGCGTCGCTGAAGACGATTGGCAAGCCGCGCGACAATTGCGGAAAGGTTATTTAATTGCTTATCGAGATTGGAGCGCAGCCGTTCAAGTTCTTCGGCGTCGCAGAGGTCTTGCGCCGCGACGACCTCGTCGTACTTCTTGGTGAAGGCCTTGTAGTCCGGGCCGCGGGGTTCGGCGCGCGAGGGTGGGGGCGGGCGGCTCGGATCGCCGCCTTCGCCGGACGGGCTGAGTTCGGCGTCCCCCTTCGATTCGCCGGTTGGCGCGTCGGCGGCGTCTATCTCGCGTTCGTCCATGGGATCGGAGGAAGCCTCGGCTGTTTCGCCCCGGCTCGCGTCGCCGGTGTGATCTTCCGCGCTTTCCTCGAGCTGGTTTTTCTCGGCGCCATCCGGCTCGTGCGCGTCTCCTTCTTCCTCTTCCGGATTGGTGTCGAGGCTGCCCTCGTCCATCATTTCGAGCGCCGTCAACAGCTTGTGGACGGCAAACGCGAAGGCCCGCTGGTCCTCGATCTCCCGCCCAAGCATGTCGAGATCGGCGGCGGCACGTTCCTCCACCCATGGGCGCCACAGATCGACGATCCTTTGCGCATTCTTGGGCGGCTTGCGCCCAGTCAAACGCTCGCGCACGATCATCGCGAGCGCGTCTTCGAGCGGCGCCTCGGCGCGGACCGCGATATCGGCATAGCGGGCGCGCTGAAAGCGGTCGTCGAGCATCGCATCGAGATTGCCCGCGACGCCCGGCATCCGGCGCGACCCGATCGCCTCGACGCGCGCCTGCTCGACGGCATCGAAAACCGCGCGCGCGTTGGGTGCTGGCGGGCTCAGCCGCCGGTGTACGTCCTTGTTGTGACAGGCTAACCGTAGCGCGATCGAATCGGCGTGGCCACGCAGGATCGCGGCTTCCCGCGCGTCGAGCCTGCGGGAGGGCTCCGGAAGCCGCGCCTCGGCGCACGCGCCGGTCCAAACCAGACTTGGCGACTCGGCCGTGAAAGCGACTTCTATCGCCGGCATTTTTGCGAGAGCACGCATGCATCCGGCGACCGCCCGCTTGAACGGCTCATTCGGGGCTTGCAATTTTGCGGGCGGATTCTTGTTTGAACTCATCACCGTGGTTTCCGCCGCGGCTCTTTTAAAATCTTGTCCCAGGGTGGCGGATGCCCGGAGGCAGGCTTCAACTCATGACGACATTTATCGCGCTCTCCGGCAGCTCCTTGCCAAAACAGCGCTGGTAGAATTCCGCGACCAGCGTGCGTTCCAATTCGTCGCATTTGTTGAGAAAGGTCAGCCGGAATGCAAAGCCGGCGTCGCCAAAAATTTCCGTATTCTCGGCCCAAGTGATCACCGTTCGCGGGCTCATCACGGTAGAAAGATCTCCAGCGATGAACGCGTTCCGGGTAAGCTCGGCGACGCGAACCATCTTGCCGACCGTGTCGCGGCCGTCCTTGGTTGTCTGGAATCGCTTGGCCTTGGCCAGCACGATATCGACTTCCTTGCCGTGCGGCAGATAGTTCAAGGTCGCGACGATTGACCAGCGGTCCATCTGTCCCTGATTGATCTGCTGGGTCCCATGATAAAGCCCGGAAGTGTCGCCAAGGCCGATGGTATTTGTCGTCGAAAACAGGCGAAAGGCCGGATGCGGCCTTATCACCCTGCTCTGATCAAGGAGGGTGAGACGGCCCGACACCTCGAGGACGCGCTGGATAACAAACATCACGTCGGGGCGGCCCGCGTCATATTCATCGAAACAAAGCGCGACGTTGTTTTGCAGCGCCCAAGGCAGGATGCCATCCCTGAACTCAGTCACTTGCATGCCGTCCTTGAGGACGATGGCGTCCTTGCCGATGAGATCGACGCGCGAGACATGACTGTCGAGATTGATCCGCACGCAAGGCCAATTTAGCCGCGCCGCGACCTGCTCGATATGGGTCGATTTGCCGGTGCCGTGATAGCCGGTGATCATCACCCGGCGATTCTTGGCAAAGCCCGCCAGAATGGCGAGGGTGGTATCGCGATCGAATAGATAGTCTGGGTCGATGTCTGGAACATGCGGATCCGCGCTCGAATAGGCAGGCGCTTCCATATCGCTGTCGATACAAAACACTTGGCGCACCGAAATCTTCATGTCGGGCAGGCCGCCGGTAGCGGCGCTTTCATCCATTATCATGCCCGCATTCGTCCTTCGAGCCGGGCCCAGCGCAAATTTATGCGGCGAGAGTCCAATTGTCTTCCAAAAGGTCTTTTGTTCCGGGAGCTTCGATGAGCGCCGGCAAATGCTCCTTTGCGCGGGCGGCAAGCGTCAGACATGCTTCACCGACTTCAGGTAATTATAAGCGCGGATAATCTCGCGCAATTTGTCTTCGTTCGAGCGGTCGCCGGCGTTGGCGTCGGGATGGAGGCGTTTTACCAAATCCTTATACCGGGTCTTGATCATGGCCATGTCCACGCTATCGTCGAGACCCAATTGATCCAGGGCTTTTAAGGCGGCCAATCCGTAACGCGGTTTGCGCGACCCTTCGCTAGAATGGCGCCAGATGTTCGTTTGAAACATCCCCAGAGGGTCACCCGTGCGCGACGGATTGTCGCGTTCCTCGCGAAAACTCTTGGCCCCACGGTTCGCGCCCATCGACCACGTCGGGCGATGGCCAACCAAGGCGTCGCGCTGGTAAAGGGCCATTGCTTCCGCGCTCATGCCGTTGAAATAATTATAGGTGGCATTGTATTCACGGACATGGTCGAGGCAGAAGCAAAAATATTGGCCCTCTCGGAAACGGCCCATTGGCGCCCGGAACGCGCCCGCTTCGCTGCAGCCCGGATGCTGGCAGCGCGCCTGATCTGGGCGCGGCGCCTCCCTGGGTTCGGACTTAACCCTGATGCGGTCGAAAAGATGTGATTTTAAATTCATGGCCCCGGCATTATGAATGTCTTTGCGGTGGCCGCAAGCGGCTCGATACGATAAAATGACAATAAAGCCGCCGGTTCGGCGGCCATCAACGTTTTTTGAGGCTGATTTGAGATGGACGCGCAAAGCGACATTGCCGCAGGCGATCGCATCAAGGCAAAATTACAGGCCGCCTTTGCCCCCGACTCCCTCGAGGTCATCGACGAATCCCATAAGCACGCGAGCCACGCTCATGCCGTGAAGCGGCCCGGCGCGGCCGCGGGCGGAACCCACTTTCACGTCAAAGTAGTTTCGGAAGCCTTTAAGGGCAAGAGCCTGGCCGAGCGTCATCGCGCGATCAATCATCTCTTGAGGGCTGAATTCGATGCAGGCATGCATGCCTTGGCGATCGAGGCCAAGGCGCCGGGCGAATGAAGTCCAGCGCGACGGCTAGGATCCGGGCCGATATCCTTGACCTCCGCCTGGCACGAACCATCAAGGTGACCAGTTAGCTCGGCGCATGAGGGGCTGCCGAACCATCGCCGACCGCGGCCAACGTGCTATCCTGATCAAGGGCGCCGCCTCGCCGTAGCTTGGAAGCTCAAATCATCAACGCCAGCCGTCGGGCAACTCCCCATCGGTCTCATCTAGCGACGATGGCGCCACAACATCGCCGCCGCCCCGCATGGCTTCCGCGGCAGGACCGTCGTTATTGTGGCTGTTGATCGGGGGTTCGTGCTTCAACAGGATTGTATATTATGTAAGATTGCGCAAATCGGCATGGCGCGGGGGCATTGACATGCAAGCGATTGTGAGCGCTATATGCGCGCGTGCCGGGCACGAATTGCGTGCCTGCTTCCTCTCCTACTCCTGGTTTCGATGTCGGGCCACGTGCCGGTGACGGCACGAGCGGCGCGCTGCGGAAAACCGGCCGCGTTCGCTGGCGAGCATCGCAATCTGCGCCACCTAACGGAGATTTGGCGGCTCTCGCCGGCCCGATCCGTTCTCGCAAAAATCATCATGGTTCGCCGCCGGGGTGATCTGCCAAGGCGAGCGGTGCCGATTATGTAAGTTAGCCCAAATCGACCCGGCGCGATGGCATTGACATGCAAGCGATTGTGAGTGCTATATGCGCGCGTGCCGTGCACGAACTGCGCCCGCTTCGATGGTGCTCCATCGCGATAAGCCTGGCGCCCCTGGTTTCACAATAATTCAGAGCCTGGCGCCTATCACCTCGGCAGACTCATCGAAGTCCGCCAGAACTGGTCGGTGAAGAGCTGTCCGCCATTCCACTGGTCCATGAGGCAGGAAACTCGCGGCGCGACGAGGGCTTCCGCGTGCCACGATCATGATCGCAATCGGGACCACGCATGGTGTCATTCAGCGCAGGCCAGGAAGCGGCTCGCCGTCTCCTGGAAGGGCCGCAACGTTACACTTGTCTCGCAGGAGGGACACGCTCAGGCAAGACCTTCCTCATTGTCCGCATGATTATGCTGCGTGCGCTCCATGCAAAGGGTTCCCGCCACGCTATCTTGCGCCACCACGCCAATGCGGCGCGGGCTTCCATCGCGCTCGACACGCTTCCTCATGTCGTGCGGCTCTGTTTTCCCCGCGTGCGGCTTAAGGAGCATCGCCAGGACGGATATTTTGCTCTGCCGAATGGCTCGCGTGTCTGGATTGGAGGGCTCGACGACAAGGACCGCGTCGAGAAGATCCTCGGACTCGAATATGCCAGCGTGTTCCTGAACGAAGCCTCGCAGATTCCTTATTCCTCCGCGTTGATCGCCTTCACGCGGCTCGCCCAAGTGACGCGCGGAATTCGCCAGCATGCCTTTGTGGATCTTAATCCGGCTGGAAAGTCGCATTGGACCAATGTACTTTTTGGCGAACACCGCGATCCGATTTCCATGCAACCGCTTAAAGACCCGGAAAACTATCGACGCGCGTTCTTAAATCCGCCTGATAATACCGAAAATCTTTCCGCGGAGTTTTTGGCAAGTCTCGAAAATCTGCCGGAGAAGCAGCGCAAACGCTTTTATGAAGGTGTCTACGTCGATGAAGTCGACGGGGCGCTATGGACATACGAGACAATCGATTCTGGCCGTCGCGCGCTCGAGGATATCCCGGAGGAAAAGCGTGCGGCGGTTGTCGTCGCCCTCGATCCTTCAGGTGCTGCGGGACGCGATGATATGGGCGCAGACGAGATAGGAATCGTCGTGGCGGCAAGGGGAATTGATGGCGATTGCTATGTTCTCGCGGATCTTTCCTGCCGCGAGGCGCCGGCGGTCTGGGGCAGGAGGGCGGTCACGGCCTTTCATGAATTTCGCGCCGATTGCATCGTGGCCGAAAGCAATTTCGGAGGCGAGATGGTTCGCGCGACCATCCAGGCGGCGGACCGGAACGCGCCGGTGCGCCTTGTGACCGCAAGCCGCGGCAAGGCGGTTCGCGCCGAGCCGATCTCGGTCCGCTACGCGCAGGGCCAAGTGCATCATGTCGGCCGGTTCGGCAAGCTCGAGGACCAGCTCTGCGCCTTTTCCTCGGCGGGCTATACTGGCGGCGGCAGTCCCGATCATGCCGACGCCGCGATATGGGCGCTGACGCATCTATTCGGAGCCGATGACGGGACCGGGATCATCGAGTTCTATCGGCGTGAGGCCGAAGGCCTGGGCGGCGCGTAATGCCGCGATCGTCTGCCCGAGCAATTGCGCCCACCGGGCGCGATGAACAACATTCAAGAGTGCGAAGGAAATAGCATGGCCGAGCGTGGCGCGGGGCAAAGAAGCTGGCCGCTTAGTCCCTATGAGGTCAACGTCAGCTTCGCGAGGACCAACGCCGCCGGGGAGGGGGCAGACTGGTTTGGCCCGTTGGCGCCGATCACGCCGCTCGCGCCCCCCGAGATTGCCGGGCGGCAGTGGGATTATCCGGCCGGCTACAATCTTTCGACGCTCTCGCGTCCCTTCGAGCCGATTACCTTTGTGACGTTGCGCGCGCTCGCCGACGGTTATGATCTTTTGCGTCTTGTCATCGAGACGCGAAAGGATCAGGCCGCGCGGCAAACGTGGAGCATCGCCGCGCGGGACAATCGGGCGCGTTCAGCGACGGACGCGGAGCGTATCGCGACGCTGAAAAACTTTTTCGCCAAGCCGGACGGCATCCACGGTTTTGCCGATTGGCTGCGGATTCTGCTCGAAGAGGTTTTTGTGACCGACGCGCCGGCGCTCTATATGAGCCGCGACCGGGGCGGCCGGCTGAAGGCGCTCATGCCGCTTGACGGGGCCACGATCAAACCGGTGATTGATCCCTTTGGCCGCGCGCCGCAGCCCTACCTCGACGGCGACCGGCTGGTCTACCCCGCAGCCTATCAGCAGATTCTGAAAGGCTATCCGGCCATCGATTATTCGGTGCGGGAGCTTCTATATCGGCCGCGGAATCTGCGCGTTAATCATGTCTATGGCATGAGCCCCGTCGAGCAGATCGTGACGACGGTGAATATCGCGCTTCGGCGGCAACTGTATCTTCTCGATTATTTCGCCGAAGGAAATATTCCAGACAGTCTGATTGGCGTCCCGGAAAATTGGACACCGGATCAGATCGCATCTTATCAGAAATATTGGGACGCCTATTTCGATGGCGATCTCGGCCGCCGCAGACGCGCCAAATTCGTTCCCGGCGGCGTTGCGAAGACGTTCATCCAGACGAAGGAGCCGGAACTCAAGGGGCCGTTCGACGAATGGCTCGCGCGCATCGTCTGCTTTGCTTTTTCGATCTCGCCCCAGGCGCTCACCCAAACGG
>JBOHJQ010000130.1:0-6962 GCA_050728655.1 Methylocella sp.
CAATAAGGCTGTTGCCTCTTGGCGCCGCATAGCTGGATACAAGTCTTGTCTTTTCGCGGAAGGATGGCCGAGCGGTTTAAGGCAGCGGTCTTGAAAACCGCCGTGGACGCAAGCCCACCGTGGGTTCGAATCCCACTCCTTCCGCCACTTATTTGAAAAACATAGTGTAATTTCAATGTCTTACAAGTTTGTCCCGCCGTCGGGTCGGAACGGTCTTTCTCGCATAGACTCGGAACGATCCGCGCCATCAGCGCGACCATCGACGTGTCTTTTCCCCGGCGACTCAAGGCAAAACCGGGGGTGGTTTCCGGCGCGGTCGTTTCGTCATCTCAGCTCCAGATTTCGCGGCGAATCCTGGCGCCTTCGGGCCAAATATCCACTTATCGTCCTGTTCGAATTTGCGCGGCCATCTCTTTGCAAATGCACGGATTGCCTGACAAATTCTATCCGAGTCGTTGAGCAATTCCTCGCGCTCAATTCGTTCCCATTCTTGTAAGTGAGATATCTCGGCCAAAGTCTTGCCAGGCAATCATATCCGTCGAGAGCTTTCACTCGCCTGCCGGATAATTCGGACTCTCTCTTGTGATCGCTACATCGTGCACATGGCTCTCGCGCAGGCTAGCCGATGAAATTCGAACAAACCGCGCGCGCGCCTGGAACTCCGCGATATCCGGGGCTCCGACATAGCCCATGGCGGCGCGCAATCCGCCGGCCAGTTGGTGCAGGATCACCGAGGCCGGACCGCGATAGGGCACCTGTCCCTCGACGCCCTCCGGCACGAGCTTCAATTGATCGGCGATGTCCTGCTGGAAATAGCGATCCGCCGAACCACGCGCCATCGCGCCGACCGACCCCATGCCGCGATAGGATTTGAACGAACGGCCCTGATAAAGATAGACCTCGCCCGGACTCTCGTCCGTTCCGGCGAAAAGCGAACCGATCATCACACAGTCGGCGCCCGCGGCGATCGCCTTGGCGATATCGCCGGAATATTTGACGCCGCCATCGGCGATGACCGGGACATTGGCGGCCCGCGCGGCTCCCACGCAATCCATGATCGCGGTGAGCTGGGGCACGCCGATCCCGGCGACGATCCGCGTCGTGCAGATGGAGCCAGGGCCGATGCCCACCTTGATCGCGTCGGCACCGGCGTCGATCAGCGCCTTCGCGCCGTCGGCGGTCGCCACATTGCCGGCGACGAGCGCGACTTTGTTCGATGCGAGCTTCAATCGCGCGATCTGATTCAACACGGCCTGCGCGTGGCCATGCGCGGTATCCACGACGATGCAATCCGCCCCCGCATCGATCAACATGAGCGCGCGCTCAAAACCCTGGTCGCCCACGGTCGAGGCGGCGGCGACCCGGAGCCTGCCCTCCGCATCCTTGCAGGCGGCCGGATACAGCGTCGCCTTTTCCATGTCCTTGACGGTCACTAGCCCGACACAGCGGAAATCGTCGTCAACGACAATGAGCTTTTCCAGGCGATGCTGATGCAGGAGGCGGCGCGCCTCGTCCTCGTTCACGCCTTCGCGGACAGTGATGAGATTTTTGGTCATCAGTTCGGAAACGGGCTGCACCGGATTATCGGCGAACCGGACATCGCGGTTGGTCAATATGCCGCACAGCCTCGCCGGTTTACCGTTTGGGCCGCGCTCGACCACGGGAATGCCGGAAATCCCGTGCCGGCGCATAAGCGCAAGCGCATCGGCGAGAGTTTCATCCGGAAAAATCGTGATCGGATCGACCACCATGCCGCTTTCGTAGCGCTTGACCTTGCGAACTTCCTCGGCCTGTTCGGCGGGATCGAAATTGCGATGAATGACGCCTATTCCACCGGCCTGGGCAAGCGCGATGGCGAGCTTCGCCTCGGTGACCGTATCCATAGCGGAAGAGACGATCGGAATGTTCAAGCTGATCGTGGACGTGAGTTTCGTCTTCAGTTCGGCCGCGCCCGGCAGGACTGTCGAATGACCCGGCAGAAGCAGCACATCGTCAAAAGTGAGCGCCTCGTTGAGCGAGGGTCGCGTGATCAATGCCAATGCCAACTCCGTAATCTGCCTCGCGCCACCGCCGCAAGAGTTCGGGCGGAAAACGGATTCTTGTAAAATAGCGCCGGTCGAGAGCTGCCGACGGCTCATAGCACGCCCGGACCGGAGCGCAAAGGTAAGCGCGCATTTGCGGGCGGTTGCGAGGTCAAATCCAGAAGCTGACCCTCCATCCGTGACGAAGAAGCTCGCGACTCGAAGAAGCCCAGCGCGTTGGTGAAAGTAGACTTCGTTGGCCGATGTGGGCCGCTCCCCTGGGGGGTGCAATGGGGTCGTCGCAGGCAGTGTTGCCGTTCAAGCTGGCGGCGCGCGACGCACCTCTCGCCGCGCGCCGCGGGCTGGCGTTGCTTGGCCAACGGTTGCGGGCGATGGGCGTTTGCAACCTGATCAACCATAAACTGCCCGATCCTGGCGGCGCCGCCGGTTATTCATTCATGCGATACAATTTAGCTAGCGCAGGCGACTAGCGAGCCTAGATCGTACTTGTCAAAGTCATAGTTCGCGCAGCGAAACTCCCGCGTCCCGCCCTGCGAGAAGCCAATAAACCGAACCGGAAATCAGGCCGCCAAGGAAGAGAACAAGGGCAAACCGCAATTCCACAAAATTGTAGTCCGCCGCTCTTGGCAGATGCAATGTTGCGCGGATGACCCATGGCGCGGAGGCGGCGGAGAGACCGGTGGCGCCGCCATACCAGGAAAGCGCGCGCACCCTGGCAACCTCGCCGATCGAGGCCACGGCAACGACGGGAACGACGCAGACCGTCACGACCGCCATCCAGGCGAAGCGGGCAAGGGCGGCCAAATCGCCGCCATAAAACGCGTCCGCGATATCCGCATCGGCAAGCACCCTGACGGCAAACTGAATTAGCGCAAAACCTGCCGCGCGCGTCACCGGATCAATGATCGCCGCGACCGGCAAAAAGACGAGACCGGCGCCAATCGCGACCGCCATGGCGAAGATCACGCCGATCGCTCTTCGCGGCCAAACCATGCGGACCTTTCGTTCGACCGGGTAAGACCGTCCGGCGCCTTTCGCGGCGCTGGGCATTTCGAGGCATTGCTTTTCGAATTGTATCTTTCAGGCGAAGTTTTGTCGATATTTTCCAAAAGTGCGAGACTATATGATTGCACTGGGGCCCTCGCGCAATACCCTCGACGAGCCCGGCGAGGACGAGGACGCATTAGAGCCGCCATGTATATCATCGCCCGCAACATCTCCGGCCCGCGGCTGCGATGCGAAGCCTTGATGGTCGATAAGAAAACCTTCACGCCATGGCCTCCGGTCACCGAGGACGGATGGCGGCGGGCCTATAAGTTTCGCGACCGGCTGATGGCCGAGGTGGTGCGTCTCGAACTCGATCCGTTGGGGGAAGAACTCAAGGTCATCGAGGCGGTTTATATCCGCTGAGCGATGAAGTTGCCGCGCCGCCAATGCTGAAGCCTTTCAAGAGGTCCTGAGTGTGCTCACGACGGCCTCAGCGCTTTTCAACATGCCGATTTTCTCCAAGCAAGCGGGTTCGGCACAAGGCGCCAATCAGCTTTCCATGTGTGAGAGTTCCCTTGAATAAGGAGAGTTGTCGGCCAAAAAGGCCGGCAACTGAATTATCCCAACGTCTTGAGGGGCAGCCCCATTGGCGTCGATTCTTATTCGAACGGCAGCGTCTTAATGAAGGCAGCCAGTCTTTCAGCCTCCTTCGCCGACAAGTCAGATGGGAGTTTGATTTGCACTTTGTCCCTAGCGCGAAGCTGAAACTCATGCGTGAGGAGACCGTGGGTTTCTTCTTCCTCATCGGCTTCGATCGAGTCCTCAACGAATTCGGGATCAATTTCCTCAATAGCCTGCGCTCCACCTTGCGCAGCCGCAGCAAGACTGCGAATGCTGTAATCCCAGGCCATGCGGGTCTTGTGGCTCTTTCGCCCAATTAGAAAGCGGCCACAGCCAATGTCGGCGAGAATCCGGAATACCCTGATTACGTCCGGATAACCCACCTCGGCCATTACTGCCGCGCGGTCAGCCGCGACCTCGCGCGCATCGTTTTGACGGGTTGCGAACCAATCAAAAATAGCCCTGGCGTCCTTGTCCTCGTGATAAATGTCTTTGAGAGATTTAGAAATGTCATTTGTTACAAAATTATTCATAACACTGTCCTGTTGTTAGATATAGCCGACCATTCAGCCATAAATAACATAAGGCCCTTTTTTACGCGATGTCAAGAGTTTTTAGTGGCTATAACACTCTTTTATGGAACTTCCCCCGCAAGCCCGGTTTCTTGAAGGAATGGACGAGATACCCATTGAGCTGAAGGCGACACGGCGACGCCCGTCCAAGGGCATCTATGAACACGCAGCGGCTACCCGTTGCAAATCGAAATTAAAGTGGACCCATTTCCCCAATGCAGTCGCGCGAAGGGCTTACTCCGGCAGAAAATTCATCGCGGCGCCGTTGATGCAATAGCGCAAATGCGTCGGCGGCGGGCCGTCCGGAAAGACATGGCCCAAATGGCTGCCGCAGCGGCTGCAATGCACCTCGGTGCGCGCCATGCCGTGGCTTTTGTCCTCGGTGCTTTCGACGGCGCCTTCGAGGGGATCGTTAAAACTCGGCCAGCCGGTGCCGCTATCGAATTTTTTGCTCGACACGAAGAGGCGCTGGCCGCAGCCAGCACAAACAAAGGAGCCCGGCCGCTTTTCATGATGGAGGGCGCAGCTGCCCGGCGCTTCGGTGCCATGCGCGCGCATGATCCGATATTGATCCGGCGTGAGCAAGCGCCGCCATTCTTCTTCCGAATGGGTCACGTCAAACGCCTTGCCTTGCATCATCTCTCGCTCCAAGCGAATCAAGCCTCACACATCCAGATTGGCCACGCTGAGCGCGTTTTCCTGGATAAATTCGCGGCGCGGCTCGACGATATCGCCCATCAATTTGACGAAAATATCCTCGGCGTCGTCGCCTTCCTTGATCTTGACCTGCAGCAGGGTCCGCGCTTCCCGGTCGAGCGTTGTTTCCCAGAGCTGATCCGGGTTCATTTCGCCGAGCCCCTTGTAGCGCTGCATCTGGGAAATGCCTTTTTGCCCTGCCACCATCACCGCGTCGAGAAGGTCGCCTGGCCCCGATACCTGGGCAGAATCGCCCCGGCGCAGAAAAAGCGCCGGCTTCGCGAAGACCTCGCGCAGCGATTGCGCATGCTCGTTGAGGCGGCGCGCCTCGGTCGAAGCCAACAGCCCGGCGTCGAGGCTCGCCACTTGGCGCACGCCGCGCAGTTCGCGGCTGAAGACATAGCCGCCATTTTCGGCAGCGCCCTGCCAGCCGCGCTCCATATCCTCGGCGCGCTCGTCGAGACGGGCGGCGATCGTCGTGGCAAGACCCATGGCCTCGGCCTCGGCTCCCAGCGACACCGGCGTCAACGCGCCGGCGATCGCCGCCTGTTCCACGGTTTGGCGATCGTAGCGCGAATGGAGGCCGCCCAGCATCTGGCGCACGATCCGCGCCTCTTCGACGATCGCGCGCAAGTCTTCGCCGGCGCGCTCCTCGCCGCCTGCAAGCCGCAGCACGGCGGCCTCAAGACCATTGCCGATCAAATAATCCTCGCGCGCGCGCTCGTCCTTCAGATACTGCTCGGAGCCGCCACGCTTTACTTTGTAGAGCGGCGGCTGGGCGATATAAAGATGCCCGCGTTCGATCAGCTCGCGCATCTGGCGGAAGAAAAACGTCAGCAGAAGCGTGCGGATATGCGATCCGTCGACATCCGCGTCGGTCATGATGATGATCTTGTGATAGCGTAATTTATCCACGTTGAAGTCGTCGCGCCCGATCCCGGCGCCGAGCGCGGTGATCAAAGTCCCGATTTCCTGGCTCGACAGCATCTTGTCGAAACGCGCCCGCTCGACATTGAGGATTTTTCCCCGCAACGGCAGCACGGCTTGATACTCCCGGTTGCGGCCTTGCTTGGCGGAGCCCCCCGCCGAATCGCCCTCGACGAGAAACAATTCCGCCTTGGCCGGATCGCGCTCCTGGCAATCGGCAAGTTTGCCCGGCAGATTGGCGACATCGAGCGCCCCTTTGCGGCGGGTTAGCTCGCGGGCCTTGCGCGCTGCTTCGCGCGCTTGGGCTGCTTCCACCACCTTGCCGGCGACGACGCGCGCGTCCTGCGGATGCTCCTCGAACCAAGCCCCGAGCATTTCGTTGACGAGGCCTTCCACCGCCGGCCGCACCTCGGAGGACACCAGCTTTTCCTTGGTTTGCGAGGAAAATTTTGGGTCGGGAGCCTTCACCGAAAGCACGCACGTCAAGCCTTCGCGGCAATCGTCTCCGGTGAGATCGACCTTCTCGCGCTTGGCGAGACCGGCGCGCTCCGCGTAACCTGTCACCTGACGGGTCAGCCCCGCGCGGAGACCCGCGAGATGCGTCCCGCCGTCGCGCTGCGGAATATTGTTGGTGAAGGCGAGCACATGCTCGTGATAGGAATCGTTCCACCAAAGGGCGGCTTCGACCGTAATCTTTTCGCGTTCGCCCTTGATCACGATCGGATTTCCGATGAGCGGCGTCTTGGCGCGATCGAGGTAGCGCACGAAAGCCTCAAGCCCGCCGTCGTAGAAAAACTCCTCCCGCCTGACCTCGGCGCCGCGCGCGTCAGTGAGTTCGATCCTGACCCCTGAATTCAGAAAAGCGAGTTCGCGCAGACGATGTTCGATCGTCGCATAGTCGAAATCGACCATCGTGAAGGTTTTTGGCGAAGCCAGAAAGGTGACTTCGGTGCCGCGCCTGGGCTTTCCGCCGGTGTCCGGCGCGGGCCCCGTGACTTCAAGCGGCATGACCGCGTCGCCATTTTCGAAACGAAGGATATGCTCCTTGCCGTCGCGCCAGATCCGCAGTGTCAACCAGCTCGAAAGCGCGTTGACGACGGACACGCCGACACCGTGC
>JBOHJQ010000131.1:0-6811 GCA_050728655.1 Methylocella sp.
TTCGTACCCGGTCAAGAGCACCGCTTGCGCCAGATTGAGCGAGGCATAGGCGGGGTTGACCGGAAAGGTGATGATCGCATCGGCCAACGCCACTTCGTCGTTGGCAAGTCCCGAGCGTTCTGGTCCAAACAGCACGCCATGTTTTTCGCCAATTGCGATTTTGCGGGCGCATTCCGGCATCGCATCGGCGGGCGTCAAAATTTGCTTGTGCTGGCCCCGCTCACGGGCGGTGGTTGCCCAAACGAAATTGAGGTCGAAGACCGCCTCCTCAAGGGTTTCAAAAAGCGCCGCGGCTTCGAGCAGATGCACGGCGCCAGCCGCGGCGGCTTGGGCGCCTTTTCGATATGCGCCAGACCGGGGCCAGCCCTCGCGGGGCGAGACCAGACGGAGATCCGTCAGCCCGAAATTGGCCATCGCCCGCGCGCACATGCCAATGTTTACCGCGAGTTGCGGGCGGACCAGGATCATTGCTGGACCGCCGCCGCGGCTTTCCTTGGTCCGATTTGTTCCGGCGCCGGTCATTGGCGTCACATCCCCAGGTCGTTGCCGCCAGGTTTTGAAGATGCGCGGATCGGAAGCGTTGCGGCCGGCCAAAAAATTGAATTTGCGTTCCGCGCGCGATTGATTATAAGAGAAAACTGTGGCGCGTGGCCTTCGGGTTCCGCGCCCTGATTTTTTGGCGATGCCATTTGCCAGCTTAGCTTGATCTTGCGCGCGACGTCACAGGGATAAGGCACTTCCAAGAATTTGCGCGGCTTTGTCGCGAATCGGCGCAATTTTAAATCGACCGCACAGCAAGGGGCGGCACACCGAAGCAATGACTAACCCTTTGGAATTCCTTCAAGAGGTCCGCGCCGAAGGCGCCAAGGTCACGTGGCCCACGCGCCGCGAGACCCTGATCACGACGGGACTAGTTCTTTTCATGGTCCTGCTCGCCAGCCTTTTTTTCGTCGCCGTGGATGGGGTGCTGCGCCTGATCGTCACGGGAATTCTGGGTTTAGGCCACTAGCGCGCGGTCCGATCAAATGGAACCATTGGATCGGTAAGGACGCGGTCAAACTCAAAGAGCTGGAGCAAGTTTGGAATCGAAAAAGTCGAGCAACTTTTTCGCCGCAGGCGCGAGCGGGCGTTCAAACGCTGTGCCTTGATTTGCGCTGAGAAATAGAATCTAGAAGCAAGATTAGGAATTTGTTCAATTGAGTGAATTTGATCGTTCAATCCGCGTGATGCAGCGACCCGGGTTTTCGCTTGCCCACGTCTTGCCCTGGAGAAGGGTTTTAGTGAACGAGGTCTGAAGCTGTCCCGATGAGCATGCGCTGGTATATCGTTCACGCTTATTCGAATTTCGAGAAGAAGGTCGCCGAATCCATCAAGGAGCAGGCGGCGCAGCGGGGTCTCTCGAGCCAATTTGAGGAAATTCTTGTTCCTACCGAGCATATCGTCGAGATTCGCCGCGGCCGTAAGATCAATTCGGAACGCAAATTCTTTCCCGGCTATGTGCTGGTCAAATGCTCTCTTTCCGACGATGTCTACCATCTGATAAAAAACACCCCGAAAGTCACCGGATTCTTGGGCGCGGATAAGAAGCCGATGCCGATTCCAGATAGCGAGGCCGAACGCATCAAAGGGCAGGTCGCCGAGGGTGTCGAACGGCCCAAGGCGTCGATCTCGTTTGAAATTGGCGAGACGGTGCGCGTCGCTGACGGCCCCTTCGCTTCCTTCAATGGGACCGTTGAGGACATCGACGAGGGCCGTTCCAGGGTCAAGGTCGCGGTCTCGATCTTCGGCCGCGCGACACCGGTGGAACTAGAATATGCCCAGGTCGAAAAGGTCTGAGCATTTGCTGCCGGGCGGCGCAAAGCTTCCCTTGCGAAAAGTGCGAGGTCCGGTTTTCGCCGCCTGGCGAAGAATTGTTGGCGCGGGGGCTTTGCATATTTTCGCTCACGCTTGGGCGGGGAGAAAATTTGGGATAAGGGGATTCGAGAAAGGCGCCATGGGTCGCGCTTTGCAAGCGATGGGATGAGACGTGGGAGACCGGTCCGCCGCGCCGGAAGGCGGTGAACCACGGCCGCAACCGCCGCGCCAAAGGGCCGGCATTTTGTCGGAGTAGGGCAATGGCAAAGAAGATCACGGGTTACGTGAAGCTTCAGGTGCCGGCCGGGGCGGCCAATCCTTCGCCTCCGATCGGTCCCGCGCTCGGTCAGCGCGGCTTGAACATTATGGAATTTTGCAAGGCCTTCAACGCCAGGACGGCGCAGATGGAAAAAGGGACCCCGATCCCGGTCGTCATCACCGCCTTCCACGACCGGTCCTTCACCTTCGAGATGAAGTTGCCGCCGGTTTCCTTTTTTTTAAAGAAGGCGTCGGGCGTTGAGGCGGGCTCGAAAACGGCCGGCCGCGGTTTTGCCGGCAAGGTCACGAAAGCGCAGATTCAGGAGATCGCCGAGAAAAAACTGCCCGATCTCAATTGCGTCTCTGTCGAAGCGGCGATGCGGATGATCGAGGGCTCCGCCCGTTCCATGGGCCTTGAGATAGTGGGGTAGCGCGATGGCCCATGTTGGGAAACGCGTGCGCGACGCGCGCGAGGGAATTGACCGGATCAAGCTCTATCCGGTCGCCGAGGCGGTCAAGCTCGTCACAGAGCGCGCCAATGCGAAGTTCGACGAGACCGTCGAGATCGCGATGAATCTTGGAGTCGACCCCAAGCACGCCGATCAGATGGTGCGCGGCGTGGTCAATCTCCCGAACGGAACCGGGCGCAGCCTGCGGGTGGCGGTGTTCGCGCGCGGCGCCAAGGCCGACGAGGCCGCGGCGGCGGGGGCGGACGTCGTGGGCGCGGAGGACCTGGTTGCGACCGTCCAAGGCGGCACGATCGCCTTCGACCGTTGCATTGCCACGCCGGACATGATGCCTCTCGTCGGCAGGCTCGGCAAGGTTTTGGGTCCCCGCGGCCTGATGCCCAATCCGAAGGTCGGCACCGTGACCATGGACATCGCCGGCGCGGTCAAGGCCTCAAAGGGCGGGGCGGTGGAGTTTCGCGTCGAAAAGGCCGGGATCATCCAAGGCAGCGTGGGCAAAGCCTCGTTCGCGCAGGAGAAACTTGTCGAAAACATCGTTGCATTCGTGGATGCCGTGGCCAAGGCCAAGCCTGCGGGCGCTAGGGGCACCTATATTCAACGGGTCGCGATTTCCTCGACCATGGGTCCTGGGGTCAAGGTCGATCCCGCGACGCTTACGGTTTAACCCGTTGGTTCGCGGCTGCGCGAAATTTGCATTTCGGGCCTTGGCATAAGCGATCGTTCGGGTTAAATAGGGGGTTCGGGGCAGATCGGAATTAGCAGCCCCGCATCCATGAAGTTTCCGCGATGGCGGGGTGTCGGTGAGTTTCGCTTCCGGCGAAGGGTGTTTTGTGACGCGGTGGGTACGGCTGGAGGATAGGCGGTTAACGCCTGTCCTTTCCGGCCATGTCTTGTCTGAGACCGCCGGATCGAGGGGCCGCTCCGTTGTGGTCGATCTCAAGCTTAACACCTTGAGCGCCGCTTCGGCTTTGCCGGCGACGCGATGTGGGCCGGCATAGACGGGGCAACAACAAGATTTGGGAGCGCGGGAAGGGCTTCTCCTTTTTTGCTTCCTTCGGTTTTGGTCTATCCCTCTGTCCGGCGCGGCCTGTCCGTTCCGAGGACAGGCACAGCGTCGCCTCGACGGGTGGTTCGCCCGGCGCGTTTGAACTGGCGGCAGATGCAGCCCGCGGGCCGGAATTCTTGAGGTCCGTGCCGGCGCAAGGAGACCCACTGTGGACAGAGCGGAAAAGAAGCAGTGCGTCGCGTCCTTGACCGATGTCTTCAAAACGACTTCGGTGGTGGTGGTCGCGCATTATTCCGGCCTGAGCGTGGTTCAAATGCAAGCTCTGCGCAAGCAGATGGGCGCGGCTGGAGCGACGGTGCAGGTCGCCAAGAATCGTCTCGTCAAGATCGCGCTTCAAGGCACGGAGGCCGCCTCGATTTCGGAGCTGATGCGGGGTCCGACCCTGATCGCCTATTCTGACGACCCGATCGCGGCGCCGAAGGCCGCGGTGGCTTTTGCCAAGGTTCACGACAAGCTCGTGATCCTCGGCGGCGCCATGGGGGCGACCGCGCTCAACGTCGATGCCGTGCGCTCGCTTGCGACACTGCCGTCGTTGGATGAACTGCGCGCCAAGCTCGTTGGCCTCGTCCAGGCACCGGCGACGAAGCTCACACGGTTGACAACCGCCCCGGCCGCCAAGCTCGCCCGCGTTTTTTCGGCCTACGCAAGAAAAGATGCGGCCTGACATCTTCATCTTGTGAGATTTACAAGCGATTTGGATTGAATCGAAGGAACTGAAAATGGCCAATCTCGAAAAGATCGTCGCCGACCTGTCGAGCCTCACCGTGCTCGAAGCCGCCGAGCTCGCCAAGCTGCTGGAAGAAAAATGGGGCGTGTCCGCGGCGGCGGCTGTCGCCGTCGCGGCGGGACCCGCGGCCGGCGCGGCGGCGGCGCCGGTGGAGGAGCAGACCGAATTCACCGTGATCCTCGCGGCGATCGGCGCCAAGAAAATCGAAGTCATCAAGGAAGTGCGCGCGGTGACCGGACTTGGCTTGAAGGAGGCAAAGGATCTCGTCGAAGCGGCGCCCAAGCCGGTCAAGGAAAGCGTGACCAAGGAGGAGGCCGAGAAGATCAAGGCGGCGCTCGAAAAAGCCGGCGCCAAAGTGGAGTTCAAGTGATCGCGGCTTTGCCGCTGCGGCGGTTTGATGCTTGCCAAGGCGGTGGTCGCGGCGAAGATTGCGGCCGTCGTGGCCGCGCTGAAGCAGTGATTGCTTTGTTAACGACATAAGTCTGGACACGTAGCGAAACGCTTCGCGGCATTTCACCGTGAATGTTTGGGGCTGCGAAAGTCCCGTCCGTTCGGCGCCCCGGCTGGACGCGGGTCGAGCAAATTTCCGCTCGAATAAATTGCTGTTTAGATGAGGTGCGAGGAGCGAAATGGCTCACAATATGGCGCAGACGTTCACCGGCCGTAGGCGTATCCGCAAATTTTTTGGGCGTCTCCGCGAGGTCGCGGAAATGCCGAATTTGATCGAAGTTCAAAAGGCGTCCTATGACCAGTTCCTGCTCGTCGAGGAGCCGCGCGGCGGGCGTCCGGACGAAGGGCTGCAAGCGGTTTTCAAATCGGTTTTCCCGATTTCGGATTTTTCCGGCGCGGCGCTGCTCGAATTCGTCAAATATGAGTTTGAGGCGCCGAAATATGACGTCGACGAATGCCGCCAGCGCGGCATGACTTTCGCCGCGCCACTCAAGGTAACCTTGCGCCTGATCGTATTCGATGTCGATCCCGATACCGCCGCGAGGTCGGTCAAGGACATCAAGGAGCAGGATGTCTATATGGGAGACATGCCCTTGATGACGATGAATGGCACATTCATCGTCAACGGCACCGAGAGGGTCATCGTTTCGCAAATGCACCGTTCGCCGGGTGTGTTTTTCGATCACGACAAAGGCAAAAGCCATTCTTCCGGCAAGCTTCTGTTCGCGGCGCGGATCATTCCCTATCGCGGCTCCTGGCTCGATATCGAATTCGACGCCAAGGACATCGTTCATGCCCGCATCGACCGTCGCCGGAAAATTCCAGCGACGTCGATCCTTTACGCCCTCGGGATGGATGGCGAGGAGATTCTCTCGATTTTTTATAAGACGATCGCCTTTGCGCGGGACGGGGACGGGTGGCGTCTGCCTTTCGAGCCCGATCGCATGAAAGGGATGAAGGCGACCCTCGATCTTCTCGACGCCGACACCGGCGAGGTGGTTCTCGAAGCAGGCAAGAAACTTACCGTCCGCACCGCGCGTCTGCTTGCCGAGCGAGGGGTCAAATTCTTGCGCGCGCAGGATGAGGATCTGCACGGGCAATACATCGCTTCCGATCTTTATAACCCGGCGACCGGTGAAATCTTTGCCGAAGCCGGCGATGAGATCACCGCCAAATCCCTGGCGCTGCTGATCGAGGCCGGTTTCGCTGAATTGCCGGTGCTGGACATCGATCATGTCAATATCGGTCCCTACATTCGCAATACGCTCGCCGTCGACAAGAACCACTCGCGCGAGGAAGCGTTGTTCGATATCTACCGTGTCATGCGGCCCGGCGAACCGCCGACGCTTGAAACGGCGGTGGCGATGTTCCATTCGTTGTTTTTCGATCCGGAGCGCTACGATCTCTCGGCGGTCGGCCGGGTCAAGATGAACATGCGCATGGATCTCGACGCGGCGGATACGGTGCGCACGTTACGCAAGGAAGATATCGTCGCGGTCATGCGGGCGCTTGTCGATCTGCGCGACGGACGCGGTGCAATCGACGACATCGATCATCTTGGCAACCGCCGCGTCCGCTCGGTCGGCGAACTCATGGAGAATCAGTATCGGTTGGGCCTGTTGCGGATGGAGCGGGCAATCAAGGAGCGGATGTCTTCCGTCGACATCGATACGGTCATGCCGCAGGATCTGATCAATGCCAAGCCCGCCGCCGCGGCGGTGCGCGAGTTCTTCGGCTCGTCGCAGTTGTCGCAGTTCATGGATCAGACCAATCCGTTGTCCGAGATTACCCATAAGCGGCGGCTGTCGGCGCTGGGTCCCGGCGGTCTCACTCGCGAGCGGGCAGGTTTCGAGGTGCGCGACGTGCATCCGACGCATTACGGGCGCATCTGCCCGATCGAAACGCCGGAAGGCCCGAATATCGGTCTCATCAATTCGCTCGCGACGTTCGCGCGGGTCAACAAATATGGGTTCATCGAAGCCCCCTACC
>JBOHJQ010000132.1:0-6503 GCA_050728655.1 Methylocella sp.
CATTACGCCTTCGCCATAGCGCAGCCCGCCGATGAAGGCGCCGCCCGCCTCCTGGCCCAGCACATAGCCATTGGGCTTGCCCCAGCGTTTTGTCGCGGCCTCGATAATTTCAGCCAAGCCGCGCGAGACCGATCCGAAGAAACGATGGCCGTTGGCGATGATTTCGTCCGACGAGTATTCGCCCGGCCGTCCGTTCGAGGGGCCGGGGTCCGCCAAAACAGCGCTCGCCCGGAGAACCGGGATGCCGGCGGCGAGAGCCGCCAGAGTCAGCGTCATTTCCCTTCGCGTTTGCATGGTTAGTCCTCCGTTCAATCTTCCGCGAGCCGGGCATTGCGTCGAGCTTTGCAGGAATAGCGTTAACGAAGGATTGACGCCCGCAAGGGTTTTATCGTGGCTTCCTCAGGGCGAAGCCGGGCCCGCCCGCTCAGGCAATTCCCGCCGCAGCGTCCCGCTTGCTGCTTCACGGCGCTTGGAAAACCGCGGCCGCTGGATCGCCCCAGGCGACAAAAGGCCCATTTCGAAATTGCGCTTCGGCCTTGCCGTAGCGTAGCGGCTGCCCCACGCGATCGACAACGATCCCGCCCGCCGCGCGCAACACCGCGTCCCCCGCCGCCGTGTCCCATTCCATGGTTTGGCTGAAACGCGGATAGACGTCGGCTTGGCCTTCGGCAACCGCGCAGAATTTGAGTGAGGAACCTGCCTGCCGCCGCTCCTTGACGGGGAGCTTCGCGAGAAAAGCCTCGGTCGCCGGGTCGGCGTGGGAGCGGCTCACGAGCGCCGTCAATCCGAGCGAAGGCGCTGGCCGCGCATGAATGGCCCGGCGCTTTTCAGGCGGCGGCAGCGCCGCGCCCGGCGCGACCTCGCAGGTGCTGGCGGTAGCGCCCCCGATCCAGAGTTGTCCGAACGCCGGAGCATAAACCGCGCCGACAAGCGGCGCCGAATCGACGATCAGCCCTATATTGATAGTGAACTCGCCATTATGACTCAAAAATTCGCGCGTCCCATCGACCGGATCGACCAGGATGAAAGCCGGTCCCGCAACCATCTTCTCGCCTCTTGAAGCGGCTTCCTCGGCGAGTACCCGAAAATGAGGCAACCGCGTCGCGAGGCGCTTCAGGATAATGGCTTCGGCCGCTTCGTCGGCGTCGCAGACGAAGCTCCCATCCGGCTTGCGCCTGGCACGGCTGTCGCCGGCATAGGCGGCCATCACCGCGACGGCGGCTTCGAGCGCGATTTCAGCGAAAACGCCCGCTATTGCATCTTGATCGATCGCGGGTGCTGCACTGATTTTGCTGTCTTTCACGAAATTGCTACTCCGTTGCACGGATTTGAGTGGCCCGGAAATTCGCGATGCGGCTCTGCGGCCATCGCGCTATTTGCGCCTGCCACCGCGAGATCCAAAGCCGTTGTGGGTTGCTTGCACGGAAATCCCGCGCGTTACGGCGATTTGTTAATCTATGATTCGCAGATTGGAATTGGCAGCCTTGACGCGGGGACGCGGCAGCGATTCACTGCAGAGCGTGACATTTCGTGTTAGTATGGCGCCTCCGCCGCCGGGAAGCCAAGTACTTCTTGCCGAGGCGAAAGCTCCAGGCATTTCAATGGCGCAATTCTGGAGCGCGCAGCTTATCTCCTCTGCTTGAAGGGCGTTATTGAAGGGACTCTGCCCTTGAAGGGATGAATCATGACGGCGTTTGCCCTCGACCCTCTCGACCTCTGCGCGCTTCTTTGCTCCCGCGTCTGTCATGATGTGATTGGCCCGGTTGGCGCCATTATCAATGGCCTTGAGATGCTCGACGAGGAGCAAGACGCGGAAATGCGCGGCTTTGCTCTTGAACTCATCAAGAAAAGCGCCGGGCAGGCTTCGGCGCGTCTGCAATTTTGCCGGTTGGCGTTCGGGGCCGCCGGTTCGGCCGCGGTTTCGATCGATAGCTGCGATGCGGCAACGGTCGCGCGCGGCCTCTTTTGCGGCGAGCGGACGGAACTCGAATGGAATGTCCCTTCTCTTCAAATACCAAAGAATAATGTTAAGCTAATCCTGAATCTGTGTCTGATCGCCGCGGCGGCAATCCCGCGCGGCGGCGTCATCGAGGTTACGCTGAGCGGAGCCGAGGAAACGGCGCGGATCACGGTCGCGGCCAAGGGCACGAATGCAAAGCTTGCCGGCCACCTGCCGCTTCTCCTCGCTGGAACGCCAGATTATCCTCCGGCCGGCCCGCAGGATGTTCAGGCCTATTATGCGGGCCTCGTCGCCAAGGCGGCGAACATGACGTTGACTGTCGCGGCGGATGCCGATCGCGTCACCATTGAGGCCGAGCCACTTTCCGCCGAGGTCATCGCCGAGCCGGTCGCGCTGTAGGACGCGCTTTCACGCCTGCCGTGGTGGAACGCGGCGCGGCGGAATAGCGCTTTTGCTCCATGCGCAATCGTACATGGCGTAATCGCACCGGGCCAGCCGGCATCCTCATTGCGGCGAAGCGTTTTTGCTGTTGCCACGTGATAGGTGATAGGTTACAGTTATCGCAATGATACTGAGCTTCCGGCACAAAGGCCTGAAACTGTTGTTTGAAGAAGGCGACCGCAGCAAAGTGCAGGCGGCGCAGGCTGACAAGATCGAACGTATCCTAGCCCGTTTGGCGGAAGCAACCAAACCGGCAAACATGGCTCTGCCTGGCTTCAAGCTGCATCCATTGAAGCATGCGTTAGCCGGGTTTTGGGCTATCTCCGTCTCGGGAAACTGGCGCGTGATTTTCCGGTTCGAAGGGGAACACGCTCGCGATGTCGATTTGATCGACTACCACTAGGAAAAACAGCATGGCAATGAAAAATCCGCCGCATCCGGGCCTGTCCGTCAAGCATGATTGCCTTGAGCCCTTGGGCCTGTCCGTGACGGAAGCCGCGAAGATTTTGAACGTGAGCCGCAAACAGCTTTCCGACCTTGTGAACTGCCATGCCGGGATTTCTCCTGAAATGGCGATCAGGCTACACAAGGCTTTCGGCGGCGGAGCCGAGACGTGGCACCGGCTGCAGGCCTCCTACGACATGGCGCTGGCCCTGAAGAATGCCAGCCGGATCAAGGTGCGGCGGGTGCCGCTCAGCGGCGCCCTTCATCGCGGCTGAAGCTGCGCAATCGTCGCGCCGGATCGATCAGCCGTGTCCAGGCCCTGTGGTCTGCCACTCCCTAATATCGACGAAATGGCCGGCGATCGCCGCCGCCGCCGCCATCGCGGGCGAGACGAGATGGGTGCGGCCGCGAAAACCTTGGCGGCCTTCAAAATTGCGGTTCGAGGTCGAGGCGCAGCGCTCGCCCGGCAAAAGCTTGTCCGGGTTCATCGCCAGGCACATCGAGCAGCCGGGCTCGCGCCATTCGAATCCGGCGGCCAGAAAAATCGCGTCGAGACCTTCAGCTTCCGCCTGCTGCTTGACTAGGCCCGAACCCGGCACGACCATGCCATTGACCCTGGAAGCGACATGTTTGCCGGCCACAATCTTCGCGGCGGCGCGGAGATCCTCGATCCTTCCATTGGTGCAGGAGCCGATGAAAACCCGGTCGATCTTAATATCCATGATTTTTTCGCCGCCCTTCAAGCCCATGTAATCTAGCGCACGGACGATCGAGGCTTTCTTGGTCTCGCTCAAGGCCGAGTCCGGGCGCGGGACGAGGCCGGTGATCGCCGCGACATCCTGCGGGCTCGTGCCCCAGGTTACAAGCGGCGGCAATTGGCTGGCGTCGAGGTGGACTTCCTTGTCGAACAAGGCGCCAGGATCGGTGTGCAAGCTCTCCCAATAGCGCATCGCGGCGTCCCAGGCCGTGCCCACCGGCGCCTTCGGCCTTCCTTTCAGATAAGCGAAGGTCTTGGCGTCGGGCGCAATCATCCCGGCGCGAGCGCCTGCCTCGATCGTCATGTTGCAGACGGTCATCCGCCCTTCCATCGACAACGCGAAAATCGCTTCGCCCGCATATTCGATGACATGCCCGGTGCCTCCCGCCGTGCCGATCTCGCCGATGATCCCGAGCGCAATGTCCTTGGCGCTCACCCCTGACCCGAGCGCGCCGTCGACCGTGACACGCATGTTCTTGGCCTTGGCTTGAATCAAGGTCTGGGTGGCGAGAACATGCTCGACCTCGGACGTGCCGATGCCATGCGCGAGCGCGCCGAAGGCGCCATGCGTCGAGGCATGGCTATCGCCGCAGACGATTGTCGCGCCGGGCAGGGTAAAGCCCTGTTCGGGGCCGATGATATGGACGATGCCCTGGCGAAGATCCCGCTCGTTAAAATATTCAATGCCGAATTCGCGCGTATTCCGCGCAAGTTCCTCGACCTGAATGCGGCTTTCGGGATCGTCGATGCCGTTCGAGCGATCGGTTGTCGGAACATTGTGATCGACGACCGCTAGGGTTTTGTGCGGTGCCCGGACGCGCCGGCCGGTCAGCCGCAGTCCCTCGAAGGCCTGGGGGCTTGTTACCTCATGGACCAAATGGCGATCGATATAAATGAGGCTCGCGCCATCGGCATCAGCGTGGACGAGATGGTCGTCCCAGATCTTGTCGTAAAGCGTGCGAGGCTTGGCCATTGAAATTCCCTGCGCCATTCCCTGGTGTCGTTCGCGGCGCCAGATGCGGCTCTTGCGATAAAACCAATTAGAGAAGCAATTCTTACTCGCAAGATCGAGGCAGGGGAAGTACCCTCGCGACATCGACAATTATTCACGCGGAGGAACCCATGCGCCCGCCGGTTGCGCCATATCTGACCGCTTCTCCCGCGCTGGCGGCGATCGCCTTCTACACCGCGGTTTTTGGAGCGCGTCAAAAAGCGATCATGCCGGCGCTGGACGGCATGCGGATCATGCATTGCGAGCTCGAAATTAACGGCGGCTCGGTGATGCTCGCCGACGCCTTCCCCGAGTTCGGCCAAACGCGAATGCCGCTTCCCGGCGAGCTTGCGACCGCCTCGGTCAGCTTGGAATATGCCGAGGCCAAGGCAGTCGACGAAATTTTCGCGAAGGCCACCGGTCTCGGCGCAAAGGTCGAGATGAGCCCTACCAATTCCTTTTGGGGAACCAGGGTCGCGACGTTTCGCGATCCCTTCGGCCATCGCTGGATCTTGAACGCGCCGCTGGCGTGAACCGGCGCAACGCTAATCAACAACCGGCATTCAATGAACTGATGGGGAGCCAGGACGTGTGAGGATCCCACCCTTGACAATAAATTTCAGTTGCCATTAGAATCGGACAATACGACCGCATGTAGGCGAGAACGCCGGGTGATATTGGGGGGGCTGCGACATGGGATGGAGCATTTTCGTCACTTGGCGTCGGGTGGACTTCCGCGGCGTCGGCGGGTTTGGGTGCGCCGTCGCGGTTGCCGTTGGCCTCCTGATACAGGCGGCACGCGCAGACGAGCTTATCCAGCCTCCCGTATGCTCCCCCCTAAAACCCATACCACCTGAACTGAAGTACTACTGCGAGGTCACAACTCTGCCAACAACGGATTGTCACCCAATCTTGCCTGGCGCACAATGTCACAAAATCAAGGTCAACTTAAAAGCCCAAACTTCTGATATTAAAGTCGGCGGGTACACGGTTACGACCGAAAACTATAACGGCGCCTATCTATCGCCCGTAGTCGAAGCTTTACCTGGAGATACGGTCGCCGCGCATCTAGGGTCCAGACTCAATTTAACCAGAAGTAGAGAAGAGCGACAAGGCAAACGGCACTGAGGAAGTTGTTGGCGCATTTGTCGTAGCGTGTCGCGATTCGTCTGGCATCCTTGAGCCGGCAGAACATGCGCTCGATCTTGTTGCGGTGCCGATAGGCTCGCTTGTTATGAGGATAGGGTTTGCGGCGATTGATTTTGTTGGGGATGACCGGCGAGGTGCCGCGCCGGGTGAGCCAGTCGCGGAAAGCGGCACAATCGTAAGCCTTGTCGGCCAACAGTTTCTTGGGCGGCGGCAAAGGCTTCAGCAAAGGCACCGCGGCTTTACCATCAAAGCAGTGGCCGCCGCTCAGGAGAAAGCGCAAAGGGCGGCCTTTGCGGTCGATCACCGCGTGGACTTTGGTCGTGCAGCCGCCGCGGCTTGTGCCGAGGGCCTGGTCTTGGCCCCCTTTTTACCTCGCGCCGAACGGTGGGCCTTGACGGTGGTGCTGTCGATAGCGTTCTCGTAATGTGTGCCGACAATCTGGCTTAACTCATGGAACATCCTTTGCCACAGTCCCTGCTGCGACCAGCGATGCCAGCGGTTATAGATCGAAGTCGAAGGGCCGTACTCTTTCGGGCAATCCCGCCAGCGCATGCCCGATTGCAGCACATGGATAATCCCGCTGATCACGCGGCGATCATCGACCCGCCGGGGCCCACGCCGTTTCCGGCCTGGTAAGACGCCCTTGATAGAGGACCATTGCAAATCATCGAGCCAAAATAGACCTTCCCGCATGTTCCACCTCCAAAGAGGTTGAATCATGCGCCATTTAACGCTTCGTTAAATTGAGTGCAGACCCTAGA
>JBOHJQ010000133.1:0-6414 GCA_050728655.1 Methylocella sp.
GGGTTGCCTGTCTCCGCACAATAAAGCGGGAGGATTACTACTGCGCACCCGTGCGGTCGCCGCGGCCGCAGCTCTTTTCGTTATCCCTTTTCGGCGTTGTCTCAATCAATTGAGTTTGGACCGGGAGGCATCCACATAAACCCTGGCGGGGAGGCGCCTGGGCGGTGTGAGGAATTGCGGCTGGCCTGCGAGCACAAGGAGGAATTGGGCGAGGAAGGCGAAGGAAATTGCCAAAGATACCGCGAGGCCTGCCAACAATGACAATCTCGATCGCAGCTTTGTCGGGAACTGCGCAGCGCGTGCCTCCACAAAGAAGAGTTGGGCGAACAAGGCGATGGAAATTGCCAAAGATACCGCGAGACGTGCGAACGATAGGTTGCAAGCCCTGATGAAAGCGCGGGTGGTTGTCACACTCAAGGACGGCATTCTAGATCCGCAAGGCAAGGCCATCGAGGGCGCGCTCAAATCGCTCGGCATCGACGGTATCGGCAGCGTGCGGCAGGGAAAAATATTTGAGATCGAGCTTGCTACGAACGATCCGGCAACAGCGGAAAAATTGCTGCACGATGCCTGCGAGAAATTGCTCGCCAACCAGGTCGTTGAAAATTTCCAGGTGGAAATTTGCTAGATTTTCGCGAGCGGCGGGATGCCCGCACAAGCTAATGCTAACATGAGCGAGGAAAATATCATCGCCACATGAAAGTCGCGATCATTCTCTTCCCCGGCTCCAACCGCGAGCGAGACGCGGTCCGCGCCGTGGAAAAAATCGCAAATGCGATACCTTCCATCGTTTGGCATGGCGAACATACCTTGCCCGCGGGCACCGATCTTGCCGTGCTTCCGGGCGGCTTTTCTTACGGCGATTATCTGCGGTGCGGCGCCATTGCCGCGCGGGCACCAATCATGGACGCGGTGCGCGCCCATGCCCGGCGAGGCGGTCTCGTTCTCGGTATCTGCAACGGCTTCCAGATCCTTGTTGAAGCCGGGCTATTGCCTGGCGTGTTGATGCGCAACGCCAATTTGCGCTTCGTCTGCCGGCTGCAGCATTTGACCGTCGAGCGAGTCGATACGCCCTTTGTCTCCCAATATGCCAAGGGCCAGGTCATCAAACTGGCGATCGCGCATGGCGAAGGAAATTACCTCGCCGATGCGGAAACGATCGCGCGCGTCGAAGGCGATGGCCGCGTCGCCTTCCGCTATTCTGACGCGCGAGGTGGCAGGGGTGGTGAGGCCAATCCCAACGGCTCGGTCAACGACATCGCCGGCATCTACTCGGAAAGGTTCAACGTTCTTGGCCTGATGCCGCATCCCGAAAACCTGATCGATCCGCTTGTTGGCGGGACGGATGGGCGCGGCTTGTTCGAGAGCCTCGCGGGGTTTGCATAGCTTCGAGCGCAACTCAACCATATGGTGGCTGCCAAAGGCTGGCCGCAAAGTCCCGTTGGCGGTCGTTCGCGCGCACCCGTCTTCAGGTTCTGGGTGGCGCCCGCCGCACCCTTCCCTGCACGCCTTCGAAGGCGCCATCGATGAGCTCGCAATAGAGCAGACGCTCCGGATCGACGGGCGCCGCGAAATAGAGCCTATCCTGCGGCACCGGCGCGAAACCCATCCGGCCATAGTAGGACATGTCGCCGACAAGCAGAACCAATCCGTGCCCAGCCTGCCGCGCGGCATCGAGCGATTTTTTCACCAGCTCTTCGCCGATTCCGCCCGCGCGAAATGGCGGGTCGACCGTCAACGGGCCAAGCAGCAGCGCCGGCCGGTTGCCGCAGAAAATTGGCGTCATCCGGTTGGCGCCGACAAGCAAGGTGCCGACCCTCGCGACGAAAGACAAGGCGTAGTCCGGCTCAACCCCTTCGCGCAGCCTGTACGCCGAACGGGCGAACCGGCCCGGCCCAAAAGCACGCTCGTCAAGCTTTTCGATAGAAGCGAGGTCTGCCGGCGTTTGCGGGCTGAGCGTGAGGGAAAGGTCCGTCATCGGCTTGCCATCGAGAGGCAGCGCTTGCGCGCCGTTCCAAAGCTTGTCTTCACGCGCGCGCGCTCTATCGTGGCAAGCCCTTGACTTTACGCCGCGAAGGGGACGGAGCGAACCCGCGCGCGCGGCTAGGCAAGCTTGTGCAAATTTTTTCTGTTCACGCCCCATAACGTTCGCGATTCAAGGGTTTATATCCCAAGGGAAGCTGCGTTGTCATCAGGCGGCGAAGTTTTCGGCCACAGGCCCCTGCCCTCAAGGTCGGCCCAAGACCCTGCGGCTTCGGTTCAATGGGTTCAATCGCCGGATTGGGAATTTGGAGTATAGTCGAGGGATAAAGTGCCAATGGTGTCGATCTCTGGCAGCGCGCGCCCGGCAATACCTTGAAGGTCGCCGTACATCCCGACGGTGGACTCGATCGCGCCTCTAATTTGTGCCTCTCTCTTGGCCCACAGACGCACCATGGTCTTTCTCTCTTTGTCGAGGTCGGCCTGCATGTCTGAAAATTTCTCGACAATTGCCTCGACGCGGTGTCGGAAACGCGGACCGGTCAAATACTGGTAGACCATCTCCATCTTGGTCTGTTGACCCTCGCCCGCCTGGCGAGCTGCAGACAGCTCGATTAGGGACTGGCGGAGAGCGATTGCCACCGGAATAGCGCAGCGGATTTCCGTAACCCAAACACCGTCAATCCAATCAAACGTCTCCACCTCCTTCGGCAAGGCATTTGAGACTATCACAGCGATATCGGCCTTGGCGGCCCGCTGATCGTCACGAAGTTTGGGCAACCAGGCGTCGCTCCAATTCTTGGTTCGCTTTGATTCCCATAGAATCGATCCACAACGTTGACCCAGCGGGCCTACAACGCCCTGCAACACGTCACCGCCGAAGTCGCCCTTGGCGACCGGATCAATGATATCTTGCGGAAACTTCGCGCGGAGAAGCGCTTCAAGCTCTAGCTCAAATACCTCTCCTTGTAATTGCTGGGATCCCTGTTCGGCCTTCCTTCTCAGTTGCTCAATTTCGCGCCCCATGGAAGCGATCAGCCCTTCCTTTTCCAGCAACTTGGGTTTCAGCCTCTCTTCGGCTTCTTGCGTGGCCTTGTCTCGAACTGAAGGCAGCTGTTCTTGGACCTTCTTTTCCACAGTAAGGTCCAGTTCTCTCTTGGCATCATCCAACTCGCGCTGCTTGCGCAGCAGATCAAGCTGGGTCTTCTGAGCCTCAGCCAACTTGCTATCGCGGTCTTTCAGAACCTCTTGTAAGTACACGACTTCTTTAGCTTTCCGTTTAATGTCAGTTTCAAAAATAAGCCGAGCATTCTTGGCCTCCTCAGCAATGATTTTTTCCCGCTCAGCCTTGAGTTTTTGTGAGACCTGCTCGTCGATCGCCCCTTTTGCCTTTTCGATCGCCGCCTTTTGCTCACGGATCGCAGCTTCGCGCGCTGCCACGTCCGCCTCCTTTTCAGCGACCTTATGCTCGAATTGCAGGCGTGTCGCCTCAATCAGTGGGGCGGCCAATGACTCGGTTAATTTGATTTCGGTTTTGCATTTTGGGCAGATGATTGTTGGCTCGTTCACCGCGGACCCCCCTGTCTTGGTACTTTTTAATTTTGACTTGACGCCAAGAGCGTCATTCCGGGCGAATCGCGGCCATGATGTAATTGATGTCCATGTCGTGCGAGAGCCGCCATTTGGCCCCCAGGGGATCGTAGACGACTCCCGTCTCATCCTTGATGCGCAGGCCGGCGGCGCGCAAGTCCTTGGCGAGTTCTTGCGGCGTGACGAACTGGCTCCAGTCATGCGTGCCTCGCGGGAGCCACCGCAAAAAATATTCGGCGCCAAGAATCGCCAAGACAAAACTCTTCAAGGTGCGGTTGATCGTGGCGGCCGCGAGCACGCCGCCAGGCCGTACCATCGCGGCGGCTTCAGCGAGGAAGCGTCCAACATTGCGCACGTGCTCGACAACTTCCATCGCGAGAACAACATCGAAGACAACACCCTCGGCCGCAAGTTCCCCGGCGGCAACGCAACGGTAATCGATGGCAAGGCTTGTCTTCGCGGCGTGGTCCTTGGCGGCCTCGATGTTGCGCCGCGCCGGATCGATCGCGGTCACGCGGGCGCCAAGCCGCGCCAGGGGCTCCGAGAGAATGCCGGCGCCGCATCCTATATCGAGGATCGTCAGGCCCTGGAGCGGCGCCGCCGAGTGCCAATTGCGCGGCTTTCCGTCGAAGGGAAAGTGCTTGCACAAGAGCTCGCGCAAATAGGCGACACGAACCGGGTTGAACTTGTGCAGCGCTTGCATGGGCCCATTCGGGTCCCACCATTGCGCGCCGAGGCTATCGAAGCGGGCGACCGCCTCCGGATCTACGGTCGTATCGCGGTGGAGCTTTTCCCGGCTTGCCACGGCCGAATTCCCATTGACTTGATGTGCCGGCATTTGCATGGATGCGCGGGGCTGCGCGGTCGCGGGGCCGTTGATTTCCTACTTGAGAATCCCGCCCAGGAAGGAGCCGATTTCGACCCGATGGCCCATCTTGTGATGAAATTTGGTGGCACGTCGGTCGCGAACATAGAGCGGATTCGCAATATTGCAAGGCACATCGCACGCGAGCGGAGCGAAGGCCATGGCATTGCGGTCGTGGTCTCCGCCATGGCCGGCAAGACCAACGAACTCGCCGGCTGGTGCGAGGAGGCCGCAAAGCTTTGCGACCGGCGCGAGTACGACGCCGTTGTCGCCTCCGGCGAACAGGTGACCGCCGGTCTCCTCGCCATCATTCTGCAGGAACAGGGAATTGCCGCGCGTTCGTGGCAAGGCTGGCAAATTCCGATTCTGACCTCGCACGAGCATGGCTCGGCCCGGATCGAACATATTGGGGCCGCGGCGATTCTCGATGGTTTTGCCGCCCGGGGCGAAGTGGCGGTGATCGCCGGTTTCCAGGGCCTTCACAAGGAGAGCGGCCGCATCGCCACGCTTGGGCGGGGCGGCTCCGATACAAGCGCGGTGGCAGTCGCCGCGGCGATCGGGGCCGTCCGCTGCGACATCTATACCGATGTCGACGGAGTCTACACCACCGATCCCCGGATCGTGCCGAAAGCCAAGCGGCTCGATCGCATCGCCTTCGAGGAAATGCTGGAAATGGCCTCGCTCGGGGCCAAGGTGCTGCAGGTACGCTCGGTTGAACTTGCCATGGTGCACAAGGTCAAGACATTCGTCCGGTCGTCGTTCGACGATCCGTACGGCTTCCAACAGGGCACGCTGATTTGCGGTGAGGAGGATATCGTGGAAAGCCAAGTGGTCACCGGCATCGCTTTCTCGCGGGACGAGGCGCAGATTACGTTGCGCCGCGTCGCCGACCGCCCAGGCATCGCCGCCGCCATATTCATGCCGCTCGCCGAAGCCAATATCAATGTGGACATGATCATTCAGGTGGCGTCCGAGGATTCGGGCGTGACCGATATCACGTTTACTGTTTCCGCCGCCGATTTCGCCCGGGCCCAAACGCTTTTGTTCAAAGCGCAGTCGCAGATCGGCTTTTCCAGTCTGCATGGCGCGAGCGATGTCGTGAAGATTTCGGCGATCGGCGTCGGCATGCGCAGCCATGCCGGCGTGGCCGCGCTCGCATTCAAGGCGCTGGCGGAAAAAGGCATCAATATCAGGGCGATTACGACTTCCGAAATAAAATTCTCGGTTCTGATCGAAGCGGCCTATACAGAATTGGCGGTCCGAACGTTGCACACCCTCTATGGCTTGGACAAAGCTTGACCAAAGGGGGCCGTCTTCTTCTTGTCTCAGGGTTTCGGTTATTTTCCTGGTCCGGAGTTTGCTTGGTAGGCGGACCGAAGGCCAAAACCGGCAATTGGGATTGGCGAGGGCGAGCATTTTCACCCGAAGCCGATACCGGTTTGCATCAACAAAATTACTTCAGTCCAAAGTCTAGTGCTTTCTTGTGCTTCCCGGAAACATGAAATAGCTCTCGACCATGATCCGCGATGAAGATCATGTAAAAACCAAAGAGTTAGGAGCACGATCCGGGATCGCGGACCATGCTCTCGTGCCCGGAGTGGCCGGCCCGTTTGCCAATCCTGGATTCTGAGCTGGTCGCTGCAACTTTGGAATCGATGGAACCGTTGCCGGATGCGCTGGCTTGGCCATCGGTCGCCGTGGCTTCCCGCGCGGATTGGTTAAATCCTGAGGCCTGAGCAGGAAACGTCCATGTTTGGCACGCTCGGCGGTCCCCGTCTGCTGCTGCGCCGACTTCGCGAAGTCATGGCGGAGCCGGTCAGCCCGCAGGCCCGCCTCGACAAGATCGTCGTCCATATCGCCGCGAACATGGTCGCGGAAGTCTGCTCGGTCTATGTGCTGCGCGCCGACGGCCGGCTCGAACTTTACGCGACGGAAGGCTTGAACCGCGAAGCCGTTCACCTGACCACGCTGCGCACGGG
>JBOHJQ010000134.1:0-6304 GCA_050728655.1 Methylocella sp.
CTTGCAGTTGCGCTGGAAACGCTCGGCGAGCGGGAGAACGGGACGGCGCGGATTGAGGAGGCCGTCGAAGTTTATCGCGAAGCCTTGAAGGAATATACCCGCGAGCGCGCGCCGCTCGATTGGGCCGCGACCCAGATGAATCTCGGTAATGCGCTCGCGAGGCTCGGCGAGCGGGAGAACGGAACCACGCGGCTCGAAGAGGCCATCGCCGCCTTTCGCGAGGTCGTGAATGAATATACCCCCGCGCGCGCGCCGCTCGATTGGGCCGCCGCCAAGATGAATCTCGGCAATGCGCTCAGAGTGCTTGGCGAGCGGCAGAATGGCACGGCGCGGCTCGAGGAGGCCGTCGAAGCCTATCGCGAAGCGGTGCAGGAATATACCCGCGAGCGCGCGCCGCTCGATTGGGCCAAGACCCAAATAAGTCTCGCCGCCGCGCTCGAAACGCTTGGCGAGCGGGAGAGCGGCACGGCGCGGCTCGAGGCGGCCGTCGCAGCATACCGCGACGCGTTGAAGGAATTGACCCGCGCGCGCAGCCCTCTTGAATGGGCCACGACCCAGAACAATCTCGGCACCGCGCTCAAGGACCTCGGCGCGCGCGAGAGCGGCACGACGCGCCTCGTGGAGGCCGTCGAAGCCCATCGCGAAGCCATGCAGGAATTGACCCGCGACCGCGTTCCGCTCCAATGGGCCGTCACCCAGTACAATCTCGCCGTCGTTCACCGCGCGTTATTTGACAAGAGCCTCGAGCGGCGTCATCTCGACGATGCTATCGAGGCTGTCGATGGGGCTCTTGAAGAATTCCGGATGGCCAACAAATCCCGCTTAATCGAGATGGCCGAGCCGTTGCGCGAAAAAATCCGCGCGGCGAAAGGCGCGTTATGACGGCATCGCGTGCGTGTGCACCCCGACTCATTATTAAGCAGTTCATAAATAAGCGCACACTTTTTTGACGATGTGAATCGCGAGTGCGTTTGTTGGGGCATCAGAAAGGATGACGTGCGCACTTGGGCGCAGGACGCCGGAGGCTGCGCGCGCGCACGATAAGGGCGTATAGGAAGGCGAAAGCCCCGAAGCGGCCGCGCGAATGTTTGGCGCGGGGCGGACCGCAATATAAAGATGGCTGGCGCGACGCCAGCTGGGATAGCCGGCAAGGTCGGTATCGGCATCGCCCTGAATGACCGATAGCCTCGTGGCGACGCAGTCGTTGACCTCTTGCTGCGAGAGCTCAATGCCGCGTCGATCCACCTTTTTCCTCGGCTAGCAGCCGCAACAGCGTGCCATTGCCGCAGCCGACGTCGAGAACGCGGGGAGCTGGCCGCAACCCCATCCGCGACAAGAAGAAGATCGACGCGCGTCGGATCGTTTCGGAATCGATCGATCGCCTCTTCGATCGTCGTCTCGATGAACCCGCGCAGCTACGCGCAAAGATCCGTCTCGATCAAATCGAATCAATCGAACCAATCGTCGAACAGCTTCGTGGCGGCGACATCGCCCGCCGGCTTCGTGGTATCTCTCTTCATGGTGTAATCTATACGCCACCCTCAAATTCCAACCCCCTTCCGCCGCGACATCTGAGCGTTGTAAGGGTGTGCGTCGCGGCGTGAGCGTGTGATACGAGACTCCATGTTTTCGAAAATCCTGATCGCCAATCGCGGCGAGATCGCCTGCCGGATCATCCGGACGGCCCGGCGGCTTGGCATTGCGAGCGCCGCCGTCTATTCGGACGCCGATCGCGCGGCGATGCATGTCGCGCTTGCCGACGAGGCATTTCGGATAGGGCCGGCGCCGGCCCGCGCGAGCTATCTCGACGGCGCCAAAATCATTGAAGCGGCCCAAAAATCCGGCGCCCAGGCAATTCACCCAGGCTACGGGTTCTTGTCCGAAAACGCGGACTTCGCGGAAGCGTGCGCCACTGCGGGCGTCATTTTCATCGGACCGCCGGCGGCGGCAATCCGCGCCATGGGAGACAAAGCGCAAGCCAAGGCGCTCATGGAGAAAGCCGGGGTTCCTCTCGTGCCTGGCTATCACGGGAGCGAGCAAGACCCGGTCTTCCTCGCGGAAAAAGCCTTGGCGCTTGACTATCCCGTCTTGATCAAACCCTCGGCGGGCGGCGGCGGCAAGGGCATGAAAATCGTTTTTCACGCGACGGAATTCGCGCACCAGCTTGCAAGCGCCAAACGCGAAGCCCTCTCCGCTTTCGGCGATGATCGCGTGCTCATCGAAAAATATCTCGCGCCCGCCCGCCACATCGAGGTTCAGATCTTCGCCGACGCGCGGCAAAACTGCGTGCATCTCTTCGACCGCGATTGCTCGATCCAGCGCAGACATCAAAAAATCATCGAGGAAGCACCCGCTTTCGGCGTTTCCGGTGAGCCGCGCCAAGCCCTGCGGGAGGCGGCCTTATCTGCCGCGCGCGCGATCGGCTATGTGGGCGCCGGCACCGTCGAGTTCTTGTTATCGCCGGAGGATGGAGCCTTCTATTTTCTCGAAATGAATACACGGCTCCAGGTCGAACATCCGGTGACCGAAATGATCACGGGGATCGATCTCGTCGAATGGCAACTGCATGTTGCCGCGGGCGGCGCGTTGCCTTTGCGCCAGGAGGAAATACGATCGCTGGGACATGCAATCGAGGCGCGCCTCTATGCGGAGAACCCGACGCGCGATTTTCTGCCGCAATCCGGCCGGATCGAGCGCCTGGATTTTCCCGCTCAAGGAGCGCGGCTTCGAATCGACGCAGGCGTGCGCGCGGGAGATGCGGTCCCGGCCGATTACGACCCGATGATCGCCAAGGTGATCGTTTGGGATAAGGACCGGCGAGGAGCCATCCGCGGCCTGCGCGCCGCGCTCGCCGAGACCCGAGTCGCCGGGGTTGCAACCAATCTCGACTTTTTGCGTGCCATTGCTGCCCATCAAGCATTCGACGCGCCGCCGCCGGATACCGGTTTCATCGAGCGCTATGGCGCCGGGCTTCTGACCACGCTGCAGCCTGCCAGCAATGATGTTCTTGCCATGGCAATCATCGGGCTCCTTTGCGAGCGAGCGGCGATCGCGCGCGAGAACGCCCAGCGGTCGAACGATCCTTGGAGCCCGTGGAACAACCAATATGGCTGGCGCCTGAACGAGGAGGCGGGCGAAACCGTACATCTGCGCGAGATCGTGCCTGAAGGGGGCGCCGATCGCACCATCGGCATCGCTTATCTGCACGCTGGCTGGCGACTTGGCTTGCCGGATAGCACTTTGTCTCATGCCAACGGCACGCTCGCTCCGGATGGAACTCTCGCCGTCGATCTTGACGGACACCGGCTCAGGGCGGTTTGGGTCCGCTCCGGGCAAGAGATTGTGGTGTTCGCAGGAGAAGCCGCGCATCGCTTTGAGCTGGCCGGCCCTGGTGCCGAGGCGGCGCGGCGAGAGGAACCGCTGGGGCGGCTCACCTCGCCGATGCCCGGCCGCATCGCCGCATTGCTCGTCGCGCCGGGTGCCAAAGTCGCGGCAAACCAGCCGGTTCTCGTCCTTGAAGCCATGAAGATGGAGCACATGCTGCGCGCCCCCAACGGTGGGATCCTCAAGGAATTCAAGTTCCAGCTAGGCGATCACGTCGGCGAAGGTATCGAACTCGCGATTATCGAAACCGGACCGCCGCCAGACGGCGCCTCGTGAAATTTGGCCGCAGGATATCTAAATGAGGACCGGCGTGGCCGGAAACTTCTCCCGGAGAGGTCTTTAACTTCTCTTGATCAACCATATTTTAGGCGCGAACCCATTCGCGCTTTTCCAGGAAATGTTCTAAGCAGATGCCCCTTGGACCGGGCGCCCTCCGGTCAAGCCTAGCCCGTTTTGCTCGCGCGCACGGAATGCGAAATAGCATGCGTAAGGTCGTTGGCGGCAAGCTCCATGGCATCCGTGTCACGGAGGCAAATCTCGAATATCACGGCTCGATCACGCTCGATCCGGAGCATTGCGAAGCCGCCGGAATCTTGCCGCTCGAATTCGTCGAGATCTGGAATAAGAATTCCGGAGCGCGTATCTCGACCTATGTTATTCTAGGCGAACGCGGTTCGCGCTGCTGTATTGTCAATGGAGCGGCGGCGCGCACCTGTCAGCGCGGCGACGAACTCATCGTCTGCAGCTCGATCTATCTGCCGGGCGAAAATATCGCCGGCCTCAGTCCCGCCGTTGTGACCTTGGACGAAGATAATAATGTCGTAGAAACATTGCGCTATTGCGTCAGCCGGGACGGCGCGGGGCGCTACCAGTTCGCGATTCTCGATGAAGCGGGAACCCGGCTCAGGGTTCCGCTGCGCTCCGGTTCCAAGGGCCGGAAATTTTAATCTCGCGTGGGTGGCCCGCTGTTCCCGAAGCCGTTTTCTTATTAACAAATGGATCTAGCGTGATCGCCACCGGCCGGCCGGGGCGTCGAGCTCAATCTCGTCTCTATGACGACAACAACACGCTAAAAGCCGCCCATCGGGGAGACTGCGGCTTCGGAACTGGTCAGAAAACGGGAACCATTCAAGCTGGTTCAGCGTTTTGCGGAGAAATCCAAAAAAGAGGGAGTCAGTCTTATGAAAGCAAAACAGACGAGCTTGTTCCTCGCGGTTACCGTGTTTTGCGTTTGTGCACTTGCCACGCGAGCCTACAGTGGTCCGCACGGCAGTGATTCGGAGATCCATTTCGTTCCGAACTCGCAGGAGTTCTGGGACTTTTCGAAAAACTGGACGACCAATTTCGGCCCCGCCTATCGCGACACGGCGCTTGGTGTCTCGGGTTTCCTGCCGTGCACCGGCCAATATGCTTTATGTTTCCATTCCGGGCCCAAGCCGCTTCCCTGCAAACTGACCGATGATGGCCGCTTTGCCAACTGCACATGCCCCGTGAAGACCGGACTCAATTTCGTGCTGATAACCGGGATCCTGAACGCCAAAGTGTATCAGGACACTGTGAACGTGTGCGGTCCCGACGGCAGCGGCTGCCCCCTCAAACATCCCGACAAGGCTCCCGTCTGCAAGGCAATCGCCCAGGGCAAACTGATTCCGGGCGCGGACGTCATCTCCACTTACAGTCCGAGCGACCAATCGGACCTCGTCAAGCTGTTCACTCAAGCGCCGGGCCAACCAAGCTTGACGATTTGTCCGAAGGCTCCCTACGCCGGATGCATGACAGCGCCCTGCAAAGTTACCAAAGCGGGCCTCGCGGAATGTTCGTGCCCGATTTTCTGGGGCATCTTTCAGCTAATCGGGGCCGGTGCCCAGTGCACTCTCGGGGACGACCTGGTGAATTCCGCATCGTACAACCCGGCGAGGGACGTGCTGCCGTAGGGCGGCATGGGAGGGCGGCGCGCCCTCGGCGGCCCAGCCCGTCGCCTGAGGGGCTCTCCGGCGTAAGGCTCGCTGACGCAATCAAGGTTGTCACAAGCAAAGTTCCGGCCGCCTGGGGGGCCCAGCCCTTCGCCGGAGGGCTCCACGGCGTAAGGTCGCTGACGCATTCAAGGTTGTCACAAGCAAAGTTCCGGCCGCCCTCGCCTGCGGAACTCAATCTTGACTCTTTTTTTCGCGCGCTCGCATATAACGGACGCAATGTTCGCCATATCGAACGATCGGCAAAGCTGTGCAATTCGCTCCGGCAAGTAAAGCGGCGGGTCTTCGCGAGGTCGATGCGCCGCAGAGCCTCGTTGCGCATTTTGGCGCCGAAACTCCGCTCAAGATGGATGCCGGGGTTTCGCTCGGCCCCCTGACGATCGCCTATCAAACCTATGGCGAGCTCAACGCCGGCAAGTCGAACGCCATTTTGGTCTGCCATGCCCTGACCGGCGACCAGCATGTCGCCAATCAACATCCAATCACCGGCAAATCCGGCTGGTGGCACACCATGGTCGGCCCAAACCGGCCAATCGATACCAACCGCTATTTTGTCATTGCATCAAATGTTGTCGGCGGCTGCATGGGCACCACCGGGCCGGCCTCGCTCAATCCGGCGACCGGCCGGCCCTATGGCCTCGATCTTCCAATCGTCACGATCAAGGACATGGTATTCGCGCAAGCCATGCTGATCGACCGTCTCGGCATCGCGACGCTGTTCTGCGTCGCTGGCGGATCAATGGGCGGCATGCAAGTGTTGCAATGGGTGGCGAGTTTCCCGGAACGTGTCTTCGCCGCGATGCCGATCGCGACCGCCGCGCGACATTCCTCGCAAAATATTGCTTTTCATGAGGTTGGGCGCCAAGCGGTGATGGCCGACCCGGATTGGCGCCAAGGCCGCTATCTCGAAGAAGGCGTCATCCCGACCAAAGGGCTCGCCGTCGCCA
>JBOHJQ010000135.1:0-6051 GCA_050728655.1 Methylocella sp.
GGCGAAGCTGCGCTTTTTCCACTTGGCAACAGTTTTTGGGTTGATCCCATGCTGTTCCGCCAGTTTGTTCAGGCTCTCTTGACTTTGTTGGATTGCTCGACGCACCGCCTCTGTCGTGCGGGCGATCCCGAAAGGCCTGCCGCCGCGCAGCACGCTGTTCGACTGTCTCGACTTGTGGAGCTACGACGGCGCCCTGGATCGCATCCATCACGTGCTTTATGTGGAGTGCCGGGAGCAAGGCGAGCGGGAAGCCAGCCCCACCGCCGCCGTCTCGCCACACGCCCTGCTTTGCGTCAACCACGGCCATTGGGGCATCGAGATCATGCCCAGAAACAACGACGTCATTCTCGGCGAGGACGCCGACACGAGCCGCTGCGACAACGCGCCCGGCAACATTTTCTCTCTCACCAACTTCATTGTCAAAATCCTGAAGTCGGCCTCACCCTCACCGACCCGCGCCATCGAGCCCTTTCAAGACGACAGAAACCGAGCACTCCGCCGCTTCTCAGATTCTCACTGAATCGCCCTGCGTCCGGGTTCGCAGCCCTGGAGCGATGGCGGGAACGATTGTAAGTGGAGGAGGCAATCGCTATAAGGGCGGCGGTTTTGAGATTTGGGAGTCGCGTAAGTGCCTATCGAGGAAGTCGAAGGCGGCTACAAACCGTCCGGAGACGAAGCCTTTATGAACGAGCGCCAGAGGGATTATTTCCGGCGCAAATTAATAGCCTGGAAAGAAGATATTTTGCGCGAGAGCCAGGAAACCCTGGTGGTATTGCAGAGAGAGAGTGAGAACCATCCCGATCTCGCCGATCGCGCCTCTTCCGAAACCGGCCGATCCATCGAATTGCGGGCGCGCGACCGGCAACGCAAGCTGATCGCAAAAATCGACGCGGCGCTGGAACGGCTTGACGATGGCACGTATGGCTATTGCGAAGAGACCGGCGAGCCTATCGGCCTGAAGCGGCTCGACGCGCGGCCGATCGCAACCCTCTCGGTGGAGGCGCAGGAACGCCACGAAAGGCGCGAACGGACCCACCGCGAGAGCTGATCCTACAACAATTCCGGGGGCCACGCGATCACGCCGCCAACGCCGACACCAGTCTCGTGGCAACATTCCGGCTTGGGGCAGGACTCACCGCTTCCAGCTTGCGACCTTTTCGATGCGTCAAGCACTCTATAACCTGCACATTCAAACCGGCGGCAAGAGTCTTGTCGAGATCAGCGCCGAGGTATCGCGCTGGCTTCGCGAGCAGAATGTCTCGAATGGGCTGCTGACGATTTTCTGCCGCCACACCTCTGCTTCGCTGCTCATTCAGGAAAACGCCGATCCCGCCGTCCGAGCGGATCTTGAAAGTTTCTTCGAGGAAATCGCGCCGGAAGACGCCAAGCGCTACGTCCATCGAACCGAAGGTTTGGACGACATGCCCGCGCATATTAGGGCCGCGCTCTCGCAAACGCAGCTTGCCATTCCGGTCGCGTCAGGGCGAATGGTTCTTGGAACCTGGCAAGGCATCTATCTGTTCGAGCATCGCCGCGCGCCACGCCAGCGCGAGATCGTGCTCCATTTCTTAGGTGAGTAGACCGGGCGTTGCGGCGACAAAAAGCTGCCTCATTTTGGCCGGCGAATGACCTCGGCCGTTTTCTTCATCCAAGATCAAGGATCGAAAATGCCGGAATTGTTCGCCCCGTTGGCCGTCTCGTTGATGATTTTCGTCTGCACCTTCGCGGCGGCGATTCTTGGCATGGTCCTGCGCAAAAAACTGCCCGACGATCACTTGAGCGAAGACTCCAAGGATGTGATTCAACTCGTCATGGGGCTCATCGCTACCATGGCCGCCTTGGTCCTTGGCCTGCTCATTGCCTCGGCGAACAGCTCCTATGAGACGCAAAGCGGTGAACTGCAGCGGGTTTCCGCGTCCATCGTCGAGCTTGACGGCATTCTGGCGCAATATGGGCCGGAGGCAACCGAACCGCGTCATAAGCTTCGGGTAGCGGTTTCGGTGGCGGTTGACAAAATCTGGTCGAAGGACGGCCCCCGGTTTGGGCAACTAGCACTGGCGGCCATCCATGCCGAGGCTGCCGGCTTCTATGACAGCATAGCAAAACTCTCGCCCAATAGCGAAGCACAGCGCTTCATCCAAAAGAGGGCACTCGAAATCAGCGGAGCCATCCGTCAGACACGCGCGCTCATGCTCGAGCAGAGCAACAGTTCGATCCCTTGGCCGTTTTTGACCGTTCTTGTCTTTTGGATTTCGATGCTGTTTGTGGGTTTTGGCCTTTTCGCGCGCGCCAACGCAACGGTGATCGTTGCTCTCTTGATCGGAGCGCTTTCGGCCTCGAGCGCGATATTTTTGATTCTCGAACTGAATCTCCCCTACCTAGGCTTGATGCGCATCTCCGGCGCGCCGCTGCGCAATGCCCTGGCCCAGATCGGCCAGTAAACGCGCGCGAAGGATGCGTGCGGGGTTGACGCGCGGCGAACCCGTTTGGATTGGCAAAACTTTTCGCCCGGGCACGGCGAAGCGCGCCTGCGAAGCGGCGGCTCGAAACGGAGGTCCTTGCTACAGTCCCTCGAAAAGCACGCCCGCGAGCAATGCCGCATAAGCCGCCGCCATCACCCAGAAACGATGCGTGCCGACATAATGTCCGGCGAACGGAACATGGGTGTAGAGGGTCGCCACAGCGGCAACGGCCAGGATGAGCGAAACAAAAAAGATGGGAGCGCCCGGCGGGGTCAATCTGAATTGCATGGCAAGGTCCGAATCGGATCGATCTGAAGCGCTTAGCTTAACCGTTCGCGGCGCGGCGAAAATTTGACCGCGTATTATTTTTTCGCCGCCTTGCCCAAAAGCCGGGGCCGCACCTGGCTAAAGCGCGACCCCTTAACTTTTAGGCACCCCCGAGGACCAAAGGGGAGAGTGTGCAGTAATTCTCTCCCCGCAGCCGCGAATGTCCAGTAACGTTTCCGCGATATGAGGGCTGCCCGGCCTCTCCGCCGAAGACTGCCTGGCTGCATTCGGGGGAACGAGCTATGTCAATATTCCGAGCGCAATTGCGGCCAACGTAAGCACCGCTAAAGTAATTTCAATGTTAACGCAGCGTAAATCCGCGTCCGCCGCGGCGTCGGGCTGCAACCCGGAGCTCTGAGTTCCTTCAGCTTTCTTTCCGGTTGCCTTCCGGCCACTTCAAACCTAAGGTCCGCGTCCAGTTGTGGGCTTTGCATTCGCCATTGCGCCCGTATTTCCCGCGCCGGAGCCTTGCCAGATGTCTTTCCTCGCCGATGCCCTTTTGCGGGTAAAGCCCTCCGCGACGATCGCGGTCACGCAGAAGGCGCGCGATCTCAAGAGCGCGGGGAGGGATATCGTTTCGCTGTCAACCGGCGAACCCGATTTCGATACCCCGGACAACATCAAGAAAGCCGCGATCGCCGCGATCGAACGCGGCGAGACCAAATACACACAAGTGTCCGGCATCCCGCCCTTGCGCGAAGCAATCGCGCAAAAATTCAAGCGCGAGAACGGGCTCGACTACAAACCGTCGCAGACGATTGTCGGCACCGGCGGCAAGCACATTTTGTTCAATGCCTTTCTCGCCACTCTCAATCGCGGCGACGAGGTGATCATTCCGGCGCCCTATTGGGTGAGCTATCCCGATATGGTCCTGATTGCCGGCGGCACGCCTATCGCGGTCGAATCGAAGATGGAGCATGGCTTCAAATTGCAACCGGAGGCGCTTGACGCGGCCATCACGCCAAAAACCAAATGGCTGATTTTGAATTCGCCGTCGAACCCGTCGGGGGCCGCCTACACAAGGGTGGAATTGAAGGCGCTCACCGATGTTTTGTTGCGCCATCCCCATGTTTGGATCTTGACCGACGACATTTACGAGCATCTCACCTATGGCGATTTTACCTTCGCGACGCCGGCGGAGGTGGAGCCGGAGCTCATCTCCCGCACGCTCACCATGAATGGCGTATCGAAGGCCTATGCGATGACCGGCTGGCGGATCGGCTATGCCGCCGGGCCAGACCATTTGATCAAGGCGATGGACACGCTGCAAGGCCAGCAGACGTCGGGCGCCTGTTCGATCGCGCAGTGGGCGTCGGTCGAGGCTCTCACCGGCCCGCAGGATTTTATTCCCGAGCGCGCCAAGATTTTCGAGACGCGGCGCGACCTCGTCGTCTCGATGCTCAACCAGGCCAAATATTTGACCTGTCCCTCGCCGGAAGGCGCGTTCTATGTCTACCCTTCGTGCGCCGGAGCGATCGGCAAGAAGACGCCGGACGGCAAAGTGATTTTCAACGACGAGAATTTTGCAAGCGCGCTGCTCGAAGCCGAAGGGGTCGCCGTGGTGCACGGCGCGGCCTTTGGGCTTGGCCCGAATTTTAGGATTTCCTATGCGACGGCGACTGCCGTGCTCGAAGACGCCTGCGCGAAAATCCAGCGTTTTTGCGCGTCACTCGCGTAAGCGCACGCGGCTGAGCCCTGCGGCGGAACCGCCAGGGAATATGGGCGGAACCGCACTATTGCGTCTCGCGCGTGCAACAAAAAACCCGGCCTTGCGGCCGGGTTTTACGTTTCCCCGAAAGGAGTCGCCTTGCTCTTAGTATTTGGCGACGATCGGAGCCGGACCCCACAAGTTGAAGTGATAGTTCAAGCCGGCGCGGATGATATTGCCGTTGAAGCGAGTCGTGGTCCGCGCGACGCCGACGGTCTCCACCCCGCCCGGAGGAAACACACCGCTTCCGAGTTGCGTGGTTTGGATCACAGGGAATCTATAGTTCACACTACCGAGATCGTAGTAGAGATATTCGACCTTGACGCTCCAACTGGGCGCAAACAACCATTCGAGGCCGCCGCCGGCCGTCCAGCCGACGCGCGAATTGGAAATGCTGCCGCCATTGCCAAATGGAACGGGCGTGTCACTAAACCCGAGCTGCTCAGTGACGTTGGTGGCCGAGCGGACCCCGCCATAGGCGAGACCGCCGGTCCCGTAGACTAGCAGAGTCGGCGTGATGGTAAAGCCCAACCGGCCACGGACCGTGCCAAGATAATCGGTAGCCTTGTTCCAAGTCAGGACCGACGAGCTGGTGACCGGAATGAGCGCTCCGGGAATTCCCGTCTGCGCCAAGGCTCCCTGGCGGGTGGCGCCGGCGATGCCCTGGATATCGGCCTCGATACCGACGACGAAGTTGTTGGCAAACTGGAGATTATAGCCGATCTGACCGCCGCCGATGAAGCCGTCGGGGTTGAGGCTTCTGGAGCCGGTCGCAAGTGCGGCCACCTGGCCACCAATATTGCCGTTCAGGCCAGCGGCACTTAATATGTTCACCGTGGACGTGCTGATCGTGTCGCTGGCCGCCCAGGTATAACCGCCATTGATGCCGACATAGAGGCCGGTCCAGGTGAAAATCGGCGGTGGCGGCAGATAGACCGGCGGCGGGGCGCGCGAGGGAAGGTCGGCCGCGAGGGCCGCGCCGGTGAGCGCCATGGCGCCGGCCGATGCCAAGAGAGTGCGGCGTAACATGATTTATCTCCTTCAAGGACGTCAAAGTTAACACGTTAATAGGTTACGCAATTTACGCCAATCTTCAACCGTTGTTGGCCAATCCCTTGCGTTATTCGGCGCACTGTGGCATAATCGCAACGAAAAGCGGGCGGAACCGCCATATTGCCTTTCGCGAGTACAAGAAAGAACCCGGCCACGTGGCCGGGTTCAGTTTTGACGCGCAGGAGAAAAGCTTGAGCCGGAAAACGCCCAATCAATATTTCGCGACGACCGGCGCCGGCGCGAAGCTGTCGAACTTGTAGCTGAACCTGGCCTGCACCTGATTTTCGGTAAGGTGATGACGCACGAAAGAGTTCGGGAATAAGGCAATCGGCGACATATCGTTGCGGCTGCCGAAATCGGTATAGCGGTATTCTGCCCCGATCGACCAATTGTTGGTGAGCGCGTAGTCGAGGCCCCCGCCGACGGTCCAGCCTGTACGCGTGCTGGTAATTTGGTCGATGCCGCCCAACGGAAGTGTGTTGTAGGCAACCGTGAAGTCAG
>JBOHJQ010000136.1:0-5985 GCA_050728655.1 Methylocella sp.
TCAGCGGCGGAGCAAAAACCGGCCATTTGGGCGGAGCAAAACCAGGCCAGTTTGCGGCGTGGGCGTAGGGCGCGACAGGCCGCGTCCGCCCCGGCGGAGATGGCCGGGGTTTCGCAGCCGGGGCGGACGCGGCTTTCAGGACGCGCTGATGATTTCGGCGGTTTCTGGATCGGCGGCTGCGGCCGCTTGATTGTCTGGTTGGCTATCGCGCCGGCGCCGAGCTTTCGATTGTTTGAGCCGGTAGCTTTCGCCGTTTAGCTCCAGAATATGGACATGGTGGGTGAGGCGATCGAGAAGCGCGCCAGTCAAGCGTTGATTTCCGAAGACGCTTGTCCATTCCTCAAATGGAAGATTCGAAGTGACGATGGTCGAGCCACGTTCATGGCGCTGGCTGAATATTTCGAAAAGCAGTTCCGCTCCAGTCTGGGAGAGCGGCACATAGCCGAGTTCATCGACGATAAGCAGTTTGACGGCGGCGAGCTGGGATTGCAGCTTGAGCAGACGGCGCTCGTCGCGCGCTTCCATCAGCTGATGAACGAGCCCGGCCGCTGTGAAGAAGGTGACCGGGAAGCCGCGCTGGCATGCAGCCAGGCCGAGCGCCAGACAGGCATGCGTCTTGCCGGTGCCGGAATTACCCAGAGCAATAACATTGTCGCGGGCAACGACATATTCGCAGCGCGCGAGTTCGAGAACGACCGGCTTGTTCAGCGACGGAATAGCGGCGAAGTCGAACGTGTCGAAACTCTTCACCGCCGAAAAATGAGCGGCGCGGATGCGCCGCTCGACCATGCGCCTCTCGCGATCGATGAGTTCGAGTTCGGCGAGGCGCAGAAGGAAGCGGATGTGATCGAGCCCTTCGCGCGCGGCCTCCGCGGCAACCTTTTCATACTCACGTAGAAAGGTCGGCAGTTTGAGCTGCCGCAGATGATGCGCGAGCAGAACCTGCGGCGGCGCCGGGTTGGCGGAAGGAGCCGCCGTCGTCATGCCGCTCTCCCGGAAACGAGAATCGCATAATCGGCGGCCGAGGTCATCTTGACGTTGGCGGCAGGCAGATAGGGATAGTCGCCGAGATCGAGACGGGCTGGCCTGTGTTCGACCTTGGCGATAACGAGTTGCTTGACCGCATCGAAGCTGATCGCGCCGAGCCGGATCGCGTCAAGCGCCGCATTGGCGACGATCGTCTCGGGAAAGACCTCCAACAGCCGAAGCACTTGGATGAACTCGCGCTTGCCGCGATTACCCATGCGGGCTTCCAATAGTCGCCGCAGATGCTGGAACAGCTGTGGCAATGTCCAGCCTTGTAAGGGCGCTGCCTGGTCGAGCGCGCCGGGCTTTTGTTCGAGCAGTGCCAGGTAATGTCTGGGTTCAAAAACGAACTCGCCACGATCATAGCTGCGCGGGTGGCGGGCGATCTCGACAATGCCGCAGAAAATCGCCACCTGATCGACGAACCCTTTCACCAGCACATCGCGAAAGCCATACGTCGCCGGAACGGAATAATCGTTCAAGCGATAGCGCACGAGCGCCATGGAGGAGACCTTCGTCGAGCATTTGTGGCAAGGCTCGAAAGGCGTGGCGGGCAGATCGCGCAAGGCGGCCTTGTCGGCGGCGAGCCGTTCGCCAATCGTCTGCTCATGGCGGCCGGCGCGCTCGGCCTGACGGACGCGGCAGCGTTCTTCCAGAGCGGCGTTGAGCGCCTCGAACGAAGGAGCGTGCGGCACGGGGGTGAGGAAGTTCGCCCGGGAATACTTCACCAGGGCTTCGACCTTGCCTTTGTCATTGCCTTTGCCCGGCCGGCCCGAAGCGATCCTCAAACAGATAATGGCTGACCAGCTCCGTGAAGGCGCGGGTGCGCTGGCGCTTGCCGTCGCCGAGAATCCTCGCCACCGCGATTTTGAGATTGTCGTACAAAATTGAAATCGGCACGCCGCCGAAGAACGCAAATGCCAAGACGTGCCCATCGAGAAAGGCTTCCGTGATCTCCGCCGGATAGGCCTTGATGAAACAAGCATCCGACTGCGGCAGGTCGAAGCAGAAGACATGCAGCTTCATCCGCACGCCGCCGATGACGCCGATGCATTCGCCGAAATCGACCTGGGCATGGCCGGGTGGATGAGAAAGCGGGATGAAAACCTCGCGCGACCTGGTGCGCGTCAGGCGGACGTAATCCTTCACGACCGTATAGCTGCCGGCAAAGCCGTGTTCGATCCGCAGCCTTTCGAAAATCCGCTTCGCCGTATGCCGCTGTTTGGGCGGCGCTGTCTTGTCGGCCTCCAGGATCGCGTGGATGACCGGAACCAGCGGCCCGAGCTTCGGCCGCTCCGGGGCCTTGGACCGCACATAGCCGGGCGGCGCCGAATACCGGCACATCTTGGCGATCGTATCCCGGCTCAATCCGAAAACCCGCGCCGCCTCGCGCCGGCTCTTCCCCTCAACGAATACAAACCGTCGAACCGCTGCGTAAGTCTCCACTGCAAACATCCCCGGCCGCCCTTCCGAATCAAAGTCCGGAAAAGATCAGCCCCAAAAGTGGCCGGGTTTTACTCCGCCACGCAGCCGCATAATGCCGCCGCTCCGTGGCCTACTATTGCTCCGCCGCGTACAGCTTCAAAAGCCACGGCAACCAGCAACTGTTCCTCATCCTTCATGGCCGCCGAAATTTCCGGGGCCGAATAGCAATGCTCGCTCTGTTCAAGCGCCTGCGCACGTTGCGACAAGCCATACACTCCGCCAAACGTGGCTGTGGCCAAAAACAATGGTTTCAAAGATTTTCCCATGACATCTCTAGAGTTTTTCCACTTTTACTGCTTTCCTGGACGTTCCGGCAGAAAAAAAGTAAAAATGAAGACGAGGAGATAGACCGCTCCACATTCGATGCGCTATGCGCGGATAATTGCACAAAAAAATGCTGACCCGCCAGAGCAAGACTACCAGGGTCTGTAAAAAAGGCCGCCACGGCGGCGGCCTCTTCGGCGGACGTCGTTACCACCACGATGTGTAGTAGACTGTCAGACCGGCGGTGATGGCCTGGCGGGCTTTCGCCACGGCGGCTGGTCGCACGAACCAGCTAGCGCGCTGTCAGGCCATCGCCCGCAGCATGAACCCTCCTGTCATGCCGCATTCGTTATGGCATTCGCGCGCGATCCGTATTGCCTCTTACTGTCGCTGGCTTCGGGCTCATGCGAGTGAAGGTGACACGGCGCCACCTCACCATATTAGCGGGAAGGGTGTTGCCCGGCTGTCAGCGCTTTCAGGTCTTTCCAAAAAAGAGCGTTTTGCTCGCTTGCTCGCGCGTCAGGCTGGTCAGGCTAACGAGTGCGCGCATTGTATTCCCGGCGGCTCAGAAAAGGCCCACTTTCTGTCGTCAGTTGACTGAAGGTCTTTTTCGCTTGATCCAACGTCTCGGGACATGAGTCCCGGCCGCTAATACCCATATGAGCCATGGCGCCATTGTATAGGTAAACGCGTTGCAGCATCTCTTTCACGTTGGGAGGGGCCGACTTGTACCAGAGCCAGAGATGCTGAATTTGGCCGAACGCAGGATAGTCACACTGGAGCACCTGCTGCTGCGAAGCGATAGCCTTATCGACCTCTGTTCTGAATTCGTCCCTCAGTATGGGTGCGACAGTATTCTCCACATATGTGCCGCCGTATCCTAGGGCGATTGCGCCGATGAAGTCATGACTCAGCGGCAGCATTTCTTCTTCCGGTGGGGTCTGCCCCGGATTGGGTCGGGCGAGATGATTGAGAAGGTCGAGTTCCGTATTTTTCGCCTCTTGTTCATTGGGCGGGCATTCGGCCGTGGGCTTTGTTCCGAGCCGAGCCGCGTCGCCGATTTTGCCGCCGACCATCACGGCATAGGTAAGCTGGGAAAAGTACGGCGGTACCGAGCCAGACCAGAAGTGATAGACTCGCTCACCGTGCTCGTAAGTACAATTCAGCGTTTTGTATTTTCCGGCCTTCTTGATCATATCGACGACTTGTTCGTAAGCCTCCATCTTGGGCTCGCCATTTGGCAAAATCGATCCCATGGAACTGGCGGCCTCTTTATTGTTCGTCCCGAGCACGCTCTCGTCAAAAGCAACAACCTCGTGCGAAGCGAGAAGACCCGATTTAGACGCTGAAGGTGCCGGAAGTCGTGCGGTGAGGGGTGGCAACTCGCTGAGCGCAATATGCTTGGCCGCACTCAACTCGGCGCGATCTCGAAGCACGACGTAGTAGGCATAAACGTCTTTCGACGCCTTGATGCCTTCAAGATAGCCCTGAGGCGTCGGGATAAAGGTCGTTCGGCTGCAATTGATAACGGGCTTAGAACACTCCACGACGCCACCCTGTGGGGCGTCAGGAATCGGCGCTCCCGTCATGACATTGACCCGCCCGGCTAACGGATCACGCGGGATCGCACCCATGGCTTCTCGGGCCACATCCACCCAACGACGAAACGCATCCTCGGCCGAGGGTTGTATGCCGTGTCCGAATGGACCGCCCGTGAGTCGATCAATGGCCGCGACCCGGCGGATCTCAGCGTCCGACATGCCGGAAGACACATACAATGACAAATAGTACAGATCGATCTGAGCGAGAAGGTTGGCGAGTTTCGTCCGAGCCGCATCGACGCCCGGCTTGTCGGGGTAGAGGTCGAAGAACTCTTTGCGCGCGGCATCGACGTTGAGCGCAAAGGCTTGTTTGAGGGCGGCTGCTTCGCCGGCTTGCTGTATGGCGATGGCAAAATTATCCATCAGCGACCTTCGCTCGAATGATGTGCCCGAATAATCAAATGCCGTGATTGGCTGATCATTGCCAGGCTGGCCATGTTCAACTGGCAATCGCCCATCTATTAAGGGACTGCCGATGATAACATCATCCGCTTTGGCGGGACGCAAAACCGCAAACAAACAACATAGTAAAAACACGCATCGCGCAACGCACATATCACGGTCCTTCCCACGGTTACGGTAGTCTTAACCGACATTCACGGCCTACCGCGAATGCAACAGTGCCCTTTTCATTCATTCCATAAACCCAGCTTCTCGGTGTGACATTGATCGCTAAATGGCGCGGTTTTTTGAGCGTAATCCCGTTGTTTCAAAAGTCTTGAATTTCGTGACAGACCGCCTGTTCGTTCCGGCGGTCACCGATGCCGTTTTCCGGGATCAGTGACCTCGCGTTCCATGAGCTGACGAATGAACCGCGTGTAACCGGAGCAGAGGTAGAACGCGCTTGACAAACCCGACCCCAATTAGAGAAGCCTCTTAGACATCACTTGGTCTTGATCGTATATTTTTTAGGGTGACTCGGACAACAATGGGCGTCGTTGTCGCCCAAGATGCTCGTCGTGACTTCAACCTTCCCGTCCGAAAAGACCACGTTGCGAGGCTCTTGCCCATATATATTGGGCACATAGCGCATGAATTTGCATTTTCCGCCCTGTCCCTTGAATAGCGCGACCTTCAAATCAACGCCGCTGGCGGCTCCCGGTATAGGAGAATAAATGAAGACAACAGCATCTTCATTGCCATCGCCATTGAAGTCCCCGTAAAAGGCGATGGGGAACGACACGTCTTCCACGAGGCCGCCCCTCTTTTTCACGAAGGCCTTGATCGCCGCCCGTCCCGGTCCGTTCCATTGATCATCCTTGGCGAAGGATTGCGTCGAGCCGCCGAGAAAAAAGGCGGCTGCGAGCAAAAATCGAAAATGGCGTGTCATTGAACAATTTTTCTTACCGATAAGTTGTTTCAACATAAATCCATCGCCTTCTGCCCCGCTTCATACGTCAAAGCTTCCTGTTACGCGCGACGACCGATCAAAGGTGGCATACGCGGCGCACAGCTTCGCGCGTCTTCCCGGCACCATTTAAATCGAAATCAACTACCTTGTCTCCTCGACCATTGCGAATCGTAAGCAAGTCGCCGCGGCTGCGCGAAGCTGCTTCACTTGCGCGTCAACGCTCTGCCCGTCTGTCGATACCCGCGCATAGCCGTAAAT
>JBOHJQ010000137.1:0-5791 GCA_050728655.1 Methylocella sp.
GTCACATCCTTAATGTGCTCGTGCAGGCCAAAAACTTCGATCGCGACGAGGATGACCGGTGGCTTTTCCGCGCCCAAAGGCTTCGCGTAATAGACCGGCATTTCGGCCCCCGGCACTTTCACTTTTGCCGCGCCGGCGGAAAGGCCTTCCGTACCGGTCTTGATTGCCGCGGCGCGCACCGGGCCGGCGGCAAGCGTGTAGCCCAGCGCCGCGGCGGCGGCGCTCGTCAGACAGCCGCGGCGCGAGAGCGTCTCGCTTTCTTCCATCGATGTTTTGGTACGCATGCAACCGGTCCTTTTGCATGGCGGTGGCGTTCGCCCGCCGGGAGGAAACTCGCCAAAACTTCATTCGATCCAATCGGCCTATTTTTTTGTTTGGCGGTGGTTCAGCTGATCGCTTCAAGTGGAACCGCTCAGGGTCTCAATCTTTTTGTTTTCTCGCGTGATCTTAAAAGTCTGCAACTTTTTGGGTTCATGCGCTAGCCTATCGCGCCCGTGCCGTCCGTAAAGGTGCACTGGACCTCGCAAACGGCAAGCGAAGCGCCGCTGTTCACGAGGGCGAGTTGCCGCGCTGGTTAGGCGCCATAGACCTCCGCACGCATCGCTCCCTTGGACTTGGTGAGGTTTGCCTCATATTTGTTCTGATAGCCTTCACCTCCCGCCATGAAATCGCGGGCCCAAGTCATGTCCTTCCGGTCGACTGTCTCAGGGAAACTGTAACCAGCTTTGTGGTCGCTATCGACAGCGTCATGACTCCTGACGTACTCTTTGCCCGCGTCTGCAAGGTACGAGATAATCGCCGCTAGTCCATCAACGATTTCTGGTTGCCTTGCAAAGAGACTATCTGAAGCCTTTAGATCCTCAGAGATCTCATCTACCTCTGGACGTAGTTGCATTAACCGGCGCGACTGTTCGCCCCATGTCCTAGCGCTTCGGTGTGCATTCATGAGGGCTCTTGCGTTTTCGATAGTGACGTGCATCGCTCTGACGCGCCTCATGAAATCCTTCCGGGCCTCGAGCTTCTCGAGGTAGCGCGCCCGCTGAGAGGCACCCCAGTCAACGACGACCTTGACGAGGGCACCGACTATAACCACAACCGCGAGCTGTAGCGCGAGCTCGCCGAGCTTTGCATAGAAGTCGGTAGCCGGCTTGGCCGCGAGATTGTAAAAGCACCAACCGACGAGAATCGACGCCACTGATCCACCGACTGCGATCGCAGTGAAAAGTGCCGTTCCTAGGATCGGTGGCTTCTTTGGTCCCGAGGCTGTCATCGTCCGTATCCATTAAGCGCGCCGTCCCGTCCGCGAGACTCTTCTTGGCGCCTAATGTGCTGTGCGTAACCGGCGCCTAAACACCGTTGGACCGCGTCCCGCCATCCCGCGAGCAAGCGCTCCCGCTCGGCCGTCCCCATGTGCGGTTCGAATCTTGCGCCGCCCGCCCATGCGGCGGAAATGGCGGCGAAATCGGGAAACACGCCAATTGTGTGCCCGGCCAGAAAGGCTGCGCCCTGCGCGGTCGCCTCGAGCATGAGTGGGCGTTCGACGGGAGCCGCGATGATGTCCGCCAGAAACTGGCAAAACCAGTCGTTGCCCGCCACGCCGCCATCCACACGCAGCGCGCGGGGCGACCCGCCGCCGCCTGTGACGGCCCGCATCAGATCGAGGGTTTGGTAGGCGGCTGATTCCAGCGCGGCGCGGACGATGTGCGCGGGCCCAGAGTCCAATGTGAGGCCGCAAATCAGTCCCCTTGCGTCGGGGTCCCAATGCGGCGCGCCGAGGCCTGTGAAGGCGGGCACCAAATAGACTCCATCGTTGCCGCCGATCTCCGCCGCTATGGCGCCGGTTCGCGATACCTCGTTGAATAGACCGAGCCGGTCGCGCAGCCATTTCAGCGCGGCTCCGGCGGCAAAGATCGATCCCTCGACGGCGTAGCTTGGACGCCCGCCCGTCCGGTAAGCCGTGGTCGTAAGCATCCCTTTCGCCGGGGATAACGCCTGTTCGCCGGTGTTGAGCAAGAAAAAACCGCCCGTGCCAAAGGTCGCCTTCGCCATTCCGGCTTCAAGGCAGGCCTGGCCGACCAACGCCGCATGCTGGTCGCCCGCCATGCCCGCGACCGGAAGTTCATAATCGAAAAGACCTGGGGCGGTGACCCCGTAAAGAAAACTGTTGTCATAAACCTCGGGAAGGAGCGCCTCGGGAATATTGAACAATCTTAAAAGATCGCCGTCCCAGGATTGACGGTGGATGTCGAACAACATGGTTCGCGAGGCGTTGGTGGCGTCGGTCGCATGCGCCTTGCCCCCGGTCAGGCGCCAGAGCAAGAAACTGTCGATGGTGCCAAAGGCGAGTTCGCCGCGTTTGGCCCGCGCTCGCGCGCCCGCAACGTGATCCAGAATCCAGGCAAGCTTTGTCGCCGAGAAATAAGGATCGAGAAGCAAGCCGGTGCGGGCGCGAACCAGCGCCTCGGCGCCGTCTTGCCGCAGCCGCTCGCACTCTGCGGCGGTGCGACGGTCCTGCCAGACGATGGCGGGGTAGATGGGCGTGCCGTCCGCGCGGTCCCAGACGATGGTTGTTTCCCGCTGGTTCGCGATTCCGATCGCGGCAACCTGCGCACGTGATTTTGCGATGACCTCGCGCGCGGTGGCAAGCACGTCGCGCCAGATCGTCTGCGGATCGTGCTCGACCCAACCCGGTTGCGGATAGGATTGCGCAAACTCGCGTTGAGCACTGGCGAGGAGCCTTCCCGTTGCGTCAAAGAGGAGGCTCCTCGTCGAGGTCGTGCCCTGATCGATCGCGAGAAGATGGCTCACGCGGCGCTTCCTTGAGGTCGCAAGATTAACGAAGGGCGAAACACCGATTGTCCGGCACTTTCAATCTTACCGCATAGTACAGGCGTTGCGATACGCCCGGTTTGCTCCCCCCAATGAAAAGGCCCCGCCGAGCGGGGCCTTCGAAGGGATATCCCCTCCACTTCTGTTTAAACTGCCCGGGATCGTTCGGTGCCCCCCGGGCGACGCTTCAATCTCTATCTACGAATAGGCCGGGAAGGACCTGAGTGTCTTCCAGACGCACGGCTTCGAGTTCTTGGGGATTGAGCCCGAGGACTCTGAGGATGGTCGGCGCAATCTGCGTCGTTGCCACCGCCGTGTTGATTGAGCGTTCTTTGAGGTCTGGGTGTGACACAAGAAGGGCGACGTGCGTATCGTCCTCGTTGAAGCCGCCGTGCTCGGCGAGCTTCGATCCTCCGGTGTAGATTGTACCAATATTGGCGATGCCGATGATATCCGGTGTGCGCGAATCTTTAGCGGGATCCTTATAGGATAGTGGGAGCAACGGGCCGGACAACCACTCGCCGATGCCTGTGGCCCCAAAGGCATTGAGCGCGGCGACGGCGTCCGCGTTTTTGGTTCCGCTATTGCTCTTGAGCCAGATCAGGACGCCATCATCCCCGATGTCGAAGGAGAAATTCGCTCCGATCGGTGTGGCAATCACCGCGCTATCGCTGAATGTCTTCCGTTTCGTGACGTCTATCGCCGACTGGCCGTGTTTGGCGCTGATGATGACAACGCTGCGTTCGGCGAGGCCGCGATCATTCAACGCGTCGATCATCTGGCCGATCGATTTATCGACAAACGCAATGGCATTGGCGAGGCCGTCGCTTGGTGTCGCCGCGGGATCCTTGTAGCCGCAGCACTTGAGCTTCTGCCCTACGCTGACGGCCTGGAAGTTCATCCCGAACAACCTCGGCGTGCCGAGCCTAATTTTGCCGGTATGATCAAATCCCTTGATTTCGTTGAGAATGGCCTGAACCTTGATGCCGTCATACCATTCGATCCCGTCGATCGTCCCTGTGAAATCCGCACCCGGCACGGGTGTGGGGTTGGGCGCCGTTGACTTGAGGCCAAGCGAGTGGATCAAGGAGATATTGGCTGCGCTCAGATCCGAATTGATCTCGGGCGCGAAGAAATCATCGACATTGGTGCCCGGCTCGTTGACCGGCTGTGTATCCGGGTCGTTGCCGTTGATGATGTCATAAGCCGGGTGCTTGTCCGACCAAGCCGTCTGATAGCGATGTTTGTGGAGCACACCAAAGACGGTGTTGGTGCGCACAAAATTATGCGGCCATAATGGCGTGCAAATGCCGCTCACCGTCTGGCCCGGCAGATTATTCGGATCGATCGCCACGGCGCTATTCAATCCGGTCAAGCTGGCAGGAACGCCGCCATCGATCGAATGCAAATTCTTGTCGGTGTTCTCGGCGAGATTGACCTCGGCGCCGGGCCCTGATGCGCACGGCGCTGCGGGACTGCCGGTGGGGGCGAACAGCGTGCGGTCATAGCTGTCGTCGTAGAAAACGCCGGTCGATTTCGACGTGCCGCCGGTGAGCTGGGCCAGCAGACCGGGAAAGGAATCCGACGGCTTGGTGGTCGATGCATTGGTGTACGTTACGCCGTGTTCCGACAATTGTTTCAGGTTCGGACATGTATTGTTTGCGATGCAAATCTCAAGGTCCACGGCATGGAAGCCGTCAACGCTTACGAGCAACACATGCCGTACTTTGTCGTCGTCGGCAACCGCGGACGTCGATTGCAAAACCAGCGGAAAAAGGCTGGTCGCCAGCGCCATCCCCGTCAAGGCTCGTGCCAATTTCCCCGACGTCGGCTTTTCTCCCTCTCTCGCTTTCATGGTATTTTCCCTCGCCACAATTCTTGGTTGTTGGTGGACGACGGCGATATACCCATTGGCGATGACACTATTGTGACGGTCAAGCTGGACAGACTATGGTTCGAGCCAAGTTCGTCTTGGAGACCGGCGAGGCGAGCAATCTCGACACTCGAACGATATGAAAAGATGTCAGGGAGAAGTCGTTGCGCCTGGCCATTGTCTTCTTTGGCTATTGACAAGCGCGTCGATATAGGCGCCAACGCGGGCGCGTTCGAGCGGCAAAAGATGCATGCCCCGTTTCGACCGCCGCCACAAAATGTCCTCGGCGGTCTGCGCGAATTCCTGGTCGATCAGATAATCGATCTCGGCTTGAAAGAATCCCGCGCCAAATTCGGTGCCGAGATCGTCAGCACCACGCGCGTGGCCGAGAATCATTTCCGCCCGTGTTCCATAGGCGCGGGCCATGCGGGTCGCGGTAGCAGCATTGAGCCAAGGATATTTGCCGCGCAACGTGCGCAAAAACCGGTCGAAATCGCCGCCTTCCATGTCGCCGCCGGGGAGCGGCGCCGTCGCGGTCCAGGGTGTTTCGCGCGGCTGCAGACATGGTGAAAGTTTCCCCACGGCGTCTTCCGCCAAGCGCCGGTAGGTGGTGATCTTGCCGCCAAATACCGAAAGAAGCGGCGCGCATCCGGGCGGCGCGTCGAGATCGAGCACGTAATCGCGCGTGGCGGTCGAAGCATTTTGCGCGCTGTCGTCAAAGAGCGGCCGCACGCCGGAAAAACTTTCCACCACGTCGCGTGGGCTTAAAGCCTTGCGGAAATAGCGCGATACCGCGGCGCAGAGATAGGCGATTTCGTCCTTGCTTATCCGTGCCTTCAAAGGATTTGCGGCGACAGGGATTTCGGTCGTGCCGATAAGTGAATAGTCGCTTTCATAAGGCAACACAAAGATGACGCGGCGATCCTCGTTTTGCAGGACATAGCTTTGGTCTCCCTCGTAGAGCCGCGGCACGACGATGTGGCTACCCTTGACAAGACGGAGTCTTTTGTCCGCATCGTGGCCGATTACGCCGCTCAGCACCTCGGCGACCCACGGTCCCGCCGCATTGACGAGCGCGCGTGCCATCAC
>JBOHJQ010000138.1:0-5699 GCA_050728655.1 Methylocella sp.
CTGCTGGATTGTGTCATCGTCATAATGATCGACGCCGATGCTCACGATATGAACACGGCGGCGCGCAGCGGCGCCCGGCCCGGCATCGAACGTCGAGGGCTGGCTGTAGAGACCTGACGGGCCGCGGGCGAGAAAGGCGACCCAGCGCGCCCCCGGTAGACGTTTGGCACTGACATCAACGGTCTTGGCATCGCTGGCGACCTTGATGGCGTCGGTCATCAAACCGTCCTGATAGACACGCACTTCCTCGACTGGATCGTCGCCGGACACTTGAATCTTCGCCGCAATAGTGTCGGCGGAGAAGTTTGGCTTCACTGCGATCGCGGGCGGGAAGTTATTGACGCGCGGTGCCCTAAACTCTTCTCCGGCCAGGGCGCGTTTCAAAAGATTGTCCACATGAAACTGCTTATGGAATTGTTCGAGCGTATATTCGCCGCCGCGGCCAGGAAAGCGCAGAGCGACATGGCTCGCGCCTTCGGCCGTGGAATCGAACTGGCCGGAAGGCGCCCAGACAACAACCTCGTCGTCGACAATGCGACCGGAAAGGAGAACATTAATTTTCGTGGAGGCTCGCGTCAAACGGCCTTCCGCATCCTTCTGGGCAGGTTTCAGCGCAATTACCTGAAAGCCGCCATCGTTGTCGAGCTTCACAAGAGTCTTGAGGTCCTGCGCCAGCGAAAGGCGTTGCATCACGTCGGGCGATGGGAGTCCGACGAGTTGATGCAACAGTCTGCGTTCTTCCACATCATAGATCGCGGCGCCCTGGCTCTCCCGAGACCAAACGACGAGGTAACGATTGAAAAAAAGCTCGGCCTCAATGTCGCATGAATAAAAATTGTAAGTACAACTCAAAGGGGACTTATCCGCAACTACAAATTCAGCTGTCAAATCGAAAAGCCGGCCTGGAACACGCGTATCATGGAGATAGGCATTCGGATTTTTGTCAGGTTCATGCGTTCCTTGTACGCAAGACGCATTGATGAGAGTGAGCTTCGTTCTCGATGTCACAAACCGCATAAGATTCTTTTCGTCCGGCATATATATGCTGCCGCCGGCGCCTCGCTCGCGAGGTTCATATCCACATAAATCACCCCCACGCCTATTACTGATCTCGATTGTTTTGTCTTCGATCAGGCTATAATCTCTATAATATTTGGAATCGTCCGGCGCCTTGAGGGGTTTCAAGAGCTTCGAGGATGTCGTGTTCGTTGCCGAAGCTCCGTGTACGACTTCCACATTGAAATCGCGCAGCCGTTGTTCTGCCCGAGAGGAACCGGCAGATGGCAGGCTGGTCTCAAGGCTGCGGCTGGCCGAACGGAGCGGGTCGACGCTTGCGATGTCGCTGTCGCCGCGCTTCGGTGCGATGGTCTTTGAGGCAATCACGAAACGCTTGATATCAGCTGTGCCGAATTTTGGCAGATGCGTGAGCTTTAGCCCGTCGATCATCTCCCAACGGTCAGGGGCGGTGAAAGACGTGCTCATGATCGTGCGGGTAAAATCGGGGCCCTCATCCGGCTTATCATCACGGTTCAATGCGATTGTGAGGCTAACGATATTCGCGGCGGTATCTATACTACGAGAGCCAAGGACATTGTTTTCGAGGTCGATCTTGAATTTCACGTCGGCCAGCGGGTCAGTCCCAGGTGAGTACCCTTCTGTGTGGAAGCGTACACTGTTTTCTTCCAAGGAATTTGAAAGGTAAACAACGCCAAACAACGCTGGTTCGATGATGAAGGAGTCGCTGTCATCCCAGGCGACGGTATCGGGTGGGAAACCGTTCTCGTCAGAATCCCGGTCGCCTACCCATTGGATGAACTTGCCGTCGACGGCGTCCAGGATTGCATAGGCGCTTTCCTTGAAGCCGATCACAAACCTTCCCGTCGGTGAAAAGCGCGGCTCCACGCCAACCTCATCGACTAGCTGCGCGCCCGTTGCGGCATCGATCAATTGATAACGCGGGCCAAAAATCTCGATCCGCCGCGTGCCATCCGGCGAGGCGATGATCTGATCGGGTTTCGCCAGATCAAACCGATCCGCGATAACGATTTCCGGCGCGCCTGGCTCGACCGTCAGATCAAAAGCGATGGGGGCCGGATCGGGATTTTCGCCGCATTGGGTGTAGCCGATGATCCCTGCAGACACATGCAATGACCCTACCACAAGCGGCCGGATCGCGAGTTCGCCGCTCGACGGCGCGCCTTTCACATGCAGCGGGATGATGACGCGCGTGTCTTTAAGAAATTGCTTGATCCGGAATGGCGCAGCAGCTTCCGGCGTCAAAGCGTAAAAGCCTTTTCCCCGGAAACGCACCGGCGCGTCCGCTGCGAGCACAAAATAGGCGGGCCCATCAGGCGGCGTGCCGCTGGTATTCCATTCTATCGTGCGAAGTCCTTCCGCAGGCACCACTTTGGAATCTGGAACGGAGACTGATAGTCCTCCGCGTAACTGAGCCAATGTCGCGGACGCCACATCGCAAGGCTGGTCCGCCTTCCCGATCAGACGAATGGGATTGGGCAACTGCTGCACAGTGCCAATGGGCCCCTCGCGTTTCGGTTGCTCCTCTGACTGCGGCTGCTGCTCCGGCGCGTGCTGAACCGGAGGCGACTGAACTTGTTTCGCCTGAGTTTGTGCAGGTTGGGCCGCCGCAACCTGGACTTGTCCGCCAAGTTCGACGATCCGGCGCTGATAGGACTGCTCTACGCAGGCGGAGTCCGCGCCGCATTGGTTGCGGGCAAGACCCCAATCATATTGATGGCGCTTCTCCTCCTCGGCGCTGGAGCCTTTTAGCTTTGCCACTTTGGCCCAATAAAGTTTTGAGAGCTGCAGATCGAGCTCGATGAGTTGGGGTGAGCCACAAATGGTCTGTGCAGTATCGCTCTTCGCCTTGCGGCAATCGAAGCTCGGTTTGCCTTCCACCATTATCGCGCGACCTTGCGCGGATTGCCCACTGCCCCGCCGGTCAACGATGCCGGTGACGGAAGGATCACGCGACGGCGCAAGCGGGCCGATCGCTGCTTTCTGAAAACAGGCGCTCTGTTTGACGTTGTAGGTATATCCGGCGCAGGCGGCATCGGCGAGACAAAGGTTTTCGCACTCCTCGACGCTGACTACCCCATGGACCCACTTCGCGTCGTTTCCCGGTGCGTCCATATTTGGGTAACGGTTGACCTTGGCAGGGCTTGGACCACCGGCCGCGGCGATGGAACCTGTATGAACGAATAACAGCGCAGGGAGAAGGAACAGGAAGCCCCGCCCTCGCCCTTCGAGACGCCACCGTTGGCGGCTCCTCAGGGCGAGGACCTGGGTTACGTTCGACCTTTTGAAAAAGGCTCTTAGAAAGATCATAGCTTTGTCCCTCAAAAAAGCGGCGGCAAGCGGCCAAGCGGAGTTGAACCAAAATAAACCGCGCCGTCCTCGAAGCGGAGCGCGGGAAGTTTCCGGCTTTCGGTTTGCGAGGGTTGCGACTTGGTTCCACTTTCAGGCAAACGACGCGTCGCGAACTCAGGATTCTTGCCGGCAAGAGCTTCGAGAAGGCGGTCATAGTGCTCTCCCGAGAGCTCCAAGAGGCCCTCAACGCCACCGTGATCACTCAAGGCGAGCGTTCCTTGCGCATTTGTATCCGCCGCGGTTCCGCGGATTTCAACACCCGTCAATTCGACAAGCCCGCCATTGCGCTGCCACCCTTTTATCCGCGCTGGCAGCGGTTTTGGTGTCATATCTCCGACGCCGTGCAGAACGGCACGTACTCTCGCCTCAAACGGGCGCGCAGCGATAGGCGGACCGAAGGGCAAAGAGCCCGCGGTTATGTCACTCGTCAAGTTATATGCGGCCCTTTGTGTCGCGGCGGTCGCGATCGGGTCGAGGCGCGCGCGAAACGCGACTTTTTCGGCTGCGGCAAGAGGCTCTGTGCCGCCGTTGGCGACGCGATCAACCTTAAAATCCGTAAGCTCGACCGTCAAGCCGTCAGGCATTGGCCGCGGACCGGCCACGGTCGCTTCAGCATGGCTCCAACGCCCCGCAAAACTGTCTGGCTTGCCGAGTTCAGCAAAAGATACGGGGCCCTCGAGCTTGGAAACAATCACGCCCGGATGAAGCAAATCGACGGCGACACGCAGCTGTTTTGCCTCAGCGGTGAATTTGCCATTTTCGGTGATGATGGTCGCCTTCGGGCTGTCGCATAACATCTCGACCCGGAAGGGAGTGCCGCCAAAGCCTTCCGTGGCGCAAACATACTGGCGTCCGGATTTGTCTTCCCATGCCCGCCATTCGGCGATGGTGGTGTTGAAGGAATGCAGGGCATAAAACCATGCTCCGGTCCAGCCGACGATCAGAAGCGCCGCCGCCGAGGCAGCAAAGGCGCCGATCCGCTGAAAGACCCGGTTGGGCCGCGCAGAAGTCGCCTGCCGAATGCCAAGAGAAGTGGGCTTGCGAGCCTGGCTGAAACGACGGGCGATTGGCCTGAACAGCAAAAAGCCCCGGTCCTCGCCGTTCCGTTCGCCCCTAGTCGCAAGATCGTTCGCCATAGCCGCGAGGATCAGTTCGCGAGCCTTTGCCGGATCTCCGGCGTCAGAATCGCCTTCACGCATCGCGCGCAAGTATTTTTCAACGCGCGCGTCGAGCGCCGGCATGGGCGCTTCAGCAAAAGCCTGCGCTTCCTTGTCCAAAGGCGAACCCACTTCGGGTTCCAGGGTGAGGATCGCCAGCAAAGCGCGCTCGGAACTGTTGTCATTCATGAGGTACTGCCTTCGTGGAAGGGGTGGCCGACCCAAGCTCGCTTGCCGGAGGCGCTGTGCCGCTCGCGCCTGACGCGGCCGCGCGGCCATAGCGGGCGAACAAGGCCATGAGATCAGTTTGATCGAGGCCATACTCCCGCTTTATGCCGCCGATCCAGTTCCGCAGGCGCTTCTTGGCATTTTCGATCCGGTCATCGTTCCAAGGAGGCTCCGGATCAATTGTATTCAAGGCATCGACAATTTTTCGCACTGGCCATTCGACGCCGAAGCCCGCTTGGACATCCGGATCGCGTGCGAGCAGGGCCAAAAGTTTTCGAGCGTCCTCGTGCGGCTTGAACCGGCTAGACGCCGCCGCAAGCATGCCGGTCCAGGCGCGCCGGACGTCCCGGTCGTGATGGGGGTCCTCATGGTCCTCTTGTAGGCAGTCCCGCTGTTCCTGTTGCGCCAATATGTCTTCGTCCCGGTCGGTCTCGGGGCCAGCATCGCCGAGAGCTGAAATCTGCACCATGCGATAGCCAAGGCCCTGCGCCCGTCCCCAGCGCCGCCTTCGGATATCTTCAAATCGGTGTTTGAGAGCGCGCCGCCCGCCGACCTCCTGAATCAGCCAACGGACGCGTTCATCTTTTTCGGGATCATCCATGTTTGATTGAAACGATGCCGCCGAGGGCAACTGCTCATCCGAGGGGACGCTTTGCGGCATTTGGTTAGCCTGATCTTCCACGCCGCTCGACGAGCCAACACCGAGAAGTTTCGCCATCACCTCGCTCAGCAGTTCTCCCGCCGCCGAAGATCGGTCAGCGAGCGGCACGCCCTGGGAGAGCAGGTAATGCATGCACCGCCTTCGCATTTCCCGGTAGAAATACATTTCGTGCTGCGCCGGCAATGAATGGAGCAGCCGCAGAGCCATCTCACCGCGCCGATGCTTGTCCCCTGCCGCCATGATGTGTCCTCGGGCCGAAACAGTTC
>JBOHJQ010000139.1:0-5654 GCA_050728655.1 Methylocella sp.
TGCCGTCGTCCGTAGAGATGGGTGCCGGCGGCGAGCAGCGCGGCGGTGTGGCCGAGCCCGAGCATCGAACCGGCAAAAATGACCCAATAGTTGCCAATTGGCGAAGCGTTCTCGAGGTCGAGAAGCATCGCGACGCCCGCAATTGCCCAGATCGCAAGAGACAGCGTCGCCGCGAATGTCGCCGGCACTGCGAAAACCCAGGTCGGGCTGAGCATCAAGAGATAGCGCAGATGCCGCCAGCCGTCACGCCACGGACGAAGGTGAGGCGGCCGATCACGCAGATCCGGCGAAAGGGTGACTGGCGCCTCGGCGATCTTCTCGCCTGTAAGTGCCGCCTTGATGATCATCTCGCTGGCGAATTCCATTCCTTGTCCGCTCAGGTGAAGCCGCTCGAAACATCCCTTGGTAAGCGTCCGCAGGCCGCAATGGGCGTCGCTGACGCTGGCGCCGAAGATAAGGTTCAAGGCGCCAGTAAGCAGCGGATTGCCGACATATCGGTTCTTCCAGGGCATCGCGTTGGTTTTGATCTCGCCTTTGAAGCGCGACCCCAAGCAGAGCTCCGCGCCATTCATGAGGGCGCGAATCATTTCGACGCATTCGCGAAAATCGTACGAGCCATCGGCGTCGCCCATGACCAGAAACCTGCCGGACGCCGAATTCATGCCGCTGGCGAGCGCCGCTCCATAACCTGGTTGCGAGACCTCAATGAGCCTCGCGCCGAGGGCCCTTGCGATGAATTGGCTCCCGTCCGCGCTGCCGTTGTCGGCGATGAGGATTTCGCCGTTCAAGCCGAGCTCCGCCCTAATGCGGGTGAGCGCCTCCTTGGCATTGGCGATACAGGCGGGCAGCCATTTTGCCTCGTTTAGACAAGGCATGACGATCGTTACATCGATCTTCGCGGCGGCGCCGTTGCCCATGCCAATCGCGCTCGGCATCATTGACCCTTCTCGAATGAGCGGAGTTGTCGATATGACAAAAAAACAGTAACGTTCCCCCTAATCGAGAACTTCGAATTTTTCGGAACGGGGAGGAATGACAATCCGGCGCTGCGGCGCGTTCTCTGTCCGGTGCGTTCATTGTCGGTGGGCGGACCGTTTCCGCCGACCGAGGACAGCGCTAGGTGAGATATTGCGCGCTCTTGCGAAGCCGCGGTTTCGAAGCATTTAGGCCGGGCTTTCTTGGAAACCTAAAAGGGGACTCGCCGCGGTCACCATTTGGTCACCAAGACACAAACTCCACCTCGTCAATTTGCGCAGGCAATTGATTTGATTGCTGCCAGTTACAGGATTCGAATCGGTGCCGTCGTGATTTGTTGTGCAGTTGAGTTTGGCGCGATCGCCAACGGGACGAGTTCCCCAACCAGACGGCGACGTCAATGATCTGATCGGACGGTTTCCCGGCGAGGCTTTGCCTGCCATCGACCTTGCGCAACGTGATCTGGCCAGAAGCCAGAGCCGTTTAGCTTGCAGGAAGCGCGTCGCCCCTTGATGGCCGACGTATTGGACGTGGTGAGGGAGGTCGGCGTTAGGGCTCTCTCAACTCCAGCCGGAGATGATCGAGTCTAATTTAGCCAGTGCCCTGAGGGGGTAATTGCCGTACGGCAATCGCCCAATAAATTCCTCCGTGCGTTTGGGTTCCAAACCCCACGCAAATAACAACACCGCTAACACCAAAAGCGGCAGTGCAAGCCAAACGGACGCGACGGCGGCAAGAACCAAGACCGCCCCGGCAATTCCCAGCGTAATTTTTTGTTTCTTACCAACCATCGTGAAAGCCTAGCACGGGCGCCGATCTCGTCAAAGCTTTGATAACATCTCGCGCAGCATTTGAATTGCCGGTGTGACATTGGCGCAACACGCCTCTCGCCGATGCGGGCCGAGCAAACCGGCGCGGGGTTGCCGCACGTGTTGCCAGAGGTTGCGCCAGCAAGAAACAGCTTCGATTTTAACGAGCGAGGGCGCACAAGGGCTTGAACCGCCGCCACGACGAGGGATATCGGTCATCCGGACCCAACGGCCGCCCTATTTTCCCGAGACGTTCGTCCCTGCCAGACGAGGCTCGCCACAAATCCTGTGCCCCGCTTGGGTAGGTGGCAACCCCATGTCGAGCGTTTGGTATTGCCAAACTCCGTCGCCAGCGGCAATTTCGGCCTCAATAAGCTCGTCATCCGATGGATGTCGGTTTGCGGGGTCGGATCGTCATGCCTGTCTTGAGGTGGTCGCTCGCGTGCGTTGTCGCGATTTACATTCTGATGCTCGCCGGCTTGGCGGTCTTTCAGCGGCGGCTTCAATATTTTCCAGATCGTCATCTGGCCGATCCCGCGCAAGCCGGCATGAACGACGTCGAAGACCTGCGTCTTACGACCGATGATGGCGAGACGCTGGTCGCTTGGTATGCTCCGGCGAAGGCGGGCCATCCGCTGATCTTGTATTTCCACGGCAATGGCGGTGCTTTGGTCGATCGCGTTCCGCGTTTTCGCGCGTTTATCGCGAGCGGCTACGGGCTTCTCGCTATATCCTATCGCGGCTACGGCGGCTCGACTGGCTCGCCGACACAAGGGGGCCTGATGGAGGACGGCGAAACCGCCTACAGGCAAGCGCGTGCGCGCGGATATGACGGCGACCGTATCGTTTTGATGGGCGAATCGCTCGGCACTGGCGTCGCAATCGCCCTCGCGGCCAGGCATAAAGCTGTTGCTCTCGTGCTCGATTCGCCCTTTTCGTCGGCGGTGGAAGTCGCCGCGGCGCATTATTCGATCTTTCCCGTGAATTGGTTGATGCTCGATCGGTTTCGCTCGGACCTCGCGATCGGCGACGTGCATATTCCGATCCTCGTTCTGCACGGAGACGAAGACTATGTCATTCCGATAAGCTCGGCCAGGCGGCTTTTCGCACTCGCCAATGAGCCGAAGACGTTCATGCTGATATCCGGCGGCACGCATCTCGTGCTGGGATTGGCGGAGGTTTTTCCGCGCGTCCGCGCGTGGATCGACGAGAAGACCGGCCTCGCACGATGAAATGGCGAGGCCCGAGAATGAGGCTTTGATCCGCTCGGTTCCGCAGAGAATTCTCTCCCGGTACGGGATGGAAAGGGAACGCGCCGCGTCCGCGCCAGAAGCGGACGCACTTGCGCCGGCAGGACGGCGCTTGCGTGGTAAGGCGCCTCGAGCATCTCACTGCGCTGGCGTCCTGCCGGTAAGCCCGGCCAGCAGAACCGCGATAAGGCCGGTGACGAATATGCCGTCGAAAGTGCCAGCGCCGCCGATCGAGGCGACGGGCGCCCCGAGGCCCTGGAGCTTACCCAGATTGAGGAGATCGGCCCCGATCAGAACGCCAAGGCTGCCTCCGGCATAAGCGAGCGGCGCCGCGTGCCGCCAAGAGACAATCGCGGCGGTGATGGCCGCGACCAATGGAGGCACGAAGATTGGCAGAGCGATGCCGACACCGCGGACCGGCTGGGCGACGGCGTGGCAGAGCGCGGCGACGCAGAGGGTCGCGATGAGGCCGCGCGTCCAAAGCCGATTCCTCGACAACAGATAGATCGAGAGCAGGGTCGGAATGACCGCACCGCCGACGTTCACGGCGAGAATGATGCCGGGATGGTCGACCATCATCGGCACGATGTAGCGCATGCCGAAGTAGGTGACCTCGCGCTCGGTCACCATGGTTTCCTGGCCGAGCGCCGCGATGGGAATGTTGATGTAGCTACCGAAAAGCGAGGCGAAGAGCAGGAAGAAGGCTGCGCCCGAGCTCACGCCGAGCTGCATATACGCGTAACGCAGCACCCGGATCTGAACCAGGATCAGCAGAAGGGTGAGAGCGCCGGCGAGCAGCGCGAAAAGCGGCAGCGCGATCGGCAGATATTGGGCGTGGCCGAAGTGCATGCGCGTTCCATTCGCCGGTTCGGTCGGGCGCAGCATACAGCGTCACAAGCCCATCCGGCCAGGGCGCCGCGCCGTCGATACGCGCGCCTCGCGGGCGCAGGTTCTTTCCAGACCATCCTTCAAACCATCGATTGATGACGCCGCCGAGAAATCCTCGCGACAAAAGGGGATGGGTAATTACCCCCGCGCGAGGCCGTCGAGATGCTTTGCGGTCTCCGGATCGAGTCCACCCTGGGCCTGCTCCTGGATGTGCCAGCAAAGAAACCGCGGCATAAGGTCCGTGGTGAAGGCCGGCGGCGGGGATTATGATAATATTCGACACATTTAATATATCATTCGACACAATTAATATAGTCCCAATTAAATGAATTTTGTTGCGTGGCTCACGATGCGGATGTAGGACGCGTGCCTGCGTCATTTTGGCGCAGGTTCTTTGGATGAAGAACATTCGTTTTGTGGGAGATAGTAGTCATGGAAAAACGCATCATATACGCATGTGCGTTAGCCGCGGCTCTGTTTGCCGGCCCGGCTTTTGCTCTGCAGAACGTAGCCAATACGTCGCAAAAGGGGAGTCTACTGATTTTTCCTCTGATCACCGTCGATAGGCAACATGCTTCAAATACGCTCATCGAGATTACGAATGGCGAGACCTCGGCGGTCCATGTCGAGTGCTCCTATGTGAATGAGAGAAAAGGGAGGGCGGACTTCGACTTTAACCTAACCGGGAAAGCGACGGCGTCTTGGGAGGTTTTAACCGGTACTGGGACTATTTCTGCTCCTCTCTTCCCGAGCGGCGACAATTGTCCGCCTCCTATTGCGCCAATTTGTGGGAGTATCACCCGTGGCGAGCTGGTTTGCTTCGCGGTCAACCTCGGTGGCACGGGTCAGATTGCGTTTAACCATCTGAGCGGGACAGCGACAGTGGTAAACCTCGCCGACACACCTGCCCTTCAGAGCAGGCAGGCCTTTAGGTACAACTCGTGGGCCTTCCTGGCAAGGAACGCAAGCGGTATGCCAGAAGTCGACAACACACCTCAAGGAACACCAGGTGTTTTGGTGTTGAGCGGCGGCTTGGCTGGCACGTACGATGGGTGCCCAAAGATTAACATCGCGAGCTTCAACCCTAATGGTGCAGCCCTGGGTGGCGTGACCACACTCGACAACGATATGGTTGGTGTCAGTTGCAACCAGGATCTGCGGCAGGACTTCGTGCTGCACACGACCAAGCTGCAGTTCACGGTGTGGAATGCAAACGAGAATTCGTTTACAGGCTCCTATGCGTGCGTCGACAGCGTTTTCTCCGTGCCCTTGGGTGCTGGCGAGGGGAGTACTGTTGTCAACCGTTCGAACTTCGACTTCTCGACAGTCCAAACCGCCAATGCCAGGTTCGAAGTGCAGGGGGTGTCGAGCACCCAATGCCCGCCGGGTACCGAACCCTCGGGGCTGCTTGCCGTATACACCTCGTCCCTCTGCCTCAGGGCCAACGTTGCCCCCTTCTGCAAATGCCCCCCGGGGGTACTATGCCTCCCGTTTGACCCTAATTTCCCGGAAGATGCCGAAATGGGAAGCACCACCCAAACCGCCGGATCGCTGCCAGGCTTCGTCCTGTGGGATCCGGCGGGTACGGTGCCGTTTGGGTCGCGTCACTAAAAACGTAAAATCATAGGAAGCAGGACGGTAGGTTCTGCCTCTCTTCAAGCCGGCGCCGGGCGTAGCTCGGCGCCGGTTCTTTATCGCCAGCGCGCTGACAACGCAGATCGCGCGCCGCCCA
>JBOHJQ010000140.1:0-5608 GCA_050728655.1 Methylocella sp.
GATTATGGTAACGCTCGATCGGAAAAACATCGCGGAGAAGGAACAGGACTTCCTCGACGGGCGCCTTGTAACTCGGCATAAAATGTCCTCCTGGCTCCTCTATTACCGGCATCCGCGCTTGCGGCACCATCTAGCTGGCGGCGAGGCGTCCGGCAAATTTGCTTTGCGCAAAGGGCTTTTAGCAAATGTGTATGTGGCACTATCTCGCGTTATCGCGCGACCCGGCGCTGGGAGGCCGCCAACCGCGCGGGATCGATCGCGAGCTTACAGATAGTCTCTCCTACCTCGCCCGGCAAGATTTGAAGGGGTGAGCGGCAGGCGCGCGAGTGAAGAAGCGCTCGGCAAAGAGGGGAATATCGTCCGCATATTGCGAAGATCACGAATGTCGCGAATCGCAAAGTAGGCCCCACCACGCGGCAATGCTTGACGCTCCGCGCGATCTAGCGGCGAATTCCTTGTGGCGCAGGTGTCTCGAGACGGCGGCGAGCGCGGCGAGGTGCTCGCCTTCGGCCGTAGCCAGAGTCAAGCGGAGAAAAACGAGCTCCGCGGGCTTGGCATCAACTGAGTCGAAATGGATCGGTCGCTTTAGCCGCGCGACCATACCGAAGAAACGATCGAGTCTTTCGATACGGGCGTGCGGCAGGGCCCTTCGCCAAATCCTGTGGATTCCAGTTCCTCGCGGGCCCGCAAGGCACTGAAGATTGCGTCGTGATCGAGGTTGAGCGCCGCCGCCCGAGAGGCGAGACCGAGAAGCAACTGCTCCTTGTTGTTCGCACGGATACCGAAAACAACGCGGCTCGGGTCGCCAAGGCTGGCGAGATCCATGGCGGTCCCGCTGCAAGGATTTCGAGGCTGACCTAGCGGTTTTTCGGCGACGTGGGAATCGATGCGTGGGATTTAGTCCGGCTCGCGCGGCCGATAACCAACGCTGGTCTCGGCGAGAATATGGGAAGGCCACTGAGCGTCCGCCTCGATCTCGTGCCGCAACGAGCGCGCACAGATCCGCAAATATTGCGCGTCCGAGTCGTTTCCCCAAATTTCACGCGCACGAAACAATGGGTCGGGACCTTGCCCGCATGCGCCAGCATGAGACGCGGAACCTCGCAATCGCGCGGCGGAAGCTTGATTTCCTTGTCGCGCACCGTGTCGATCCGGCGCACGAGATCGACGCGGCTTGGTCATGTGATCGTCGGCGCCGCGATCGAGCGCTTTAACGGTGGCGCTTTCCTTTTCCTGGCTCGGCTTAAGATCAATCCTTTACAGATTATACGCGGCAGGCGAAAGCGTGTTTTCGTCAATCAGGCGCGCAACGGCTAGGAAAGCCGGCTCAACTTGAAATTGAATATGATTTCTCCTCGATAATTCTAGAATTGAAAAGCAAATTGATCTTTTTCTTTAGAGTGGCCCTCCGATCGTTGGTCTTATAGACCTGTCTTGCCAGCGAGATGAAGGTAGTGCCGAAGTCTTCCCTTGCTTCATGTCCGCGCAGGGCATTCTCGATGTTCCAGAGCACGCCATTCATGGACTTGAGTTCGGCCTGGAGATCGGCTAGCCGCGCGCCGCCGAGGCCGCATTCGCTCTTGCGCTTCCGCAGCAGCGTGAGCTCACGCCGAATATTTTCGAGCTTCGCTGCCTCACCGATGTGACTTTCCTTGATCTCCAAGATTGTGATCTTGTCGATGAGCTCGCCAACCGCTGCAGGGATTGTGATTGCCGTCACTGCGCGCGGTGCGCCCGTCGATTGGCCAGCTTTTTTCGTTACATCTGCCGCAATGCTCGACGCGATCCGTTTAAAAACGGCCTCCCAGTCTCCTTTTTCGTCTTGGCGAAAGAGCCGCATGCTGGGATACCAAGGGGAATCCTCGCGGTGCATCAGCCAGCGCCAATCCGGCACGTGTTTCAGGGCGACAAAAACCGGCCTTCCCAAGGCCCCGGCAAGATGCGCGATCGCGGTATCCGAGGTAACGACGAGGTCGAGGCTCTCCATCGCCGCCGCGCAGTCCACAAAGGAGTCGGGCCCGGCATCGAAATCGCTTCCCAGACTCTCGATCATGAACCGCCCGCCCGCCGGCGTCTCCACCTCGATGGCAGCTTGATCCTTCATGAGGCTGATCAGCCGCACGTCTTCCATTGCCGCGAGCGGCGCGAAAGAAGCAAGCGGAATCGACCTTTGCAGGTCGATCAATTTGTTCCCTTGCCAGCCAATACCAATTCGGAAACCTTCGGTGCCGATTCGCGAGGCCCATTTCGCGACAAGAGCCGGTTCTGGATGAAGATAGGGGATTGGCGCCGGAATAGTCTCCAAACTGGTTTGGAAGCCGCAAGGAAGGCTCATGAGCGCGCTCTGAAAAGTAAAGCTTTCGGTCGCATCGAGAGTTTCGACGAGGCGGACCGGCTTCGGCAAGGTGCGCAGAAGCCGGTGCATGTTTTTGCGGCACAGCAAGGTAACATCGGCGCCGACGTCCAGGAGACAAAGCAGATAACGTGAAAAATGGATCAGGTCGCCGAGACCCTGCTCATCCCATACGACGATTGCTTGCCCGGCTAATTTCTGACCCTCCCATGTTGGCAAATCCGAGATGAGAATTTTGGGCGGCGCATTCGAACGGTCCCAGCGGCTTTCGAAATCCTCGAAGCCGGCTTGCAAGCTGCCCTTGAGGAGGAGCGCGCTGGCCCGGTTGTTTCGCGCGTCCGAATAGCCGAGCTTATAATTCAAGGCCTCGTCGAAATAGACCAGAGCTTCGTCGATCTGGCCTGCCTCCTTAAGAGCCACGCCAAGACCCGACAAGGCTTCGGGATAATGAGGTTTGATCCGAAGGGCTTCGTTATAGCAGGCCACGGCTTCCGGATGACGATCGAGTTCCTGCAAAACATTGCCGCGATTAAGCCACGTGTCCGGAGCGGCGGGATTAAGGCGGACCGCTTCATCGAGACTGGCCAGAGCCTCGCCCAGACGTCCGAGTTTGTGGAGCGCCGCGCCGCGAATGCCAAGACTCTGCGAATGTTCCGGGGCGCGCCGCACGACCTCATTGCAGGACAAAATTGCCTCTTCGGCACGGCCCAATTGAAGCAAAATATTGGCGCGATTGGTCAAGGCCGGCAAAAACCCCGGCCGGATTTTTAAGGTATACGCGCAGGCGGCAAGCGCGTCTTCGAGCTGACCGAGCTCGTGCAGGATGTTGCCGCGATTGCAGGAGGCTTCGTAATATGAAGGATCGAGCGCAAGCGCGGCATCGTAAGCCGCGAGCGCATCCTGGGGCCTGCCAAGCTCCTGCAGGACTATCCCTTTGTTGTAGAGCGCCTGCGGATAACCGTCGCGATATTGCGAGGACAGATCATAGGCGGCGAGCGCTTCCGCGAGACGGCCGAGCTTTTGCAGAACATTGCCTCGATTGAGTTCCGTTTCCGCATCTGGTGGACCGCGCCGCGCGGCTTCTTCATAAGTGGCGAGAGCATCTTCGTGGCGTCCGAGTTTTTGCAAGACGGAGCCCTTGTTGAAAAGATTTGCGCTATCGCCCGGCCTTATCGTCTCGATCGCGTCGAAGCTGGCGAGGGCTTCGTCAAGGCGTCCGAATCGTTCAAGCAAGGCGCCGCGATTCGTCAGTGCCTCGCAATGCGCGGGGTTCCATTGCAACGCAGCCTCGTAAGCGGCGAGTGCGTCGGTCATGTGCCCCAGGCTCTGCAAGACGGTGCCCACGCTAAACAGGGCCTCCGCGTCGCGCGGCCGGAGTTTTAGGATCGCTTTAAACGATTCGAGCGCGTCGTGTGGCTGACTAAGCCGCTGAAGAACCATGGCGCGGGCGGAAAGCGCTTCGGGAAAGCCTGGTTGCAAAGCAAGCGCGCGATCGAACCACGTGAGGGCATGGCGCAAATCGCCGGCACTGAAATAGATCAGGCCGAAGATATAGCATCCGGCATTGCTCCGCGCGGCAAGATTCGCATATTGCTTGATTTGCGCGATCGCCTCTTGCCGCGCGCCGGCATTGAGCAAGGCAAAGGCTTCCGTGATCGCGGCTTGGAGAAGCGACCTGCCGCGAAACTCATCACGGTTATCGAGGCTTTCCAATTGCTCAAGCTGAGGGACGCTCATTTGCCCGTGCTCATCAGGATGCGGGACATCGAGCCCAAACCGCATGCTCTTCAATGGGTTATCCTGTACCGGCCGGAGCCATCAAAAGGTTGCAAGGTGAGCGGATCGACGATAACGACGGCGCCCCCGAACGAAACATTGGACTCGGATTGAAGCGAAGAAAACTTTTGCGGGCCTGACGCACGCCCGGCGGCCCCTAGCAAAATCCGCAATGATCCCGTGCCGGCATGGGCGGCTTCATTCAAGCTGCTGTAGTGCCGCATAACGGAGGCCAACCTGCGCAGGCGATCGCCCGAGCGATCGTGACGCTTAAGCCAGCGATCCGCGAATGCGATCCGCCGAACGGCGGCATTCACCGCTCAGATCGCGATTGAGGCCGGGCGAGACTACTAAAAAGGCCGCACGACGATGTTGCGCGGGCCGCGGAACGGGTGCATTCATGCAAGGCATATTGCCCATACGCTAGGGCGCTGGTGTCCAAGCGTTGCAAACCGAAGGGACGCAGCGTGGACGGCTAATAATCAATCGGGAAAATTTCGGGGAGGCAAGGATGACTGTTGCCCGTATTCTCGCGGCCAAGGGAAGGGATGTCGTCACCACCCAGCCGTATCGGACGTTGGCCGAGGCTGCCGCGCTTTTGACGGCGCGGAGTATTGGCGCCGCCGTGGTCACCGACGCGCAAGGCCGCGTCGTTGGAATGCTATCGGAACGCGATATCCTTCACGCGGTTGGCACAGGTGGCGCGGCCGCGCTCGACGATGCCGTCGCAAAGCATATGACCGCGCCGGTCGTGACAACGGATGAGGATGAAAGCGTTCATGTCGCCATGGAAAAAATGACCGTCCAGCGCTGCCGCCACCTCCCTGTCGTCGTGGACGCGAAACTGGTCGGCATTGTGTCGATCGGCGACGTGGTCAAACACCGGCTCGAGCAAATCGAACACGAATACCAGGCTATGCGCGACTATATCGCGACCGCGTGAGCCAGGAACGCCAAATTCACCGCGGCGAGATTGCGCTCTCGAACGGCGGCATCGCGATGTCGCCGGCAATGTCGGGTATTGCCCGGCGCGTGGCTTCGCGGCCGATCGCGATAAGTTCGTCGGCGCGATGGAAATCGAAGAGGCCGACTTTGCCGAGCCGCGCGTGGATGAGAACGTCGGGCGGATCGCCGCCGAGGCGCGAGCGCGAAATCCTGCCTTGCGCAATGTTGAACGCATCCATCATCGCGTTTGCTATCCCCGGCGCGCCGTCCTCGCGTTTGCCGAAGAGCCGGCGCAGATTGCCGCCCATTCCGCCGAAGATGCGTGCCCTCAATGTGCGTCCCGCTTTCTGCGCACCAAAGTTGTATTTTTCGAGCGTCGGCTCTAGCGAGACGGGATCGTGGATGGTCGTTCCGCGAAAGCTTGCGTCGCTCACAAGATTAACCGCGACGACAACATCGGCGCCAAGCGCGCGGCAGAGCGTGACAGGGATGGGATTGACGAGCGCGCCATCGAACAGCCAGCGCCCGTTGATC
>JBOHJQ010000141.1:0-5541 GCA_050728655.1 Methylocella sp.
GCCCTGGCTCCATCTGCACAACACGGATCGTCGCCGGAGTCGGTGTGCCCCAGCTCACCGCGATCATGGATTGCGCCGAAGCCGCGCGGGCCGCCAATGTCCCGGTCATCGCGGATGGCGGCATCAAATTTTCCGGCGATATCGCCAAGGCAATCGCCGCGGGGGCCGACTGTGTGATGATCGGTTCGCTTTTCGCCGGAACGGACGAGAGTCCGGGCGAGGTCTATCTTCATCAGGGCCGTTCGTTCAAATCCTATCGCGGCATGGGGTCGGTCGGCGCGATGGCGCTTGGTTCGGCGGATCGCTACTTCCAGCAGGACATCGCCGATCAATTGAAGCTCGTGCCCGAGGGCGTCGAGGGACAAGTGCCCTATCGCGGTCCGGCCTCGGTGATCCTGCACCAGCTGGCCGGCGGATTGCGCGCCGCCATGGGCTATGTCGGAGCCCCGGACATCGCGGAATTCCAGGCGCGCGCGCGGTTTGTTCGAATTTCGTCGGCTGGCCTGCGCGAGAGCCATGTGCATGATGTGGCGATCACAAGAGAGAGTCCGAATTATCCGGCGGGCGAGTAAGAGGTCTGGACAGACGCAATTACCTGACAAGACTTTGGTGGAGATGTTTCACTCGCCGGAGAGTGAACGAATTGAACGCAAGGAACCGGTCAACCAATCCGATGAAATTTGTCAGGCAATCCGAGTATGCCACACCAATTACACCAAGCGTTTATGTCCTGACCGAGACTTAGGGCTGAAACAGGATTACCGCGCTCCGGCCGATGGAAGGAAGACCATGCACGTCGTAATGCTGCTTTATCCACGCTTGACCCAGCTCGATCTGACCGGGCCTTATGAGGTGCTTGCCCGGTTCGAAGAACTGACATTGCATCTTGTCTGGAAAACCCTTGATCCGGTCACCGATTCCGGCGGCCTGCGTCTACTGCCGACGGCAACTTTCACCAGCAGCCCAAAGGCGGACATTGTTTTCGTCCCCGGCGGACCCGGCCAAATCTCGCTCATGGAAGATGCCGGGGTGCTGGACTTCCTGCGCAGGCAAGCGAGTGGCGCCCGCTATGTGACATCGGTTTGCACCGGATCTCTTGTTCTGGCTGCCGCGGGGCTCCTCACCGGTTATCGCGCCACCTGCCATTGGCTTTCGCTCGATCAGCTTACCTATTTCGGCGCGGTGCCGGTGAGCGAGCGCGTCGTGATCGACCGTAACCGCGTGACCGGGGCGGGCGTAACCTCGGGCATCGACTTTGCCCTGACCCTGGCGGCGCGCCACTTCGGCGAGGAACGTGCAAAACGCGTGCAGCTTGCCATGGAATATGATCCAAAACCACCTTTTGTTGGGGGAACGCCCGCAAGCGCCGGCCGGGAGCTCGCCGCCGGCCTGCGCGCGGCAAACGAGGCGTTTCAGAACAAGCGCGAGGAAGTCGCGCGCCGCGCCGCCGCCGCTTTGCAGATTGTTTGAGACAAAATCTCACGGCAATTGGGCAGCACCAATCGCCGCCCCGCTCGAAGATTACCCTGGGTGAATGCCCGGCTGGAGCATGATCGCCGGCAAGCGGAACACCGGTTCGCGGATCGTATGAAAATAAAACGTCTACGCAGGTGCACGCGAAACGGTTAACGCGATGCTGATCGCGGCAGCCGGCGCGCACCGGCCAACAAGGTAAAAGTCGCGCGGCCTGAAACACCAAAGCGTAACGGTCTTCCGACATACTCGCTTGAATCGGGGGAATGAAGCCGCAATGTCAACGCAGCAAAATCGAACGATGGAAGACCCGGAGCAAGAGCGCCAAAATGAAGTGCGCCACCGCGTTCTTAAGAGAGCGCAGATCGTCTTCAAAGATCACGGCGCGGTGATCGATTGTGCGGTCCTCAATCTGTCGGATGGGGGCGCATGCCTCAAAGTGGAAAGTCCGATTGGGATTCCGGACTCATTTGATCTTGTGCTTGACCGCGCAACCGTCGGCAATTGTCGCGTGACTTGGCGGAAAGCGACGCAAATCGGCGTTGAGTTCGTGGCGTCGACGACCGTCGATAGGGATTTGGCGTTGAAGGCCGCGCGCGAGGCGGAGCGGTTCCGGCGCAGCGCCGACCATTTGGCGCGCGCTCAGCGGATCGCCCAAACCGGCAGCATCGAACAGGATTTGCGGACTGGCGCCGTCGAATGGTCCGGCGAAACCTACCGGATCTTCGGTCTCGATCCGAATCTGCCCGCGCCCAAGGGGGAGGCTTTCCTCGCTCTCGTTCATCCCGACGATCGCGCCCTGTGTGAAACGCAGGCGCACGCGCACCAAGCCGCCGCCGCGGGCCGGCCTTCTGACACGCCGCGCGTTTCCCTCCGCTTTCGCATCGTCTTGCCTGGGGGTGCGGTGAGATGGGTTCATCACGAATCCGAATTGGTTTTGGATCGACATGGTGCGGCGGTCCGCTGGATCGGAACATTCAGGGACGTGACCGAGTCTTATGAGGCGGAAGCGCGCATCGCCCATATGGCGCACCACGACGCGCTGACCGGTTTGCCAAACCGGCTGTTGTTTCATGAGCGCCTGGACGAAACGCTCATGCGCGTGCGCCGGTACGAGGAAGAGCTTGCCGTTCTTTATCTCGATCTTGATCGATTCAAGAATGTCAACGACACCTTGGGTCACGCCGCCGGCGACAAGGTTTTGGTGGCGGTGGCGAAGCGTCTTCGCACATGCTTGCGCGACTGCGACACAGCCGCCCGCTTTGGCGGCGACGAATTCGCGGTCCTGCAAGTCGGGCTCGCCGGGCCGCATGAGGCGGGCGCCTTGGCCGAACGCATCGTGGCGCATTTGAGCGAGCCTTACGATATCGAAGGTCAGCCGGCCGTGATCGGAGCCAGCGCCGGAGTCGCGCTCGCGCCAATCGATGGCGTGACATCCGAGCAACTTCTGGGCAACGCCGACCTGGCGCTCTACCAGGCCAAGGAAGGTGGCCGGGGCGCCTTTCGCTTTTTCGAGCTCGGCATGGGCGCCCGCATTCGCAACCACCGCACGCTGGAACTCGATTCGTGCAACGGGCTTGCCGCCGGCGAATTGGGTTAACGCGCGGCGATCGCGCCGGGCGGCGGCTCACCCAGCCAACAAGGTAAAAATCGTGCGTCCTGAAACATCAAAATGTAACGGCCTTCCGACATAGTCTCTTGAATCGAGGGAAAGAAGTCGCAATGTCAGCGCCAGAAGATCGAACGATGGAAACGCCGACGCAAGAGGGCCGAAATGAAGCGCGTCGCCGCGCTCTCAAGGAAGCGCGCATCGCCTTCAAAGGTCACGCCGCGGTGATTGATTGTGTGGTCTGCAACCTGTCGGACCGGGGCGCTTGCCTCAAGGTGGCAAGTCCCATCGGGATTCCCGATACATTTGATCTCGTGTGCGACTACCCATCGTCCGTCCGCAATTGCCGCGTGACTTGGCGGAAAGCGACGCAAATCGGCGTTGAGTTCGTCTAAGCGATTTTTTCGGCTCCCCCTCGACCGAGCTTTGTTCGATCCGGAAATCGAACGCCGAATCAGATTTTCCAACAAACGTTAAGTGTCGTTAATCCGGGTTCGGAGCCCTGGACAGGGCACGCCGGCGGCTCAACCGGCCAACAAGATAAAACTCGCGCATTCCCATTCACCAATACGCAACTGGCGTATGACACATTTGGGGGATAACTGCCGAGAAGTGCCGGATGTCGGCGGCTCCCCCGTTCCATTGTCTAAACACTTTGCCCTAATCCGGCGTTGGCGGCGCCGTAACCACGATCCGAACCGCGGAAAGATGAACGATGCTGCGTGTCTATGCCTGCCTCACCAAACAACATGATCTCCGGCTAGTCTTCCTCGCCGCGCTGGTTTGCATGGCCGCTTGCTTGATATCTGTGCATCTTTTCGTTCGTGCCAATGACGCGGAGAGGGACCGGCCGCATCCATGGTTGTTCGTGACGGCCGCGACCTTCGGCGCGGGCGTGTGGACGACCCATTTCATTGCCGAGTTGGCCTATGAGCCGGGTTTCCCGATAGGCTACGATGCCGGTTTGACCGCACTCTCGTTCGTGGCCGCGATAGGGGCCGCCTGGCTCGGGATGTTTGTCGCGCACGGCTATGCGGCTCCCGTGCTCGGCGGCGGCATGATCGGGGCGGCCATCGCCGCGATGCACTATATTGGGATGGCCGCGTTGCGGGCGTCCGCCCAACTGCAATGGGACGCCGGCTATGTCCTGGCCTCGATCGCCATTGCCATGACCTTCGCCGCCGTTGCGATGCGTGTCTTGTCATGGGGACCGGCCTTGCCGGGCCGCCTCATGGCCGCGATGCTGCTCGTCCTGGCGATTTGCGGACTTCATTTCACGGCCATGGCGGCGGTCACTCTCGTGCCCGATCCGCGGATTGTGGTGCCCGACCATGCCATCGCCCCAAACGCCCTCGCCACCGCGATCGCGACTTTAATGGGCTTCATCGCCGGACTCGCCCTGCTAGGCCTGACCGTCTATAAACATTTCGCGTTGAGGGCCACGCAAGAGGCGGAGCGGATCGGGCGCAGCGAGGAGCATTTGGCGCGCGCGCAGCGGATCGCCCATACCGGCAGCATCGAACAGGATTTGCGGACCGGCGCCATCGAATGGTCCGGCGAAACCTACCGGATCTTTGGTCTCGATCCGAATCTGCCCGCGCCCGAGGGGGACGCATTCCTCGCTCTCTTTCATCCCGACGATCGCGCCAAGTGTGAAAAGCATTGGCTCGCGCACCAAGCCGCCGCCGCCGCAGGCAAGTTCCATGACATGCCGCACGTTTCCCTCCGGTTTCGCATCGTCCAACCTGGCGGCGCGGTTAGACGGATTCACAAGGAATCTGAATTAGTCTTGGATCAACACGGCGTGGCGGTCCGCTGGATCGGGACATACAGGGACGTGACCGTGGCTTATGAGGCGGAAGAATCGTTCAAATTGGTCTTCGAGCACAATCCGGTTCCGATGTGGCTCTTCGACGCAGAGACCCTGAAATTTTTGGCCGTGAACGAAGCGGCGGTCGCTCATTACGGTTATGATAGAGAGTCGTTCTTGAAGCTGACCTTGCTCGACATAGTGCCGCAACGCGACAGGGACAATCTCAAAAACGCGATTCGAACCAGACCCGGTGCGGGCGGAGACGGCCCTACCCACCTTTGGCAACATGTCAAGGCGGATGGGACGGAAATCGACGTCCTCACTTATTGGCGCGACACCACCTTTGGCGACCGCCCCGCGCAGCTTGTCGCGATCGTGGATGTGACGGCGAAGCGCCAGGCCGAGGCCCGCATCGCCCATATGGCGCACCACGACGCGCTGACCGGTTTGCCAAACCGGGTGTTGTTTCATGAGCGCCTGGCGGAAGCGCTCTTGCGCGTGCGCCGGGATCGGGAAACGCTCGCCGTTCTTTATCTCGATCTCGATCAATTCAAGAACGTCAACGACGGCTTGGGGCACCCCGCCGGCGACAGGCTTTTGGTGGCGGCAGCGGAGCGTCTCCGCGCGTGCTTGCGCATCTCCGACA
>JBOHJQ010000142.1:0-5489 GCA_050728655.1 Methylocella sp.
TAGAGCCGCGGCACGACGATGTGGCTACCCTTGACAAGACGGAGTCTTTTGTCCGCATCGTGGCCGATTACGCCGCTCAGCACCTCGGCGACCCACGGTCCCGCCGCATTGACGAGCGCGCGTGCCGTCACGATGGTTGTCACCGCCTCCCGCATATCGAGGAGCGTTGCCCGCCACATGCCTTGCTCGCGCTTCGCCGAAACGCAGCGTGTTCTGGTGCGGATCGAGGCGCCGCGTTGGCGGGCATCGACGGCGTTCAGGACCACCAGTCTGGCATCGTCCACGCGGCAGTCCGAATAAGCAAAGCCGGTCCTCAGATGGTCCTTGAGCGGGGCGCCCTCCTTGGCCGTGCGGAGATCGAGGCGGCGCGAGCGGCGCAAGCGGTTGCGGGGGCTAAGCCAATCGTAAAGAAAGAGGCCTGCCTCGATCACGAATGCAGGGCGCAACCCCTTGTCGTGCGGCAGGATGAAACGCGCTGGCCAAACGATGTGCGGCGCGATTGCAAGCAGCACTTCCCGCTCTCTCAGCGCCTCCCGCACGAAGCCGAATCGGTAATATTCGAGATAACGCAGCCCGCCGTGAATGAGCTTGCTCGATGCCGACGATGTCGCGCCGGCAAGATCGCCCTGCTCGCAGAGCATCACCGCAAGGCCTCGCCCGGCCGCGTCGCGCGCGATCCCGGCGCCGTTGACGCCGCCGCCGATAATAAGAAGATCGACGTTGATTTGCTTTTCCATTAGAGGGCCAGAGGCATCGAGGTCGCCGCCTTGTCAACCGCCGCGCGGATTCGAGCGGGAAGGGCTTTGCGTCGGTTCACGCGCAAAAACAATTAATATGTCAAAAACCAAGCCGGATGATCCGGCATGCATCGCCCGCCGCCGCGGGCTCCGCGTGGGGTTCGCGAACAACCAGGCATTGCGATTGTGCGAGAATCCGCAAAAGCGAGGAATCCTGTATCTCGAAAGGCGTTGCGATAGGGAGACCCGTTTCTCCGGGCCGCAACGTTGCGCGCAAAAAATCTTGGCGGCTGTCGTTGCCACGCAGCGCCTTGCCGAGGATCGCCGATTCGCTCTCGTCGCGGCCCGCGTCCGGATCGCCGCAAAGCGCGCGGAGCAGGGGCACAAGAAAAACTATTCCGGCGACGAACGCGGCAACCGGATTTCCCGGCAAGCCAAGAATAATCATTGGCCCAAGGTGGCCGTGGATCATTGGTTTTCCGGGCCGCATCGCAACCTTCCAGAAGCTCAGTTCCATGCCTTGCTTGGCGAGCGCTGGTTTGACGAGATCGTAATCACCGACGGACGCGCCGCCGAGCGTCACCAAAACATCGACGGCCCGCGCGGCGCCGATGCTTTCTTCAATCGCGCCCAATTCGTCCTTGGCGATGCCGAGATCGAGCGGTTCCCCGCCCGCGGCCTCGACGAGCGCGGCGATCGCGAAGAAATTCGAGGCAACGATTTGATCGGCGCCAATGGTTGCGCCAGGACGCACCAATTCGTCGCCGGTCGCGAGAATTCCTACGCGCGGGCGCCGGGTGACCGCGACCTCGGCGAAATTCATCGCGGCAACAAGAGCAATGTTCGACGCGCAAAGCCTTGTTCCGGCGGTAAGCAAAACCTCGCCCTCGCTGAAGTCGATGCCCTTGGCGCGAACGTGGCGGCCGCTCGCCACCGTTTCCAGAGGCTCGACGAATCCCCCATCCACGCGGGCATTTTCCTGAATCAAAATCGTGTCGCAGCCACCCGGCATCGGCGCGCCGGTGAAAATCCGCACGGTTTCCTTGGGGCCAAGGGAACCCGGAAAACCATGTCCGGCGGTGCTTTCGCCAATCTGTTTCAACTTGACCGGCAGTTGCGCGAGGTCGCGGGCGCGCACCGCGTAACCGTCCATGGCGGAGACCGCCGTTGGGGGCTGGGTGCAGTTGGCGGCGAGAAACATTGCAAGAGTGCGCCCGGACGCGCGTTCGAGGGGGATAATCTCGAACGGGCGATCATTTGCGACATCCGTCAGGATGCGCGCGCGGGCCTGCGCCACGGAAAGCAGCTCGTCGCCACTCATGCGGGCAAAGCCTCCTCGCGCGAAAAATCCCCGGATTTGCCGCCGCTTTTGCGCAGAAGCGCGATTCCCTCGATCCGCATCGAGCGGTCGACTGCTTTTAACATGTCGTAGATCGTCAGGCAGCCGATCGAGACGGCGGTCAATGCCTCCATTTCGACGCCGGTCTGGCCCAACACCTTGGCGGCGACTCGGACCCTTATGCCAGGCAAGGTGGGATCTGGTTCAAGATCGACCGAAATCGTGGTCAAGGCCAGCGGATGGCAGAGCGGGATCAGATCGTGCGTCTTCTTGGCCGCCATGATCGCGGCGATCCGGGCCGCGGCAAAGACATCGCCTTTCTTGGCATTGCCCGACAAGGCAAGATCGAGGGTCGCCTTTTGCATGACAATCCTGCCCTCCGCGATCGCGACGCGTTCGGTCGCGGCCTTGCCCGAAACATCGACCATATGGGCCTGCCCGGCGGCGGAAAGATGCATGAGGTCAGGCATGGCGGTCATTCGATCCTAAAAGGCGGGAGAGCGAGCCTGCAAGAATCATCCGCGCTGTGGTTTGTTGCCGCGGGCGTGCGGCTCGCCGAGAAGAAGCGCCCGTGCCGCCACCGCGACATCTTTTTGGCGCATAAGACTTTCGCCGACGAGAATGGCCAAAATGCCATGCGCTTGCAGGCGCAGACAATCCTGATGCGTGCCGATGCCGCTTTCGCCGACTACAATTCGGTCCGGCGGGATTTTCGCGGCGAGCCGTTCGCACACGTCGAGCGATACATTGAATGTTCGTAAATCGCGGCTGTTGACGCCAACAAGCCGTGTTTCCAGTGGCAACGCGCGGGCAAGCTCGGGTTCGTCGTGAACCTCGACAAGAATGTCCATGGCAAGATCATGCGCGGCGCGGGTCAAGCCGTAGGCCTCCGCGTCGGTGACGCAGGCCATGACGATCAAAATGCAGTCCGCGCCGTTCGCCCGTGCTTCATATACTTGATAAGGATCGAATAAAAAGTCCTTGCGAAGACAGGGTAAATGCGTTGCTTGCCTTGCCTCTGAAAGATCGCTGAAACTGCCCTGAAAGGAGGGCCCATCGGTGAGCACCGATAGACATGCCGCCCCTCCCGATTCATAGGCGCGGGCGAGGGCAGGCGGGTCGAAATCGGCGCGGATCAGCCCTCTCGAGGGGCTCGCCTTTTTGATTTCTGCGATCAACGCCATATGGCCGGTCTCGCACTTCGCCTCGATCGCCTTGACGAAGCCACGCGGTGGATCCTGGTCATGCGCCTTGCGCGCCAAGGTCTCGAACGGCATGCGCACCTTGGCCGCCGCGATTTCGCGCCGCTTATAGGCCTCGATCGTCTTCAAGAAGTCGGGCATCGAATTCCTTTGGCGGATGCAACGGCAACGCCGTCCGGCGGGGGCGCGGCCCGGTTCGAGACTTGCACGAGTTTGGCGAGCGTATCCGCGGCACGGCCCTCGTCGAGCGCCGCCGCCGCCAAGGCCGCGCCATATTTCAAATCGTCCGCCTTGCCGCCTACGACGAGAGCAACCGCCGCGTTCAAAACGGCGATGTCGCGATAGGCGTTCTTGGCGCCGCCGAGCACGCCGTGCAGCGCCGCCGCATTGGCGGCTGGATCGCCTCCCGCGAGATCCTTGAGCGACGCGCGGGAAATTCCAGCATCCTCGGGCGCGATTTCAAAGGAGCGAATGTAACCGTCCTCAAGCGCGGTGACGAAGGTGGGGCCGGTGGTCGTTGCCTCGTCGAGGCCGTCGGAGCCATGCACCAGCCACACTCGCTTGGAGCCAAGATCGCGCAGCACCTGCGCGAGCGGTTTGAGCCAGCCGCGCGCAAAAACGCCGACCACCTGGAATTTGACGCCGGCCGGATTGGCGAGCGGGCCGATGAGATTGAACATGGTGCGCGTGCCTAGTTCGGCCCGGACCGGCGCGGCATGACGCATCGCCGCGTGATGCGTCCGCGCCGCCATGAAGCCGATGCCCGCCTCCTTGATGCAGGCTTCGATTTCACGGGGCTCCAGTTCCAAGCCGACGCCGAGCGCGCCTAAAACATCGCTCGCGCCGGATTTCGACGAGGCCGCGCGATTGCCGTGCTTGGCGACCGGAATGCCGCAGGCGGCGACGATCAGCGCCGCGAGGGTCGAGATATTGCGCGTCCCATGCCCGTCGCCGCCGGTGCCGACGATGTCGATCGCCCCGGGCGGCGCCGCGACCCGCAGCATCCGTGCCCGCATCGCGGCGACCGCGCCGGTGATTTCGGCAACCGTTTCGCCGCGCGCGCTCAGCGCCATCAGAAACCCGCCAAGCTGGGCCGGCGTGACGATTCCCGCAAAGATTAGATCGAACGCGGCCTTGGCTTCGGCCTCGGTCAGGCTCGACCCGGTCGCGACCTTGGCGATCAGCGGCTTGAACGGATCCATTTCCGGCCTTTAAAAATCTCAACCCCGCGCAATGGCAGACCCTAATATCCGGGTCCGCCGCTCATTGTGGTTCCATTGTGCCGCAAGGTCGAGAAAATTCTCAAAAATGCGCAAGCCATGCTCGGAGGCGATGCTTTCGGGATGAAATTGCACGCCATGCGCGGGAAGCCGCTTGTGCGAAAGCCCCATGACAAGACCATCGGCCCTCGCCGTCACCGTTAAGACATCTGGCATGGTGTCGGCGTGCACGACAAGCGAATGGTAGCGCGCCGCCCGGAATGGGCCATCGAGGCCGCGAAAAACCGTTTCTCCCTGGTGTTCAATCGACGCGAGCTTGCCATGCACGGGTTTTGGCGCGCGGACGATCTCGCCGCCAAACGCCTCGCCGATCGCCTGATGGCCGAGGCAAACCCCAAAAATTGGAATGGCGGTCGCCGCGGTCTTTATGAGCTCGAGGCAAATCCCGGCGTCGCGTGGGGTGCAGGGGCCGGGCGACAGCACGATCGCGTCGGGGGCCGCGCGCATGATTTCCGCCACGCTCACCTTGTCGTTGCGAAGCACCGTGACGTCGGCGCCGAGCCGCCCGAGGCAATGCACCAGGTTCCAGGTGAAACTGTCGTAATTGTCGATCAGCGTAATGGCGGTCATGCGCGGGTCTCGCCGCTCCTTCTCGCGCTTTTTGGGCCGCCCACCTAGCGAGGTCAAGTCCGATCGCGGTCAGTCGCCCGAGTCGCCAACTTCTTCGACGGCGGACCAAAATTCACGGTCGCACAAAAGATCGACGCGCGCGGCCCCGTTTCGATGATCCGGCAGACGCCGCCCGAGACCTTTGTCGTCGAAGTCTTTGGCCGAAATCCGGAGACCATAAAACCTTGGGTGAAGGCGGAGCCCTCATCGCATATTTGGGGGGGGGGGGGCGCGGGGGGGGGGGGGGGGGGGGGGGGGGGGGGGGGGGGGGGGGGGGGGGGGGGGGGGGGGGGGGGGGGGGGGGGGGGGGGGGGGGGGGGGG
>JBOHJQ010000143.1:0-5465 GCA_050728655.1 Methylocella sp.
ATCAAGTACGAATTACTAAAGCGGGAGATTTTTTTGGGGGGGGGGGACCGGCAGAAATTGTTTGCGCCGGGGATTCGCCTTGAACTAGGCTATAAATTTTAGCCCGCAAGTGAGAAAAAGGGATTAAGGCGACGCGTCTTTTCTCGTGCAAAATTCACGGCGGCAGAAGCCGCGAGCCGCTAGGGCGCAAGTGGCAGGGCATTCAAATTTGTTCGAGTTCGATCAAGGTTCCGGCAAAATCCTTCGGCCTCAAAAAAAGGACTGGCTTGCCATGCGCCCCGGTTTTTGGGCGTCCGTCACCGAGCACGCGCGCGCCGGCCCGTTGCAGTTGCTCGCGCGACGCAAAAATGTCGGCGACCTCGAAACAGAGATGATGAATCGCCCCGCCAGGATTTTCAGCCAGGAATTTGGCAATTGGGGAATGCTCGCCGAGCGGTTCGATCAGCTCGATTTTGGTGTTTTCGATCTCGACGAAAACCACCGTCACGCCATGTCCCGGCAAGGCCAAGGGCCCGCTCACCCTGGCGCCGAGCGCATCGCGATAAACTGCGCTAGCGGCCGCGAGACTCGGGACCGCGATGGCGACATGATTCAATCGCCCGATCATGCGAATTGCGTCCGCACGCGATCACACCTCGACGACCAGGACATGGACCGCGGGCCGCTTTCCCCATGCCCCCGCGATGGCGTTTCGCACCGCTTTTTCGATCGCGGTGGAGACGATATCCGCGTCGCGCCGCTTTTGCCGGGGCAATTGATCAAAGGTTTGAAACAGCGCGCTGTCGACGATCGCGTCGATCGCGGCGCCGTCGCGGGCGCGCGCCGGTATCCCCGCCATCACGACGTCAGGCACCCCGGCGAGATCGCCCTTCTTGGTGACCGCCAAGGCAATTGTGACGATCCCCGAAACCGCGAGTCTCTGGCGTGCTTTCAGGGCTTCATCGCCAAAAGGAAGGAGGCAATTTCCGTCCTTGTAGAGACGGCCGCTTGGCGCCTCGCCGACGACCCCAGGGGGTCCCGGCGCAAGCAACACAAAGTCTCCGTTGCGCGCCGCGATGACATGCTGCGTGCCCTGCAATTTCGCGAAGGCAGCATGTTCGGCGAGATGAATGTCCTCGCCATGCGCTGGAATCGCGATTTGGGGTCTGGTCCAGGCGTAGAGTTGTGCGACCTCGCCGCGGCGCGGATGACCCGAGGCGTGCACCAGCGCGGTGCGATCGGTGACGACTTCGACGCCTGACCTTATGAAATTGTTGATAATGCGTCCGACCTCCTTTTCATTGCCGGGAATGGTTCGCGAGGAAAAAATCACTTTGTCGCCGGGATTGAGCGAAACGACTGGGTGGTCGCCCTCCGCGATGTGTGCGATCGCGGCGCGGCTCTCGCCCTGGCTTCCAGTTGCCAGCACGACCAGCTTGTCGCGCGGCATCTTGGCAAACGCATCCTGGGAAAAAAATTCCGGAATGCCGTCGAGGTAGCCGCAGTCCCGCGCAACGGCGACAACCCGCTCCATCGCGCGGCCGACCAGCACGACCGTGCGTTTTGCCGCCATGGCGGCCTCGGCGACGGCGCGAATACGCGCCACATTAGAAGCGAAAGTGGTGACCACGACGCGCCCCGAAGCGTTGCCAACGATCTCGCGCAAGCTCTTGCCGACGTCGGCTTCCGAGGGGCTCACGCCCTCGCGCAAAATATTGGTCGAATCCGAGACGAGAGCCAAAACCCCCTCGGCGCCGATCGCGGCAAGACGTTTGGCGTCGGTCGGCTTGCCGATTCCCGGCGCGGCATCGATTTTCCAATCGCCGGAATGAAGGATCGTGCCAAGCTTTGTGCGGATGGCGAGCGCCGAGCTTTCCGGGATCGAATGCGCCATGGCGACAAATTCGACATCAAAAGGCCCGATAGCGATGGCCGCTCCTTGCGCGACGACGGTGATTTGAACGTCCGGGGCGCCGGGCTCGGCGAGGCGCTTGGCTTCAAGAAGCGCGGCGGCGAACCGCGTCGCATAGACGGGGCACCCAAGCCGCGGCCATAGGTCGGCGATCGCGCCGATGTGATCTTCATGCCCGTGGGTGATCACGAGACCGGCTAAATCAGCCCGCAACTTTTCGATGAAGCTTATGTCCGGGATGATGAGGTCTATCCCCGCGAGATCGGGGCCGGCGAAAGCCACCCCGCAATCGACCATCAGCCATTTCAAATGCCCCTTGCGGCCAAAGCCGTAAAGGGCAAGGTTCATGCCGATTTCGCCCACGCCTCCAAGAGGCACAAAGACGAGCTCGTCATTTCCGGCGTTCATGTGCACCACCTTTCCTCGACCCCGACACGATCCAGCGAGCACCAACCGGTTCGTGAAAAAATACAACTATGCAACGCATCAGGGAGCGTAGCGCGACATGAATGCGCGCTTTCTATCCGCCGGCCGTGGCAGAGCTGCCCGGGCGCGGCGAAAAGAAAACGTCGCCCGCCTCGATCGCCACCTGACCGGACGCCTGTTCGAGAATGAGCCGTCCGGTCGCATCGATCGTCTGAAACGTGCCTTCGATGGTGTGCAAGGGCCGGGCCACGCAGATCCATGCGCCAAGACCGGCGGCGAGCGAGAGCCACTCGGCGCGGATCGCTTCGAAGCCGGCCCCCGCCGCCCAAACATCGAGCCAATGCGCCATTGTCGCGGAAAGCCACGCGAACGCTCTTGCAGGCGCGACCGGGTGGCCAGTGATCGCCGAGAGACTGGTTGCTTTGTACGGCGTGTTGGCGGGATGCAGGCGGCAGTTCACGCCGACACCGGCGACACATGCGAAGCGCCCGTCGGGGAGATTTGCACTTTCCAACAATATTCCGCAAAGCTTGGCGCCGTCATGGAGAATATCATTTGGCCATTTGATCGTAACGCGCCGATCCCCGCAAAGGATGTCGCGCAACGCGTGAGCTGTCGCGACGCCGGCGACAAACCCGAGTTCCGCGGCCCTGTGCGGCGGCGCCGGATCGATCAAGAGCAGGCTCGCATGAAGATTGCCCCGCGGCGACGACCAGACGCGGCCATTGCGGCCGCGGCCCTCGGTCTGGGTATCGGCGACGACCCACAGCCGTCCCGCATCCCCGGACCGGCCGAGCGCCAAGGCCGCGTCGTTGGTCGAGGCGAGCTGGTCATACCGGACCAGACGGAACGCATTGTCTTGGGCCGCTCCAGCTAGACGATACAGGGCAAAACCACCATAGGCTGCAAATTCAAAACAGCGACTTCGCCGCCGCCATGGTGGCGTCGATGAAGAGACCGGGATAAGCAAACAAGAACACCACGAGAATGCCCGTCACCGCAAGCACGGCGCGCGGAGCCGGCGCCGGCTTGTCGAAAGCGGGCGCTGGTTCATCGAAATACATGATCTTGACGATCCGGAGATAATAAAACGCCGCGACCGCGCTCGCCAGAACGCCAATGACGGCGAGCGGGTAAAGCCGCGCCTGGATCGCCGCGTTGAAAACATACCATTTGGCGAAAAACCCCGCGAGCGGGGGTATCCCTGCCAAGGAAAACATCATCGTCGCGAGAAAGAACGCCATCACTCCGTCGGTCCGGGCGAGTCCGGAAAGATCGGAAATATTTTCGACGCCTTCGCCATTGACCCGCATCGCCAGGATACCGGCGAACGTGCCGAGAGTCATCACAAGGTAGATCGCCATATAAGCGAGCACGCTGGCGACTCCGGCTTCACCACCGGCCGCGAGACCGACGAGGGCAAAGCCGATGTGGCCGATCGCGGAATAGGCCATTAGGCGCTTGAAGTTGGCCTGGCCGATCGCGCCGAAGGCGCCGAGCACCATCGACAGGAGGGAAAGGAATATCACAATCTGCCGCCATTGCGCGGCAATGCCCGGAAAAGCGGTCAGGATCACCCGCAGCGTAATAGCGACGGCGGCCATCTTCACCGCCGTGGCAAAAAACGCGGTCACCGGCGTCGGCGCGCCTTCGTAGACATCCGGTGTCCACATGTGGAACGGCACGGCCGACATCTTGAAGGCGAGCCCGACCATTAGGAACACAAGTCCAAAGACAACGCCAAGTGACGCCTTTCCGTTGATGGTTTCGGCGATGCCGGCGAAGGAAACGGTGCCGGCGAATCCATAGAGTAGGGACGCGCCATAGAGCAGCATGCCGGATGACAGCGCGCCGAGCACGAAATACTTGAGACCGGCCTCAGACGCCCTGCTATTGTCGCGATCGAACGCGGCGAGGACATAGAGGGCAAGCGACATCAATTCGAGCCCGAGATAAAGCGCGATGAGGCCAGCCGCCGAAATCAAAATCAACATCCCGAGCGTCGCCAGAAGAATGAGGATAGGAAACTCGAATTTGTCGATTTTTTCGGCGGCCAGAAAATCCCGGCTCATGACCAAGGTAACGAGCGATCCGACGAGCGTCAGCAGCTTCATGAAGCGCCCGAACCCGTCGTTAATGAAGGCGCCATCGAAGACGATAGCATTCGTCTTGCCGCCGAGCAGAATGACCACAATCGCGACGCCGAGGAGACCGGCGGCGCTCTCGGTTACGAGCCCGTCCGATTCCTTGCCACGGATAGCCCCGAGCAGCACGAGCACGAGAACGCCCGCCGCCAGAATGAGTTCCGGCAAGCAATGCGCGAGGGCCAGGGAGAGCGATGCCATTCTATTCAGCCTTTGGTCGAAAGAGCGCGGCCGTCTTGGTCTCGCCGATGGCTGTGTCATAGCCTTTGATGAGGGTGCTTATGGCCGCCGCCGACGTCTCCAAAACCGGGGCCGGGTAAACGCCGAAGAAGATGGTCAGAGCGACAAGCGGCGCAAACAGCGTGGCCTCGCGCAAGGAAAGATCGCGAATCGACGCAAGACTGGGCTTGTCGAGAACGCCGAATATGATGCGGCGATAAAGATAGAGCGCGTAGGCAACCGACAAGATAATGCCGGTGGTTGCCAGAAACACGACCCAGCTGTTGATCCTGAACGTGCCAAGCAATGTCAGGAACTCGCCGATGAAGCCCGAGGTGCCGGGCAGGCCGACATTGGCGAGCGTGAAGATCATGAAAACCGTAGCATAGAGGGGCATGCGGGCGACAAGGCCTCCGTAGGCGGCGATGTCGCGGGTATGCAGCCGGTCGTAGACGACGCCGACGCAAAGAAATAGGGCGGCCGAGACGAGACCATGCGAGACCATCTGAAAGACGGCGCCCTGCACGCCTTGCGCGGTCATGCTGAACAGGCCCATCGTCACGAAGCCCATGTGCGCCACTGAGGAATAGGCAATCAGCTTCTTCATGTCCTCCTGCACCAAGGCAACGAGCGAGGTATAGATGATCGCCACGATCGACAATGCGAAGACGAGCGGCGCGAAGTAGGCGGAGGCTTCCGGGAACATCGGCAAGGAGAAGCGGATAAATCCATAGCCACCGAACTTGAGGAGGACGCCGGCAAGTAGCACGGAACCCGCTGTCGGG
>JBOHJQ010000144.1:0-5208 GCA_050728655.1 Methylocella sp.
GGCGAATTCGATGCGCCCGATCTCGAATTCGTCTGGAGCGCCGGCCACGAAACCGATCCCGCGACGCAAGAGACGATCCTTTCGGGCTATACGTCGAAAGGCATCTTGACGATCAACGAGGCGCGCGCCGCGCTTGGCCGCGCGCCGCTGGCAGAGGCTTCCGCAGATCGGTCGATGGCGCTCACCCACGCGGGCTTTGTCGCGCTGCCGGAATAGGCGAAACGCTGCACTTCCGCTTCTGTAATTCCGACGCGGGCTTATTGACGGGATTGCGAAGCACTTGGGGCTTTGCCTGTCAATCAACGAAAAAGTTTACGGTGCGTTAACTCAAAACATAGCTTGTGCGTGTCGGCAATTTGAGAGAGATTCGAATTAACCAATTCGAGCATATCAGCCATGGCGGGGACCGTTGAAATAGCGGGTGACGTAGTGTCTGCAGCATCCGCGGTCGCCGGTCTGACTCTTGTGTTCATTGGCGCAATTTCTAGCAGCTTTGATTCCTATCAGAAAGCCGAGCAGGCGACGATACGATTCCGCTATCAGCGACGCGCGTGGATTGCCTTTGTCGGATTCATGCTTGCCCTGCTTGCAACGTCATTGGCTCTGATATCGAAACTGTTTCATTTGGAATGCGCCACAATAGCAGCGCTTGGGATTCTATTTGTCGCATTGATTTTCGTCTCATTTGCCGGTTTCTTCGCAGTCAGGGAAATTCGATAATGGCACTCACGCTGGAAGCTGAGCAGCGGCTTACGGCGGTTGGGCTGGTTGCCTTTTTCGATAAGCACGAGCAGGCGTGGTTGAATGCCGCGCGAGAGACGAGGGCCTTTGTTGCCGAGAACTTTCCGAAGGGCTCTCTAATTAGGCGTGATGATGTCGCCAAGGCATTTATCCCGATATTGGAAGTTAATGAGAGTCTTAGGGAAGAGCTAAATGTAAACAAATTGAGAGGAAAGTTTTGGATTAAGGATTTTGCTGACCTAATCATTGATAGAACCTGGAGTAGGCTTGAAGGGAGCAAAAAATGACGAAGAAAGACAATGGACTATTGAAGATTGAGGATTTTGTTCGGGATATTTTGGATAAGAATTTCAATCAAAAGATTGACCCTGACACTCTTCGTGCCGCGGCGAAAAAGATCCAGGTCATATGTGCCGCTGCCAATACCCGCAGAAGTCCACGCTTGGCCCGCGCTTCATCGCCAGATCAGAAACCATGTGAACCTGATCGCCATTGCTGATTCGGCGATGGTCTTCTCGCCATGAAGCCTATTGAGCATACCTAAGCAGATAGGGGCCTGCGACATGGTGACGGTGGCCGATTTCGGCGCGGCGCATACGGCTGAAAATTTCCCCTGCTCAACGCGCGGAAGACATCGCGGCGGATCTGCCTTTGGTTCAAGGATCATGCGCCTTCGGCGGTGTTGAAGACGCCTCGTTGTGGGGCGAACTGCTCGCAATCCTTGTGGAAGACAACCACAAGTCTCGCGATACATTTGCAACAAGCAATCCCCCAGCACGCGGGACGACCAGCGGTCCCATTCAAGGGTTGGCGCATGGCAACCCGCGTCTCGCGCCTCGCGCATACCACTGCGAACGGTGCGCTTCGCCCGCAAAATGCCGGCGGCGGGCAACCACGTTCGTGGCGAACCTGTTCACCAGCGATTTGAGCACCAAGGGGTTACGCTTCCCCGCTCTCGATACTTTCTCAATGCAAGGAGCATTCATGTCCGCGCTGCGCATGTTCATTCCGATTACCAAGGTCGACGCGGCGCGACGCCTCGTCTATGGCCTCGCAACCGCCGAGACGGAAGATCGCGCGGGAGAGATTTGCGATTATGCTTCGACCAAGCCGCTCTATGAAAAATGGTCCGAGGAGATCGCGAAATCCACCCGCGGCAAGAGCTTCGGCAATCTCCGCGCCATGCATGGGCCTGTCGCGGCGGGAAAAGTGACGGCCATTACTTTCAACGACGCGGGAAAGCAGATCGAGATCTGCGCCAAAGTCGTCGATGATGCCGAGTGGGCAAAAGTCGTGGAGGGGGTTTATACCGGCTTCTCCCAAGGCGGAGCCTACGAGAGACGGTGGGCGGACGCAGAAGGGCGCACCCGTTACACCGCGGCGCCGAACGAAATCTCGCTCGTCGATTTGCCGTGCTTGCCGCAAGCGACCTTTGAAATGATCAAGGCCGATGGAACCAGCGAGCAGCGGCGTTTTGGAAAAGGGATGGACAACGTCGCAAGGCTGGCGAACCTCATCGAGGAATTGGACTGGCTACAAAACGCCTCAGCATCCGAGGAGATGACCGAGGGAGACGATTCCGGGGTGCCGGGCGAATTGCGCGATCTCGTCGCACGCGCCTCGGCTATTTTGCGAACCATGGTGAGCGAAGAAACCGCGGAACTGGCGCAAGACGGTGCTTCGCTCGCGCCGATGACGATGTTTGCCGCGCCTCTCAGAACCGCGCCTCTAAAATCCCCACGTCTTGGCAAAATCGGTGCCCGCAACAACGAGAATGATCAAGCCAGGATCCAGTACATGCACGATACCTCGGTTGAGCTTGGAGCCGTCTGCGAAACGCAAAAAGTGATGCGAGGCCGTTTGGAGAAGCGCTTCGATGTGCTTGCCGAAACGATTGCCGATGCGCTGCGGCGCGTGAAGAACATCGAGGAGCAGCCATTGCCCTTGCCCCTGTTGGGCCAGCCGCGAGCGATCTCAAAAGCCGAGGACGTGGGCGGCGATGCTCATGACGGCGGCGGCATCGAGAAGCTGCTTGCGAACCCTGACGCTCTGTCGGTTCTCGCCATCAAATTGGCGCAGCGCAACGGCCGTTCGCCGCTGCGATGAGCGTCTTTCCCGGGCGCCACGCTTGAATGCCGGAACGCCCAACCTTTGACGATAGCCTTGCGCGCGCGGGGTGGCCCGTCGCGCCAAAAGGCTCTCTCCCGACAATCGTGTTTGCCACCAAAATCCCTTCAAATTTCCTGCGACTAGGAGCAAGACATGACTATGCACACCGATGTTCAGAACGTTCTGGACCGGATTAAGACCGCGCAGCAAAAGCCGTCCGGCGATCCCCGTTTCATGAGCCTCATTGGGCTTGAAAAGAGCACCTTCTCGCAAAGCGCGAGCGCCACATCCGGGCTTACCTTCTACGATCTGGAACTCGGCGCGAAATTTCTTTATCCGGTTCTGACGCCCCTGCGCAACATGATTCCCCGCGTTTCGGGCAAAGGCGGCATCCAGGCGGCGTGGCGCGCGATCACCGCGATCAATACCACCGCATTGCGGTTCGGCGTTTCTTCGGCAAATCGCAACGCTGTCATGGCTGTCACAACGCATGATTATACGGCAACCTACAAGGGCATCGGCGTCGAGACGAGTGTCGATTTCGAGGCGCAATATGCCGGCCAGGAATTTGACGATGTCCGCGCGATAGGCGCCAAGACAGGTCTCGAGGCCCTGATGCTTGGCGAAGAGGCAATGATTCTTGGCGGCTCGACATCGACGCCGCTCGGCACCACGCCGACGCCGACGCTAACGGGGCCGCCCACAGGGGGCACCCTTGCCGCGCAGACCTGGTCTGTCATTTGCGCCGCGTTGACACTTGACGGGCTTATGAATGGCAGCATCGTGGGCGGCGTGCAAGGGTCAATCACGCGCACCAACGCCGACCTGTCGGTAGATACCTTCGGTGGCGGCGTGGCGCGAAAGAGCGCGAACTCAACCGTCGTCACGACGGGCACGACAAGCTCGATCACCGGCAGCGTTACGCCGGTCTCCGGTGCGCTGGGCTATGCCTGGTTTTGGGGTGCGGCGGGTTCCGAATTGCTCGGCGCAATCACGACGATTAATTCAGTTGTGATCACAGCGAACGCGACGGGAACCCAGTTGGCTACTTCGCTAGGCACTAATGACAATTCCACGAATGCGCTCGCTTTCGATGGGCTCATCTATCAGGCACTTGCCGCGGGGAGCAATGCATATGTCTCGCCCCTGCCTTCGGGGAGCGCCGGAATAGGCACGCCGCTGACTTCGGACAGCGCCGGTGGCATTCTCGAGATCGATGCCGCTGTGAAATTCATGTGGGATAATTACCGGCTTTCTCCCGACACGATGTGGGTCAATTCGCAGGAGGCCTTGAACATTTCAAAGAAGATCCTGTTGGGCTCGCAGTCGGCCGCGCAGCGGTTCGTCTTCGAATCGCCGCAGGATATGGTGGGTGGCGGCATCATGGTGCGCACTTATCTGAACCGGTTCTCGATGCAAGGCGGCAGCGTCATCGACATTAAGGTGCATCCGAACATGCCGGCGGGCACCATCCTGATGACGACGAAGGTGTTGCCCTATCCGCTTGCCGGTGTTGGCAACGTTGTTCAAATCCGGACACGGCAGGATTATTACCAAATCGAGTGGCCGCTTCGTACCCGCAAGTACGAATATGGGGTTTATGCCGACGAAGTTCTGCAAAACTATTTTCCGCCGTCGTTGGCGCTGATCACCAATATCGGCAATGGCTGAGCATCAGGCGCGCGGCGGCAACACCGCCGTGCGCTTGACCCGGGATTTCAAGGAGACAATGCGATGGCGGCAAATTTCGCGGCGCAATTCGACACGCTCGGCCAAACCCCAGTACAGTTGAGAGCCGGCTCCGGAACGCTGTTCGGATACGATGTTGGAAATTCCGACTTCAGCCCCGCGATGGTGCTGTTTTACGACAAGGCGACGCCGCCTGTTTACAGCACCGATACGCCGCTCCTCAGAGTTCTGGTTCCTCCTGGCATGAACGCGCTCCGCACGTCGGCGGCCGGGATCGGGTTCTCAGTAGGGCTTTATGTTCTCGTCAAGACATTGCACGGGACGCAGCAGCGCAACATTAGCGGGCATGTCGAATTCTTTTAGCATAGGGCTCTTCGCAGATGGTCAAATTGCGTGCTCCAGATGACATTTCCTCGATTGTTCATAATGGCGTCGAGTTCCCAATCGCGGATGACCGGTCCGTGGAGGTAGACGACGTTTCCGCCGGCGTGTTTGAAGTGCATGGATTCCGCCCATGGAACGAGGCCAAGAGCGCTGTGCCAATCGATGGCAAGACCCATTCGCAAATGGTCTTGCCTGTCCTTCAACGCATTAGGCGCACGCTCGAAGTACTTCCTACCAAAGAACTTCGGGCCGCCTTGCCGGCGGCGGCAACTGACACCGTGATTC
>JBOHJQ010000145.1:0-5165 GCA_050728655.1 Methylocella sp.
GGGCGCCCGCGCACCTCGACGCCCCCCAAACGAGCATGGCGGAAACAAAGCCTGGCGAGAAATCGGTGCCGTCGGCGCATAAGTCGGCCAAGACCGCGACTCCTCAGCGGCAACTGTTCAAGCCGCAGGAGTATGTGGTCTATCCGGCCCACGGCGTCGGCCAGATCGTCGCCATCGAGGAACAAGAAGTCGCTGGCTTCAAGCTCGAGCTTTTTGTGGTCAGATTTGTCAGGGACAAGATGATCCTCAAGGTGCCAACACCGAAGGCAGCCAGTGTCGGAATGCGCAGGCTCGCCGATGCCCCAGCGGTTAAGGCGGCATTGGACACTTTAGCGGGCCGGGCCCGCGTCAAGCGGACCATGTGGTCGCGCCGGGCGCAAGAATATGAAGCCAAGATCAACTCCGGCGATTTAAAGGCGATTGCCGAAGTGGTGCGCGATCTCTACCGCTCCGATACGCAGCCCGAGCAATCCTACTCCGAACGGCAGCTCTACGAGACCGCGCTCGATCGCATGGCGCGCGAAATTCTTGTCGTGCAAAAGCTGACCGAGACGGAGTCGTTGAAAGTGATCGAGACGCAATTGCAAAAAGGCCCGCGCCGCGGCAAGACCGAAGAAGGCGAGGCCGAGGAAGCCGATATCGAGCAAGCGGCCTGAACGCCGTTTCGCCAAGGACGAAAGCCCGGCGCCTTAGCCGGGCTTTTTGTTTCGCGACGGATCGGCGCGGCGCCAGTCCGGAACATCTATTTGCCCGCACAAGCCCCGGCCGGGCAAAACAAACCCGGTTGATCGTCTCTTTACTTTTTCAAACCGCACATCAGCCCATGTTCATGTCGCGGACTCGGCACGACGCATTCCGGATCATTATCGAACTAAGACGGTACCATTCGTTACGTTGTAGTACCCCGCTCCGAATTCCACGCATTAGATAATCTTTTTGGCCGGCGTCCAGTTGGAAAGATACGTCTGCGCTGCAAGATTTCTCGTGGACATCTAAAATCACGACATATTTGAAGTTCTTTAAATAGGTCGTGACGGTGAAGCGGGGCTCGTCGCGGGTCACGCGAACTTTGGGTCCACGTGAATACGCTTCCTTGGGTCCACGTGAATATACCTCAACGGCGCCGAACGCTCCGGCACCTTCTATCGTGTAAGGCCGGTCACCGGACTTGTCCCAGTTCCTGACCATTTCAACCGTGTATCTTCGCGGGTCCACAACAAAAAGACTCAGCCGGTTATTTTGCGTATTAGGAAATGACCTGTCGACGCGCTGCTGAACTTCCACCCAATAGCCCTCGATCAGAACGCCCGATAAAGATTCCTCCGCGCGAGCGCCCGCGAGCCGAGGAGCAAGCGCGAAAGCAAAGGCGAGGATGGCCCGGCATCCCGCCGCCAAGACAATCCGGTTCCCGAGTCGTCTGTTCCGTCCCGCCGATTGATGGTGCCGAATGACCGGATAGCCTCATCGCTTGGCAGATCGCCAGCTTCAATTCTAACATGGATTGGGCCCCCGTCGCGTTATGGCTCCCGAAACGAGAGTCAACGGATAGATAGGCGCGCAGGCTGCCGCGGAATTGCGAGCGCGCTGCTCAGGCCCGTGGCAAGCTCAAGTCCTGGCACCACCTCCGACGATAACGATTTCGCAAAGTGTCGCGTCGTCCTTCGGTGCCCGGTGAGAAGTCACGCCATGCTTGTAACTAGCGCTGGGAGACTCTCAACGATGGGATCAACACTAATCTGGGCCCAATTGGGCCTCCACTCACGCGGGTTGACCCGCAAGGACTACAAGAAATGGCGGTCCTGTGGGACGAGCCATGGATAGAACAGGCTACCACGCCCGTAACAACGGAAACGGTGGCTCTGGGATCAACTACGCTCGATCCGGTATTGCCGATCCCGAATACGGGATCACCGCAACAATGCGACCCTGATAACGGATGTCAGCAGCTCATACAGCAGATAACTTCTCGGCGGCCGCGCTCAAGCATTACCCGCATCCGAGGAGAGCTGCCCGGGGTCGATGCCTGCCTTGCGGAACGCTCGCTCATACTTCGAATCCAACGCGGAATCGAAGATGAGAGAGGGATCGGCCGGACAATTGAGCCAGCCATTATGCTGCATCTCGGCCTCGAGCTGACCCGCCGCCCAACCGGCATACCCCAGGGCAAGCAGCGCGTGACCGGGTCCCGAGCCGCGCGCGATCGCCCGCAAAATATCGATTGTCGCGGTCAAGGACACGCCTCCGCCGATGGGCAAAGTGGAATTTTCGATGGAAAAATCATCCGAATGAAGCACAAAACCGCGGCTGGTGTCGACGGGGCCCCCATTAAGCACCAGGATGGAACTCGCCTCCGCCGGCAAACGAATCGCCTCGTCCGGGCCGATCACTCTAAGTTGCACCAAAAGTTGAGGAAAATCGACCCTTTCCGCCGGCCGGTTGACGATGATCCCCATCGCGCCCTCCTCGGAATGGGCGCAAACGTAAATGACCGAGCGGGCAAAGCGATCATCGAGCATCCCCGGCATCGCAATCAGCAACTGCCCGTTGAAAAAACCGCCCTGGCTTTGCCGCGAGGCCGGTGGCGAAATTGTCGATCCCATGTCACATGCCTCATCGCAGTCAAACGAAATTGAGACAATCGCGGTTGCAGCTTTCATGCCTGCGAAATAAATTAACGGACACATCGGCCAACGACCGGCATATTCCCATGCATATCTTCTTCCAGCCTTCAAATCTTGCTTGGAAAGCTGGGGTCCTCCTTGCCTGCGCGAACCTTTCGCCGCTGTTATTTTCCGCCAGCGTACACTGTGATCCTTACGCGAGTACGTGGGCATCCGGACAGAAATCGTCGTTGCGGCTGATTGCCGCTGGGGCCGGCCCGCCGCGAAGCTTTTATCGCGCCGGAATCGAACTCCGCCTCGATCCCGGCGTACTCACCTATTGGCGAATGCCCGGCGGTGCTGGCGTCCCGCCTGTATTTTCATTCGAAGGTTCGGAGAATGCCACTGATATCGTGGTTTCCTATCCAGCGCCGACGCGAATCGACGAGGACGGAACCGAGGCTTTCGGGTATCGCGACCGGGTGATTTTCCCCATCCGGGTCGCTCCCAAGGATGCCAGCCGCCCCGTCGTTTTGGTCTTGAACGTGTCCTATGCTGTTTGCAGCCGGATTTGCCTTCCCGCCAAAGCCGAGGCTAGGCTTACCTTGCTTCCCTCCCCGCAAGCCGGGAGCAGCGCCGCGAGCCCGGAAGCAGCCGCGATTGCCGCGGCGGAAGCTGCGGTGCCTCTCCATCTAACGCCGGAACAACGCGACGCCAAAGTAGCAATCACGCGCGACGAAACGGCCCCTACGCCCACCTGGCGGCTGTCGCCGCGCGGCGGCAGCGTGCAGGATCTCTTTGCCGAGGCCCCCCCAGGCTGGTATTTCGAGACACGAAAATCCGGCCGCCCAAACGAATTCCTGATCGTCGAAGTCGAAAAGCCGCGAACGGACAGCCGCGCGCCCCTCCCGGTGACCCTGACCTTGAGGAATGAACTGCAGAGTTACGAGTTCGCGGTTGACCTCGATGCCGCCTCCGTCCAGTGAAGCATATTCCAAGCGGCCGCTGGACCCGCTCGCGATCGAGCCAAAGCCATGATAAATACGAAGACTGTTTTTCCGATTCCTCGCTCAGTGCGGCGTTTTCGCGTACCATAAGCCCTTGCGGCAAGATAGTTCCCGCGGCGAGCGGCGAGCGAGCGCCCGTGGTACAAGGAGCAACGATGGCAATCCAGAGCGGCGATCTTATCCCCAACGCGACATTTACGGTCATGACGCCGGAAGGCCCGCAACTGCGGACCACGGATGAGATTTTCAAAGACCGCAAAGTGGTCCTTTTCGGCGTAGCCGGGGCTTTTACACCGGTGTGCGACAAACACCATTTGCCAGGTTTTCTTGACAACCTCGATCAATTCAAGGCGCAAGGAGTGGACGAGATCGCGGTGACCGGCGTCAACGACGTGTTCGTCATGGATGCTTGGGCAAATAGCGCCGGAGCCAATGGCAAGATCACCTTTCTGGCCGACGGCAACGGCGATTTCGCGCGCGCGCTCGGGCTTTCGCTCGATCTCACCGCGCGCGGGCTCGGCATCCGCTCGCAGCGCTATGCGATGATTGTCGACAATGGCGTGGTACGAAAGCTCAATGTCGAGGCGGCGCCAGGCAAGGCCGAAACGTCAAGCGCGGAAGCGCTATTGAAGCAACTCTAAGTTGTTTGCGTCAAGTTGTACAAAAGCATCATGACGATCCGGTGAAGCCATCTCTTCGGAGCCACCCTCGCTTGCTCGCCAGATCTGGCGAGCGACGGAGGCGGAGAGGGGGTGGCGGCCAATTCCCCTTGGTGAACCCGAGCGAGCCTCAGGCCGCCGCCTTCAAGCGCTCGCGCTTCATCTCCTTGAGCAGCGCCATGTTGATGGTGCGGTTATCCTCCTGCCAGTTCTCATGTTGCTCCACAGCCGGCGCCCTTATAAGCCGCAGGCAGCTCGCATCGCTCGGGAAGATGCGAACGGCGCGGGTGCGGCGTTTGATCTCTGCGTTGAATCGCTCCAGCATGTTCGTCGATTGCATGTTCTTGTGGTGGGCCTGCGGCAGCGAGAAATAGGTCAAGGTTTCCTCGATGTTTTCCTCGGCCCACGCCACCAGCTTGGCGTAGCGGCCTTGGCCCCCGCTCGATCCGCGCCTTGACGTCGGCCCGCGCCTCCTTGAGGTTGCGCCGCCCATAGAGCCAGCCGAGTTCTTTCAGGCAATCGTCGTCGCGCTTCCTCGGCAGATGACCGATCGCGTTCCTTAAAAAATGCACGTAAGCGTTGCCACGCCGCTTCCGGCAGGCACTCGCGAATGGCCTTCTTCAGTCCATCGTGGTCGTCGGAGACGACGAACGCGACACCCCGCAAGCCGCGCCCCTTGAGGCCTGTGAGAAAGTCCCGTCAGCTCGACCGGCTCTCGCGGTTAGAAAGCTCCACCCCCAGGATTTGGCGGCGTCCTTCCCAGTCGACGCCCACCGCGATCAAAACTGCCTGCGACTGAACGCATGGCCCGCCCCGTCCGCAAGGGGTGATTTTTGGCTGGCTCTGGTCAGTCTGCTTCAACGTATCCGGTCGCGGGGGTTCCCCGGCCAAGATGGAGA
>JBOHJQ010000146.1:0-5148 GCA_050728655.1 Methylocella sp.
CTCAAGGCATTCGATCATCGAATCCTCGATTCCTCGACGAAGGAGATCGTCTCGACGGCGAAGCGGACGGGGGCCCAGGTGCGGGGCCCCATTCCGCTGCCGACGAAGATCGAGAAATTCACCGTCAACCGTTCGCCGCATGTCGATAAGAAATCGCGCGAACAGTTCGAGATAAGGACTCATAAAAGGGTTCTCGACATCGTCGATCCGACGCCGCAGACGGTTGACGCTTTGATGAAGCTCGATCTGGCCGCGGGTGTCGATGTGGAGATCAAGCTTTAGCGGATGCTGGGCTTTTTAGGTTGAGCAGAACCTCGCGCGGAGCCGCGCGGCGGCGAAAAGGGAAGTGAACCATGCGGTCAGGTGTCATCGCGCAAAAGCTCGGCATGACCCGTGTCTTCACCGGCACCGGGGAACATGTGCCGGTCACCGTGTTGAAGCTCGCTGGCTGTCAGGTCGTGGCGCATCGGACCAAGGACCGCAATGGCTATACCGCAGTCCAGCTCGGCATCGGCCGCGCCAAGGTGAAGAACGTATCGAAGGCGGAGCGGGGCCATTTCGCGGTCGCCAAGGTCGAGCCCAAAATGACGCTGGCCGAATTCCGCGTCGAGGAGGACGCGTTGCTTCCGGTCGGCGCCGAGATCACCGCGGATCATTTCGTCGTTGGCCAGTTCGTCGACGTGACTGGGACGAGCACCGGCAAAGGCTTCGCCGGCGCCATGAAGCGCTGGAATTTCAGCGGTCTGCGGGCAACGCACGGCGTGTCGATCTCGCACCGGTCGCATGGTTCGACGGGCGGCAGGCAAGACCCTGGCAAGACGTTCAAGAATAAGAAAATGGCCGGGCACCTCGGCACCGAGAGGGTGACAACGTTGAACCTGCGCATTGTCGATCTCGATATCGAGCGCGGTCTTATTCTCGTCGAGGGCGCGGTCCCGGGAACCTCCGGGGGCTGGATTTATGTCCGCGACGCGGTGAAAAAGGCGCTTCCCCAAGCGGCGCCGAAGCCCGGCAAATACCGCATGACAAATGCGGCTTTGGGCGACGCGGCGGGGGAAGCGGCGGAGGCCAGCGCATGAAGATCGACATCACCTCCCTCGACGGCGAAACCGCCGGCTCGATCGACCTCAATGATGCTATTTTCGGGCTCGTTCCGCGCCAAGATTTGATCGCGCGGATGGTCCGCTATCAGCTCGCCAAACGCCGCGCCGGAACCCACCAGACGCGGGGCCGCGCGGACATTTCGCGCACCGGCAAGAAATTGTACAAGCAGAAGGGGACAGGATCGGCGCGGCACGGATCGGCGCGGGTGCCGCAATTTCGCGGCGGCGGACGCGCCTTCGGGCCCGTCGTGCGCTCGCACGCGCATGATCTGCCGAAAAAGCTTCGGGCTCTCGCCCTCAAGCATGCGCTCTCCGCCAAAGCCCAAGATGGCGCAATTATCGTGTGGCCGGAGGCACGCGCCGCGGACGCCAAGACCAAATCCTTGAAGGCGAGTTTCGCCAAGCTCGGCGTGACCAACGCCTTGATAATCGACGGCGCGGAGCTTGAGGCAAACTTTTGCCTTGCCGCGCGCAACATTCCGCACATCGACGTTCTCCCGGCGCAGGGCATCAATGTCTACGCCATTCTCCGCCGCGACAAGCTTGTCTTGACCAAAGCGGCGATCGATGCCTTGGAGGCGCGTTTCAAATGAGCCCGGCCAAGCTCGCGCAAAATGCGCATCATTACGACGTGATCGTCGCCCCGGTTATCACCGAAAAGGCGACGCTGGCGTCAGAAGCAAATCAGGTCATCTTCAAGGTTCGTAAAAATGCGACGAAACCCGAGATAAAGGCGGCGGTCGAGCGGCTCTTCGATGTCAAGGTGGAAGCGGTCAACACGCTCATCCGCAAAGGCAAGCGAAAGGTATTTAAAGGCACGCGCGGCGTCCAATCCGATGTGAAGAAGGCCGTCGTGACCCTCGCCGAGGGACACAAGATCGATGTAACGACCGGGCTTTGAGATTTTACTTTGAGGAATGCGCCAATGCCGCTGAAGACATTCAAACCGGTCACTTCGGGCCTTCGCCAGCTCGTCATCGTCGATCGCTCCGGCCTCCACAAGGGCAAGCCGCTGAAGCAACTGACGGAGGGAAAGCCTTCGACCGGCGGCCGCAACAACAATGGCCGGATCACCGTGCGCTTTCGCGGCGGCGGGCACAAGCAGAGTTACCGGATCGTGGACTTCAAGCGCGGCAAGCGCGATATTCCCGCCAAGGTTGAGCGGATCGAATACGATCCGAACCGGACATCCTTTGTCGCGCTCATTCGCTATGCCGACGGCGATCTTTCCTACATCATCGCGCCGCAGCGGCTTGGCCCCGGCGATGAAGTGATTTCAAGCGCGCAGGCCGACGTGAAGCCAGGCAATGCGATGGCGCTTGCCAATGTGCCGGTCGGCACCATCGTTCATAATATTGAGATGAAGATCGGCAAGGGCGCCGCCATCGCGCGTTCGGCCGGCACCTACGCCCAGGTGGTCGGACGCGACGAGGGCTATGTCATCGTCCGCCTGAACTCCGGCGAGCAGCGCCTTATCCATGGCCAATGTTTCGCAACCGTTGGCGCGGTGTCCAATCCCGATCACATGAATATTTCGCATGGCAAGGCGGGACGCAGCCGCTGGCTCGGGCGCAGACCGCATAATCGCGGGGTGACGATGAATCCCGTCGATCATCCGCATGGCGGCGGTGAAGGCCGGTCCTCGGGCGGACGCCATCCGGTGACGCCGTGGGGCAAGCCGACGAAGGGCAAAAGGACCAGGACCAACAAATCCACCGCCCAATTCATCGTGACCTCACGCCACAAGAGCAAGAAGAAGGGCTGATCATGGCGCGCTCGATCTGGAAAGGCCCGTTCGTCGATGGCTATCTGCTCAAGAAGGCGGAGAGCTCGCGCAATTCAGGCCGCTCCGAGATCATTAAGATTTGGAGTCGCCGGTCGACCATATTGCCGCAATTCGTCGGCCTCACGTTCGGGGTCTATAACGGCCACAAGCATGTGCCGGTTTCCGTTACCGAAGACATGATCGGCCATAAATTCGGTGAGTTTTCTCCGACAAGGACCTTTCACGGTCACGCCGGGGACAGAAAAGCCAAACGAGTCTGAAAGAGACTGATCATGGCCAAGGCGAAAGCGCCGCGCGCGCTGAAGGACAATGAAGCCAAGGCGGTCGCCCGGATGCTGCGGGTCAGCCCGCAGAAGCTGAACCTTTTGGCGCAGCTGATCCGGGGCAAGAAGGTTGAGAAGGCTCTCGCCGATCTCGAGTTTTCCCGCAAGCGGAGCGCCCTCGATGTCAAGAAGACCCTGGAGAGCGCGATCGCCAACGCCGAGAATAACCACAATCTCGATGTCGACGATCTCGTCGTCGCCGCGGCCTATGTCGGCAACGCGATGATCCTGAGGCGCTTCAGCGCGCGCGCGCGGGGGCGCGCCGGGCGCATTCGTAAGCCTTTCGCGCATCTGACGATCGTTGTCCGGGAAGCCGGCGCCGCCGCTCAGGCGTAAGGAGAAAACGATGGGACAAAAAGTCAATCCGATCGGCCTGCGGCTCGGCATTAACCGGACCTGGGATTCGCGCTGGTTCGCGGGCAGGGCCGAATATGGAAAGCTCCTGCACGAGGACATGGCAATTCGCGCGACGCTCATGCAGAACCTCAAGCAGGCAGCGATTTCGAAGATCGTCATCGAGCGGCCGCATAAGAAATGCCGGGTGACGATCCATTCGGCGCGCCCTGGCGTGGTGATCGGCAAGAAGGGCGCCGACATCGACAAGATCCGCAAGATTGTGGCGAGGATGACGGAGTCCGAAGTGCTCATCAATATTGTCGAGGTGCGCAAGCCCGAGATCGACGCGGTCCTCGTTGCCGATTCGATCGCCCAGCAGCTTGAGCGCCGCGTCGCCTTCCGCCGCGCCATGAAGCGGGCGGTGCAGTCGGCGATCAGGCTCGGCGCGGAAGGCATCAGAATCAACTGCTCGGGCCGCCTCGGCGGCGCCGAAATCGCAAGGCTCGAATGGTATCGCGAAGGCCGGGTGCCGCTGCATACGTTACGCGCCGATGTCGTTTACGGCACCGCCACGGCGCACACGGCCTATGGCACCTGCGGGATCAAGGTCTGGATCTTCAAAGGCGAAATTCTCGAGCACGATCCGATGGCGCAAGACAAGAAAATGGCCGAAGGGGATCATTCCGGCGGCGGCGGCGAGCGGCGGCGGCGTGAGCGCGATGCCGCCTGATCGCGCGCCGGCGCGAGCTTCAAGAGTTTGAACCATGTTGCAACCCAAGCGAACAAAGTTCCGGAAAGCCTTCAAGGGCCGCATCCGCGGCGCCTCGAAAGCCGGGCTCGAATTAAATTTCGGCCAGTTCGGCCTCAAGGCTCTCGAGCCCGAGCGGATTACCGCGCGCCAAATCGAGGCCGCGCGGCGCGCGCTGACCCGTCACATGCGCCGCGCCGGCCGGGTCTGGATCCGGATTTTTCCGGATGTCCCGGTCTCGAAGAAGCCGACCGAGGTTCGCATGGGCAAAGGCAAGGGCGCGCCGGAATTCTGGGCCTGCCGGGTCGCGCCGGGCCGCATCATGTTCGAGCTAGACGGGATCCCTGCCGAACTTGCCCGGGAAGCCCTCCTTCTGGCCGCCGCCAAGCTGCCGATCAAGACCCGCTTCATCCAACGAATCGTCGAGTAAAGGGGAGGCGGTCATGAAACAGAAGCAGCGATTGTCCGATCTCAGGGTGATGTCCAAGGATCAGCTTGAGCAAGAGTTCCTGAATCTTAAAAAAGAGCAATTCAACCTGCGCTTTCAGCGCGCCACCGGGCAGCTCGAAAACACCGCACGGGTCCGCGTTGTGCGCCGCGATATCGCAAGGATCAAGACGTTCGCCGCGCAACAGCCGGTCGAAGGCGCGAAATAGGATCGCAAACAAGGTTAGGTAAAGACAGGTTCAAGAAATCATGCCGAAGCGAATTCTCCATGGTGTCGTGGTGAGCGACAAGCAGGAAAAGACGATCGTCGTCAAGGTCGAGCGCCGTTTCACGCATCCGCTGTTGAAGAAGACGGTGCGGCGATCGAAGAAGTATCACGCGCATGACGAGATGAGGGCTTTCAAG
>JBOHJQ010000147.1:0-4670 GCA_050728655.1 Methylocella sp.
TCGACCTTGCGGTCAAGAACGAAGCCAAGGTAAATCTCGCGCTCGAACGGTTCGGCGACCTCGACATAGACTCGCTGCACGACCTTGCCCTCGGGACCGGTTTGATTGGTGACGAGAGTCTTGCCGAGAAGCTCGGCTGCCGCCGAGCGCACTTCGTTATAGGTCTTGCAGAGTTTTACGCCGCCGGCCTTGCCGCGGGCGCCGGAATGGATCTGAGCCTTCACCGCCCAATGCCAGCCGCCAAGCTCGGTGGCGCAATAGACGGCTTGGTCAGGGCTGTAGGCCACCGCTCCGTGCGGCGTTGCCACCCCGAAATTCGCCAAAATCTCCTTGGCTTGATACTCGTGAATGTCCAAATACCCCTCCCATATGCGTGGGCCTCCAACCGGCGCGGGCGTTCCGGTCGTGTCTTTTTTGCCGCTCGTCCATGCACCCGGCTTGCGTCGGCGGGCACGCCCTCACGTGATGCAAGCGAAGGCTTATTGCCAAATTCCGGCCTTAGCAACCCTCCCGTTGACATCGCACGCGGGCGACGCGAGATCGTGGGAAGCGGCTGCACCGGATGATTTCGCGCGCGAACTTCCGCCTCGAAAGGATCGTATCTGGCAAAAACAATGGCCGTTTCATCAGGTTATCGCCCCGTAATGCGTCGCGCGGCGAGAAAGTGATTGAAAGCCCGGTGTTTGCGGTTATGTAACGGCGTCGCCAGCGCGTAAAATATAAGGCCGCATTTTACCGCGCCGTTGCCCGCCAGGCCGTCTTGGAGGGTAAGCCCCGCGCGGCGGAACGCGAACTCGCTCGCGTTCACGGCATGGACCGCGGCGCGGCTGCCGTCGAGCGGAAAGCGCATGTTGCCTCCCCGGCAACCTTCTCGGGAAGCGGAAATCGCAATGATCATCGATCCGCGTCAGCTGCTTCTTGATATGTTTGAGGCGGCGGTCGGCGCGGCCTTGCCGGAAAAGTGCTTGGCCGTGCATTTCCCACCCCGGCCGCCAGGCCGCATCATTGTCGTCGGCGCGGGCAAGGCCGCCGGCGCGATGGCCAAGGCGGTAGAGGATCATTGGTCGGGTCCGCTCGAAGGCTTGGTGGTGACCCGCTACGGCCACGGCGCGCCCTGTCAACGCATCGAGGTGGTCGAAGCCAGCCACCCGGTCCCCGACGCAGCCGGGCAGGAAACGGCTAAACGCATTCTCGCGATGGTCAGGGGCCTGACCCCCGAGGACCTGGTGCTTTGCCTGATTTCTGGTGGCGGCTCGGCGCTTCTCGCCCTGCCCGCCGCAGGCGTGACGCTTGCCGACAAGCAGGGCATCAACAAGGCTCTCTTGACGAGCGGCGCGACCATTGCCGAGATGAACTGCGTGCGCCGGCATTTGTCGGCGATCAAGGGCGGGAGGCTCGCCGCCGCCGCCGCGCCAGCGCGGGTGGTGACCCTCATGATCTCGGATGTACCTGGCGACGATCCTTGTGTGATCGCTTCTGGGCCGACCGTCGCCGATCCAACGACCTCGGCCGAGGCGTTGGCGATACTGCAAAAATTCGCCATAGCCGTGCCGGAAAACGTCCGCGCGCATCTCGTCTCGGCAGGGGCGGAAACTTTGAAACCTGGCGATCCGCGCCTCGCCGGCGTTGCCAATGTGATCGTCGCGACCCCGCAAATGTCGCTTGAGGCGGCGGCAGAGGTCGCGCGCAAGGCCGGTGTCACGCCGCTGATTCTGGCCAACGCGATCGAGGGCGAGGCGCGCGACGTGGCGCTGGTGCACGCGGCGATCGCGCGCCAGGTTCATGGCTTCGGCCAGCCCTCGGCCCCGCCCTGTGCCCTCATCTCGGGTGGCGAGACCACGGTCACCGTGCGCGGGACCGGGCGCGGCGGCCGCAACGCCGAATTCCTGCTTGCGCTTGGCGTCGCCTTGGACGGCCATCCCGGCATCTATGCCCTCGCCGCGGATACCGACGGAATCGACGGGACGGAGGACAACGCCGGCGCGCTGATCGGTCCGGATAGCCTTGCCCGCGCGGCCGCGGCCGGCGTGTCGGCCAAGGCCAGGCTTGCTAACAACGATGGCTACGGGTTCTTTACGGCGATCGGAGAGCTGGTCGTCACCGGGCCAACCCTCACCAATGTGAACGATTTCCGCGCCGTTTTGGTACTTGGCTGAGGCACCTTGTCGCCATCAAATGTTCTCGGCCGCAACAGGTTTCCGGTTTTGAAAGGGATGTTCTAGAAAAGCAAACCCCCGCGCGACTTCGGCGGTTGCGCTTGAGCCAATGGTTCGGTTAATACGATAAGTTGGCAAACAAAAAACAAATGGAGGATTCATCATGGCGGGACGCCACTTTCTTTTCGTTCCAGGACCGACCAACGTCCCTGAGCGTGTCACGCGCGCCATGATGGTAGCGATGGAAGACCATCGGTCTTCCAAATTTCCGGAGCTCACGCTGCCCCTGTTTCAGGATTTGAAGAAGGTCTTCAAGAGCACCGACGGGCAAGTGTTTATTTTCCCCTCGTCCGGCACCGGCGCTTGGGAGGCCTCGCTCTGCAACACGCTTTCCCCCGGCGACAAGGTTTTGGCCTCGCGATTCGGCCAGTTCAGCCATTTGTGGATTGATTTGGCGCAGCGGATCGGCCTCGACGTCCAGGTTCTGGAAGAGGAATGGGGGACGGGCGTCAAGCCGGACAAGATCGAATCCATCCTGCGCGCCGACGCCAGCCACCGGATCGAGGCGGTGCTGGCGGTCCAGAACGAGACCGCGACCGGCGTGACGAGCGATATCGGAGCGGTGCGACAGGCGATGGACGCCGCTAATCATCCGGCGCTGCTCTATGTCGATGGGGTGAGCTCGATCGGAAGCATCGACTTTCGCATGGACGACTGGCGTGTCGACCTCGCCGTCGCCGGCTCTCAAAAAGGCTTTATGCTGCCGGCGGGCCTCGGCATGGTCTGCGCGAGCCCGCGCGCCCTCGCGGCCTATAAGGGAGCCGGGCTGAAGCGGGTCTATTTCGATTTCGGCGACATGATCAAGGCCAACGCGACGGGCTATTTCCCCTATACCCCGTCATTGCCAATGCTGTACGGCCTGCGTGAATCGCTCAGAATTCTATTCGAGGAAAGGCTCGAACGGGTGTTCGAGCGCCATAACGTCCTGGCAAGCGGCGTGCGCGCCGCGGTCAAGGCCTGGGGCCTGCACCCCTGCGCGAAGGAACCGAAATGGTATTCCGATACGGTGACCGCGATAATCGTGCCTCCCGGCTTCAACGGCGCCGATGTGATCGACGCCGCTTTCCGCCGCTATAATCTGGCACTCGGCGCCGGTCTCTCGCAGGTCGCGGGCAAGGTGTTCCGGATCGGCCATCTCGGCGATCTCAACGACCTCATGGTTCTTGGCGCACTTTCCGGAGTCGAAATGGCGATGCGCGATGTCGGCATCGAAATTAAGCTTGGCAGCGGCGTCGCCGCCGCCCAAGACTATTTCCGCTCGACCATCATGGCCAAGGAAAAGAAGCCGACGGATCAGGAGCATTTCGCCGCGCTGCACCCAGAAGGCGTCCTCAACGACTGAGACGCCGCGTCTCGCGCGCCGGGCCTCGTCGCGCGATCACGGCGTCCGCCCGGCCATGGGCGGCAAAACCTTTTGGCGGCGGCTTACAATGCCGGGGGCCGCGGAGGTGTTGAACCCGGCCAATAGCGAAAAACCCGGGGCGTCGTCCCAACGGGGCCTCGCGCAAAGCCTTGCTTCGGAAATCCGCGACCAAGCAAATCAAGGAAAGAACAACCCGTGCAACACTCGATTGTCTTTCTCGACCGTTCGACCCTCGAGGCCAAGCTGCGGCCGCCGAAGTTTCCGCATAGCTATACGGAATATGCGGTGACCTCGACAAACGAGATCGTCGATCGTCTTCGGGATGCGACAATCGCCATCATCAACAAAGTGCCCATGCGCGAAGCGACGCTGGCGCGGCTTCCCAGCCTTAAGTTGATTGCGGTCGCCGCCACCGGCACGGATGTCGTGGACAAAGCCTACTGCAAGACACACGGCATTACCGTCTCGAACATCCGCAACTATGCCTACAATGCGGTGCCGGAACACGTGTTTGCGCTGGCCTTCGCGCTTCGCCGTAATCTCATGGCTTACCGCGACGATGTGCGCGCCGGGCGCTGGCAGGCCTGCGACCAATTCTGTTTCTTCGACCATCCGATTCGCGACATGCGCGGCTCGACGCTCGGCATTGTCGGCTATGGCGCGATTGGCAAGTCGTTGAGCCGGATCGCCGAGGCCTTTGGCCTAAGGGTGCTGGCCTACGACATCGTCCCGCAGCCAGGTCTGACCGGTTTCGAAACCTTGCTGCGCGACAGCGACATCGTTACCCTGCATTTGCCATTGACGCCCGAGACCAAAAACATGATTGGCGCGCGTGAATTGCGGCTGATGAAGAATGACGCCCTTCTTATCAACACCGGCCGCGGCGGGCTCGTCGACGAGGAAGCCTTGGCCGATGCGCTGACCAACAAAATCATTGGCGGCGCGGGCTTCGACGTGCTGACCGTCGAGCCCCCGAAGCAAGGCAATATTCTGCTCGATTTGCGGCTGCCGAATTTCATCGTCACCCCGCATGTCGCCTGGGCGAGCCGCGAGGCCATGCAGATTCTCGCCGACCAGCTCATCGACAACAT
>JBOHJQ010000148.1:0-4426 GCA_050728655.1 Methylocella sp.
CGGCAAGGATTACGCGGCGGTGCGCGCCGAACTCGGGCATCCCCTTCCCGCGATTTTGATGCTTCTCTTCATCCTGTCCGGGGTCTTCCACATGAAACTCGGAATGCAGTCGATTATCGACGATTATGTGCATGCCGCGCAGCTGAAGGAGTGGGCGCTCATCGGCAATCTTTTTTTCTCGGTTTGCATTGGCTTGGCTTGCATTTACGCGGTCTTGAAATTGAGCTTTACCTGAGGGGTCGCCCACGCGACTATCGCGTAAGTTAAAGAGGAAATTTCGAAAGACGATGGCATGACATCCAACGCCACGTTCAACGGCAACGCTGCTCCGGCTCGTAACGGCGCCGCCTATCCAATTACGGACCACACGTTCGACGTCGTCGTCGTCGGCGCTGGCGGCGCGGGACTGCGGGCGACCGTCGGCTGTTCGCAGGCGGGGCTGCGGACGGCCTGCATCACCAAGGTATTTCCGACCCGCTCGCACACGGTCGCGGCGCAAGGCGGCGTCGCGGCGGCGCTCGGCAACATGGGGCCAGATGATTGGAGATGGCACATGTACGACACCGTCAAGGGGTCGGATTGGCTCGGCGATCAGGATTCGATCGAATATCTCTGCCGCAATGCGCCGGCCGCCGTGTATGAACTCGAGCATTGGGGCGTGCCGTTCTCGCGCACCGAGGACGGCCGCATCTACCAGCGCCCGTTCGGTGGCATGACCACCAAGTTCGGCAAGGGTCCGCCGGCGCAGCGCACCTGCGCGGCGGCCGACCGGACCGGCCACGCGATGCTGCACACGCTCTACGGCCAGGCGTTGCGTTACAAGACCGAATTCTTCGTTGAATTCTTCGCGATTGACCTGATCATGGAGAACGGCGCCTGCCGCGGCATCGTCTGCATGAAGCTCGACGACGGCACCATTCATCGCTTCCGATCGCAACTTGTGGTTCTGGCGACTGGCGGCTACGGCCGGGCTTATTTCTCGTGTACATCCGCGCATATTTGCACTGGCGACGGCAACGCCATGGTGCTGCGCGCCGGGCTTGCCTTGCAGGATATGGAATTCGTGCAGTTCCATCCGACCGGCATTTACGGCGCTGGCTGCCTCATTACTGAAGGCGCACGCGGCGAAGGCGGCTATTTGGCCAATTGCGAAGGCGAACGTTTCATGGAGCGCTACGCGCCTTCGGTGAAAGACCTCGCACCGCGCGATTTGGTGTCGCGCGCGATGACCGTCGAAATCCGCGAAGGCCGTGGCGTTGGCAAGAATAAGGATCACATTTATTTGCACCTCGAACACCTCGATCCCAAAATCCTGCACGAACGCCTGCCCGGTATCTCCGAAAGCGCCCGGATTTTCGCCGGCGTCGACCTGACCAGGGAGCCGATCCCCGTGCTACCCTCCGCGCATTACAACATGGGCGGCATTCCGGCGAATTTTCATGGCGAGGTGATGATCAAGAAGGACGGTAATCCGGATGCCGTCGTTGCCGGCCTCATGGCAATCGGCGAGGCCGCCTGCGTCTCCGTCCATGGCGCCAACAGATTAGGCTCGAATTCGCTCATCGATCTTGTCGTCTTCGGCCGCGCCGCCGCTCTCCGCGCGGCAGAGCTCGTGGCGGCAGGCGCCAAACAGTCGGAGCTTCCGGCGGATTCGGCCGGCCAGGCGCTTTCCCGCCTCGACCGGTTCCGTTATGCCAAAGGCGAACTCCCGACCGCCGAGCTGCGCCTCAGGATGCAAAAGGTGATGCAGACCCATTGCGCGGTCTTCCGCACCGGGCCGACATTGGACGAAGGCCTAAAGCTCATTCATGACGTGTGGGCCGGGAGGGACCAGATTTCGGTCACCGACCGCTCGTTGATTTGGAATTCCGACCTCATCGAGACCTTGGAACTCGACAATCTTATCGTGCAAGCGGTTGTCACCATGGATTGCGCGGCGCGCCGCACCGAGTCCCGCGGCGCCCATGCGCGGGAAGATTTTCCCGCGCGCGATGACGAGAACTGGATGAAGCACACGCTCGCTTCGATCGACCCCGATGCCCGCACGGTTGCGATCGATTACCGGCCCGTGCACAGTTTTACGTTGACCAACGAGACGCAATATATCGAACCGAGGGCGCGCGTGTATTGAATGAAAAGGTAAAAGAATCAGATGGTTCAATTCACACTTCCGAAAAATTCACGTGTCGGAATTGGCAAGACCTGGCCGAAGCTGGGCGACTCCAACACTCAGACAGAGTTCCGGATTTACCGCTGGAACCCAGACGATAGCGAAAACCCGCGCATTGACACCTATTTCGTCGATCGAAGCGATTGCGGCCCGATGGTTCTTGATGCGCTGATTTGGATTAAATCCAAGATCGACCCGGTGCTCGCCTTCCGGCGCTCCTGCCGGGAAGGGATTTGCGGATCCTGCGCGATGAATATCGACGGGACAAACACGCTTGCCTGCACCCATCACATGGACGACATCAAGGGCGCCGTCAAAATCTATCCCTTGCCGCATTTGCCAGTGGTAAAAGATCTCGTGCCGGACCTCTCCGTCTTTTACGCGCAGCACGCCTCGATCGAGCCCTGGCTGCAAACGACATCGCCAACGCCTGAGAAAGAATGGCTCCAATCGCCGGGCGATCGCGCAAAACTCGACGGGCTTTACGAATGTATTCTCTGCGCCTGCTGCTCGACATCCTGCCCGAGCTATTGGTGGAACGGCGACCGCTATCTCGGCCCCGCCGTGTTGCTGCAAGCCTACCGCTGGCTCATCGATTCACGCGACGAGGCGGGGGCCGAACGGCTCGACAATGTCGAGGATCCTTTCCGCCTTTATCGCTGCCACACGATCATGAATTGCGCCAAGGCCTGCCCCAAGGGTCTGAACCCGGCGAAAGCGATCGCCGAAATCAAGAACATGATGATCGCGCGGCAACTCTGAAAGCGCACATTTTTCTTGCGTGATGGGTCCATCCGGTCATGTTCGCAAGACGCCGGAGGCCGCGCGCAGCGTATGCAGGAAGGCGAAAGCCCCGCTATGGTTGCTCGGATTTTGGTGTCAGGCTGACCGCGATATACCGATGCCTAGCGCATCTTCGTCGCGGACGCTGGACCGCGATGTCGCGGTTCGCCGGGGAAGCCGGGACATGATCAAGAATCTTCTCTCGATTGCGGGTTTTGATCCAAGCGGCGGCGCGGGCGTCGCGGCCGATCTCAAAACCTTCGCCGCGCTTGGCTGCAACGGCATGGCCGTCATCACCGCCCTGACCGCGCAAAATACGCAAGGGGTGAGAGCCGTGCACATCCCGCCCGCGAGTTTTGCGGCGGCGCAGATCGACGCGGTTTTCGAAGACATCGATGTCGCCGCCGTCAAGATCGGGATGCTCGCCTCGGCCGCTGTCGTTGAGGCGATCGCGGACAGGCTCGCGTTTCATAAGCCCCGCTTCATCGTCCTCGACCCGGTGCTTACTGCTACGAGCGGCGATGCATTGAGCGCAGCCGATCTAAGCAAAGCGATTGTCCAGCATCTCTTTCCGCTCGCAACCCTCGTCACGCCGAATTTTTCCGAAGCGGCCTGCCTGTCTAATCATGCTATCCGGGAGGAACGAGAAGGCATGCGCCGCGCCGCCGCGCGTCTGCATGCGCGCGGCGCGAAAGCCGTGCTCGTCAAGGGCGGCCATTTGAGCGGAGCGACATCCGACGACCTCTTCTTCGATGGCGCGTCATATCGGCTGTTTTCCGGCCCACGCGTCGTAACCCGCAACACGCATGGCACCGGCTGCACTTTATCTTCGGCGATCGCGGCCTTTTGCGCGCAGGGCTTTGAGCTTGGCGAAGCCATCGGCGCGGCAAAAGCTTATCTCACTAGAGCGCTTGCGGCGGCCGACCAGCTTTCCGCCGGCCACGGCCCCGGGCCGGTCAATCATTTCCATGAATTCTGGAGACGCTAAGCGTCTCTGAACGGGAGTCATGGTTTTTCGCGGGACCGTGGGACTCCGCCAGGCGGGCAGTCCCAATTCGTGCCCTTTTGCTGGGCGATGACGGGTTTCCAAATCGCGTTGTCTGGTATAGGGGATGCTGCAATCGCGAAGATGCCGCCCCATATTGGGGGCTGGCTGACATTCTTCAAAATAACGTCGTCTCAAATAAATATCGTCTGGCCAGTGTCCTACCGGCGGGCCGTCCGGACGCGGCAATTTGTTTCAGGTCTGAAAATGAAACTCCGCAATATCGCCATTATAGCGCACGTCGATCACGGCAAGACGACGCTCGTCGATCGTCTGCTCCAGCAATCCGGCGCTTTTCGCGAAAATCAGCGGGTCGCCGAGCGGGTCATGGATTCGAACGATCTCGAAAAGGAGCGCGGGATCACGATCATCGCCAAGGCGGCGTCGATTGCATGGAAGGACACGCGGATCAATATCGTCGATACGCC
>JBOHJQ010000149.1:0-4109 GCA_050728655.1 Methylocella sp.
GTCCGGCACCAGAATTTTCGCAAGCGTGCCATCGTCGATAGCCTCGACCTCCATGGTCGCCTTGTCGGTTTCGATCTCGGCGAGGACATCGCCCGAGCGCACCGCGTCACCTTCTTTTTTCAGCCATTTCGCAAGCCTGCCTTGCTCCATCGTCGGCGAAAGCGCGGGCATGAGAATGTTCGTCGCCATCTGATGTCCTTGCAATGGTCTTGCCCGATTCTTTCTCCGCCGATTATCCCAAGACGCCGGTCCACAATTCGGCCGGGTCTGGCTTCGGCTCATGCGAGGCAAATTCCGCGGCCTCGGCAACGACGGCACGGATCGCCGCATCGATCTTTTTCAGATCGTCTTCGCTGGCTTGCTTGCTCGTCAACAAGCGCGCGCGGACCTGTTCGATCGGATCGCGCTCTTCGCGCATTTTTTGCACTTCGTCCTTAGACCGGTATTTCGCCGGATCCGACATCGAATGGCCGCGATAGCGATAGGTCTGCATTTCGAGGATCATCGGGCCATTGCCTGTCCGGCACCATTGCGCGGCACGGCTCGCGGCGGCTTTTACCGCGCGAACATCCATGCCGTCGACCTGCTCGCCCGGAATGTTGAAGGATTGGCCGCGTTTGGAAAAATCGGTCAGCGCCGAAGATCTACTGACGGACGTGCCCATGGCGTAACGGTTATTTTCGATAATATAGACGACAGGCAGTTTCCAGAGTTCCGCCATGTTGAAACTCTCGTAGACTTGACCTTGGTTCGCCGCGCCGTCGCCGAAGTAAGTGAAGCAAATGTTGCCATTGCCGCGATAACGGTTGGCGAACGCCAGCCCGCTGCCAAGCGGCACCTGCGCCCCCACGATGGCATGGCCCCCGTAAAAATGTTTTGCCTTCGAAAACATGTGCATGGAGCCGCCCTTCCCTTGCGAGGCGCCGCTTTTGCGCCCGGTCAATTCCGCCATGACGGCGTTGGGGTCCACGCCACAAGCAAGCATATGGCCATGATCGCGGTAGCCGGTGATGGTCTGATCGCCTTCCGCCGCAGCCATTACGACGCCGGTGACGACCGCCTCTTGACCAATGTAGAGATGGCAAAAACCGCCGATCAGACCCATGCCATACATCTGCCCCGCTTTTTCCTCGAACCGGCGGATGAGGAGCATGCTGCGAAAGGCGGTCAGTTCCTCTTCCTTGCTGAAAGCGGCGCCGTTCGCGCGGGCGTTTCGCGCTTTCGAAGGCGCGGTTTTGCCGCGGTTAGCGGAAGATGCGGCGGCCATGAAAAGCCCTTTTTGCAAGGCCAGAGGCGGCGAGAGCAACAAGAATAGCTCGGCATCAAGAGGAAAGCGAGCCCTCGGAGACTGTCTCGCCCGCGTATAGCCAGGAAAAAGTTAAAGGGATCCGGCGAACGTTCGTAGCGGTTAAACCATGCCGTGAGACAAAAGCGTCGCTTGCTTAAGGCCGTGCGATGCACCGAGAGTTTTCGAACCCCTATATAGGACGGCTCGCGCGGTTCACTTTTGCGTTCGCGGCAGCAATACAACAAGATCGTTCCGGTTCACTCGGCCAAGCAGGGCGCGCGCCTCTTCGTCGAGAAGATCGCGATCGATCGCACGGCCAGACAGCAATGCGATTTTGTGATTCCACAAGGCACGCTCCGATTTGAGACCCTCTAGCTCGCCGCGCAGAGCCGCGATCTTATGCTCGTATTCGTCGTTGGTTTTAAGACCGCGCTCGCCGTTCACCGCATGCCAGACGAAATAGCCGCCGATCGCGCCGGAGACGCAATAAAGAGCCAATGGATAAAGTGTCGCACGCACGCGCCTATATATGACCATGCCGCAAGGTTAACGGATCAAGGTAAGCGATCCGTTAATTCGCGCTTACCGCATCCATCTTCCTGGATCACTCGGCCTCGGGCGAGCCGCCAACGGCGCTCAAACCGGGATGCCTTGGGCTTTCGCGAACTTGCGCAATTTGTCGCGCAAGGGCTGGCTCCCGCTTGCCTCCTTCATGAGGGTCGCGACAAAATCTTCCGCTTCACTGAGATTGGTCGCGAGCACCATGGCTTTCACGGGTCCGATCGACGCAGGCGACATCGACAGGCCGCGGTAGCCTAACGCGAGCAAGACCATGGCTTCGAGCGGCTTGCCGCCTATTTCGCCGCAAAGCGTCAACGGCGTCGCGTATGCGCGCGCCTTGTCGGCGATAAGCTTAAAGGCGTGTAGGACCGGCGCCGACAGAGGATCGAACCGCGCCGCGACCCGCTTGTTCTCCCGATCGGCGGCATAAAGATATTGCACGAGGTCGTTCGAGCCGACCGAAATAAAATCGGCGCACCGGCAGGTTTCATCCAGCTGCCAGAGCATGGAAGGCACCTCGATCATGACGCCAAGCTTGAGATTGGATGGTGGCGCCCGGCTGTGCCGCCGCAAAAGGGCGAGTTCATTGTCGACAAAGGATTTCGCGGTTTCGAATTCTCTGAGCGCGGCGATCATTGGAAACATGATCCGCAATTCACGTCCCGAGCCGGCACGCAGCAAGGCGCGCAATTGCGAACGCAATAGCCCTGGCCGGTCGAGACCGAGGCGAATGGCGCGCCAGCCAAGCGCTGGGTTTTCCTCCTCGACCTTCGCCATGTAGGGCAGGACCTTGTCGGAGCCGATATCGAGCGTGCGGAAAGTAACCTCCTTGCCATCGGCCAAATCGAGGGCGTTCCGGTAAAACGCCTCCTGTTCGCTCATCCTTGGCAATCGCGACGCCAGCATGAACTGGATCTCGGTCCGGAATAGCCCGACCGACACAGCCCCCGTCTCGGCGACGTGCTGGAGATCGACCAGCATTCCGGCGTTCATATGGAGATCGATCGCGACACCGTCCTTGGTCACGGCCGGCACGTCGCGCAACTTGTGATATTGCTCTTGCTTGCGCGCGCGCAGCCGCGCCTTTTCGGCATAGGACTGCTCGACGTCGGGCGGCGGGCGCAGATGAACGTCGCCGGAGATGCCATCGACGATCACTGCATCGCCGGGCTCAACCAAGTCGACGACATTGGCTAGGTCGCCGACGGCCGCGATGCCGAGCGCACGGGCGACGATGGCGACATGGCTTAAGGCGCCGGATTCCTCGAGGACAAGGCCGCGAATCTTGGCGCGATCATATTCGAGCAGCGCGGCGGGCCCCATGGCGCGTGCGACGATAACCGAATTATACGGCAAATCCCTGGGCGCGCCGACAAAACCCTGCCCGGTGAGCTGATGCAGCAAGCGGTTGGCGAGTTCATCGAAATCATGCAGCCACTCGCGCAAAAAAGGCTCGGTCCGCCGTTGTAATTTAGCGCGCGCGACGTTTTGGACACGTTCGACGGCGGCTTCAGCGGTGAGCCCGGTCGCCACCGCCTCGTGCAGCCGACGCAACCAACCGCGGTCATGCGCAATGCGCCGGAACGTTTCAAGAACATCCCGAGGTTCGCCGGGACCCATGTTGCCGCGCTCGATCAGAAGATCGAGCGACTTACGCATGGCGCCAATAGCGCTGTCGAGCCGCTCCATCTCCACCTTGATATCTTCGGCAATGAGCTGTTTGACGACGACGCGCGGCTCGTGCAGGACAACGTGGCCAAGCCCGACGCCGTCGGCGACCGGGGTTCCCTTCAAGGCGAGCGGCCGGCGGAGCGCAATATCCCGGCCAGGCGGGGCCAGCGATTGCAATTCGCCCGAGGCGATCATTTCGGCGAGCAGCATGGCAGTTGTCTCGAGCGCCTCGATCTCGTCCTCGGGATAGCTGCGGCGCGCCTTGTTTTGGACGACCAGGACGCCGAGCGTATTGCCGCCGCGCAGGATTGGCACGCCGAGGAATGACGAATAGATTTCCTCGCCGGTCTCCGGCAGGTACACAAACGCCGGATGCGACTGCGCATCGGCAAGAGCGAGCGGCTCGGCGGTCTTGGCAATTTGGCCGACGAGACCTTCGCCCGTGCGCAGCGTGGTCAGATGTACGGCTTCGCGGTTCAAGCCTTCCGTCGCGTAAAGTTCGAGCCGGCCGTCGGCGCGCAGCACATAGACCGAGCAGACTTCCGCGACCATGTTCGCGGCGATATGGACGACGATCTTGTCGAGGCGG
>JBOHJQ010000150.1:0-3792 GCA_050728655.1 Methylocella sp.
CCGAACTGCGACCTCGCAAAGATTTGGTCCGGCGTCCGGTTGAAGATCGTATTGGCCGTCACGTAGTTCGACATGCTGCCCACCGGAACAGCCGGTCCGGGGTCGAGGAAACTGCGCCGGTTGACGGTGAGCGGCGGACGTTCGTCGTAGTACCTCTCCGCTACGCGCGGGTGGTGACGATGCCGCGTGGTTTGCGCGTTGGCGGAGGCCGTGAGCGCGGCCAAGGCGGCAGCGGCCAGGACGATCGATATCTTATTGCGAAACATTTCGAAACTCCAAGGCTTTCCTAGCCACAACGCATTGGCCCCGGTTTGGTTGCACCGCGCGCGTTATTATCGTCATTAGAATCGCAATCATTGTTAACAGCTTTTTCTCCGCGCCGCTTGATTGCCGCTGCTTCAGCGGGCGAAAGCCTGGCAGGAGGCGAAGGAACGCCCGCGCCGCAAAACCATGTAAGCTGCTTCTTCCCGGCGTAAATCTGGTTCGGGTGAACCTGATAACGCCGCGCCAGGTCGTTCCCCGCCTGCTCGCGCAGCGCCGCAAGCGCAATCTTCGCCTTCAGCGCCGCACCAATTTTCCGTCTCGTCTTGGTCAATTTCCGCTCTGTCCAAAACCGTTCGGAGCAGAATTCTCCCCACTAAGCCACCGGTCCCAAGATCGACGGCCACTTCAGTCTGACCTCGCCCCCCGAACCCCCGCTAGATCGCGGTTTGGCACTGGTAATCCGTGACGAGGTCCCCAACATCGTTCATGACGAGGACGTGCGCCGGCATCGGCGGCGGTTCAAGATAACTCGATACCTACCTTTACTCATGCTCATGGGCGCCGCGACCAACGCGATGCTTTCCAAGCTGTGCCCTTTCCAAACTCAAACAAACGTGGTGTATCCATTGTTAACAAATCGCGGCGAATCTGCGCTTTCTGGCGCCGGTTCGAAATTCGATCAGTGTAGCACGAGTTTTCGCGCGAGTGTGCGACTTTGACCGCGCAAATTCATCCGCGATGATGCCGCGAGCCGATGCTTCCGGCGGCTGCTCAAGGATGGCGTGAGCGAAGTGGAGAGGTCTTTGCAAACCAACATCGCCGCCGGCCCAGGCTTCGGGATCTATGTGCATTGGCCGTTCTGCCTCGCCAAATGCCCTTATTGCGATTTCAACAGCCATGTGCGCGCGAAGCCGATCGACGAGGGCCGCTATGTCGAGGCCTTCAAGGCGGAACTGGCACACCGCGCGGCGTTGACGCAAGGCCGCACCGTAGCCTCGATCTTTTTCGGCGGCGGGACACCATCCTTGATGCAGCCGCAAACAACCGCCGCCATCCTCGATGCGATCGCCTTGCATTGGCCGGTCGCGACCGATGCAGAGATTACCCTCGAGGCCAATCCGACCAGCGTCGAGGCGGAGAGGCTTCGCGGCTTCCGCTCGGCCGGCGTCAACCGTGTCTCGCTCGGGGTCCAAGCGATGAACGACGCGGATTTGAATGCGCTCGGCCGGGGCCACACAGCCGAGGAGGCGATGCGCGCGGTGGAACTCGCTGCGTCTATCTTTGGGCGCTATTCCTTCGATCTGATCTATGCGCGGCCAGGCCAAACGCTTGCCGGCTGGCGGGAGGAATTGGAAAGTGCGATTCTCCGCGCGCGCGATCATCTTTCCCTCTATCAGCTCACGATCGAGCATGGCACGATGTTCGAGCGCTTGCGCGACGCGGGCAAGCTCGTCCTCCCGGATGCCGATCACGCCCGCGCGTTGTGGGATGTGACGCAGGAGGTCACGTCGAAGGCCGGTCTTCCCGCTTATGAAATCTCCAATCACGCGCGGCCCGGCGCCGAGAGCCGGCACAATCTCATCTATTGGCGGTATGGCGAATATGTCGGCGTCGGTCCCGGCGCGCATGGCCGGATTTTGACGGCAGGAGGCCGCCGCGCGCAAGCGACGGAACGCCATCCCGAGATGTGGCTGACCGCCGTCGAGAGCCAAGGCCATGCCTTGGTCGAGGACGATTATCTGTCGTCGGAGGAGCAGGGCGACGAGTTTCTGCTGATGGGCTTGCGTCTCGCCGAAGGAATCGAACTGGCGGCGTTTCAAGCAATGTCCGGGCGCGGCCTCGACCCCCGCCGGGTCGCCTCGCTCGTCGCCGATGGCATGGTCGAATATACCTCGCGCGGGCGCATTAGAGTGAGCGCGGAAGGCTTTCCGGTGCTCGACGCGGTCGTCGCCGATCTCGCCGCCTGAATAAACGCGCGCCGGCAAGCAGTCCCACTCAGGACCGGCGCGAAGGCCGTCCGCCGCGGCCATCATGCCGCCTTCCAGATCGCCGGGGTGGCCATTCCGCGAAATCGGTTTGCCGCTTTCCTGCAGCTTATCGGGGAGCTGCGGCGGCGTTGATCAAGGACAAATTCAAGATCACCTTGAGCCGCGTCGGGGTCGGGCGGCTTCTCGCGCAGCTCGGCATCACCTGGCGAGACGCCCCTAAGGATATTCGAGTATTGACGGAGAGGGGGACATTTGAAGACTTCCAATGCCGCGCAAATGACGCTTGCGCGAGGTGTCACATTTTTGCGACGGAGCTACAATTTCGCCCACAATTTCTGTTGAGAAAGGCGGGCAGGCCGCCCGCCGGCCGTCTCAAACGAGTAAACTCCTACCCGCAGGCTCATTCAAAAGTCCCGGCCCGGGGGATCGCGACGGAGACCATGCGCGGACCGCGCTACGCCGGGGTGGCGAGTCTATAAATAAGGGATTGGTTTCCTTCGATGCGCCGTGCCGTCTTAACTCGTGCCCATTTCCATGCGCGGCCGGTTCTGGCGGGGATTGTGGGCGCCCTGATCGTCATGGCGTTGTCGCCCAGCGCCTCGCCCGGCCGGGCGGAAACAATGTCGAGCGCCTTGGCGCGCGCCTACGCCGGCAACCCGGACATGAACCAGCAGCGCGCCGGGGTCCGGGCCACCGATGAAAATCTGCCCCGCGCGAGCGCGGCCTGGCGGCCAACGGCCAACGCGAACGCGCAATATGGCTACAATCGCCTCGATAACACCGACGCGAGTGGCAAGATAAGAACGGTGAGAGCCAACACCGCCACGTCGACTTACGGTCTCTCCGTCACTCAAAATCTGTTCAACGGCAACCGGACAGTGAATGGCGTGCGGCAGGCCGAATCGAATATTTTCGGGGCGCGCGAGACCTTGCGCAACACCGAGCAAAATGTGCTGCAAAGCGCGGCGACCGCGTATATGAATGTCCTGCGCGATACCGCCATCCTCGATCTGCGTAAAAACAACATCATCGTCCTTCAAGAGCAACTGCGGCAGACCCGCGACCGGTTCACCGTCGGCGAGGTGACCCGGACCGACGTCGCCCAGGCCGAATCGAGTCTTGCTTCGGCACGCGCCGATTACTTCACGGCGCAAGCGATTCTGCAGACCAGCATCGCCGATTACCGGCAAGTGATTGGCGTCGAGCCGACAAGACTCGAACCGGCGCGCACAATCGAGAGTCTTCTGCCGCATACGCTTGGCGTTGCGGTCCAACTTGCGCTTGCCGAACATCCAGAAGTTCAGGCGGCGTTGCATGCGGTGGATGCGGCCGCATTGCAGGTCAAGCTCGTCGAGGGAGAACTCTACCCGACGGTCAACCTTGTCGGCGCAGTCCAGCAAAACACTATCCTCGCCGGTTTTCCCGGACAACGTCTCTTCAACGCCGCGATCTCCGGTGAGCTTACTATACCGATCTATCAAGGCGGCGAGGTCTACGCCCGCACGCGGCAAGCCAAGGAAACACTCGGCCAGGCCAGGCT
>JBOHJQ010000151.1:0-3655 GCA_050728655.1 Methylocella sp.
ACGTGGGAGCGTTTTCGCTCCCACGTAGTCCGTGGAAGCGTTCTTTTTTCGTGCCTGGCGGCTTGGCTGGCATCCGTTTAGCCTATGGCGCAAAGCCTTCGGCTAATATTTGAAAGTGATGCCTGTCGACGCGATCCAGGGATCGATCTTACCAAGGGTTCTGATGTGGATATTCGTGTTTAGGAGATTCCCTTGAAAGTTGGGATTGAGGTAAATCAGCTTTTTCGCGTCCACAAAGACGCCCCAGTTAGGTAAGCCAAGTCCGTCCAGCATATAATCGAAGCCGCCTTGCGCGACGAGGCACCAAGTCGGATCGACGCTGAAATTCGAAAGAATGCCGTCGCTGGTATTGGCGAACATCACCACATAGGCCGCGCCGACGCCTAAATAAGGCTGCAAGGGGCCCCATTGCGTGAAGTGGTAATTAATGATGCCCATGAGGGGCCCAAACCGCACGCTTCCCACACTGTCCGTTCCCAAGGCACTTGTAAAATTGAAAACAGTCGCCTTGATGCGCAAGCGCGGTGGCACGCCGGCGGAGATTGCGATCGCCCAATTGGGCGTGATGAAATAGCCGGCTTCCAAACCCACGGTATAACTTGGCGGGATAGCTACGTTGTTCAATGTTGCGGTACCGAGGGGGGTCGGTATGTTCTTCAAGAACCCGCCTCCGGTCGACTGCGCGTCGGGCGGCGAGTAAAAGGCACCCAGGGCGCCGACATGGACGTAGAAGAGCGGCGGAGCCGGCGGAAGCGGTTCCGGCGTGGGAGTCAAATCCGCGGCATCGGCACGCGTGATGGCGAGAGCTGCGACGAAAGCAGCGGCCCAAATTCTGATAGCACCGGTCATGAACTTTCCCTCCAGTTTTATTTTTCTAGGGTTCACGCGATATTGACCCTTTGTCAAACGATCAGTGCTTGCCAAGACGCTTTCGATGCGCACTATGACTTTTTTGCCACGCTTCAAAGCCCCTGGAAGCTCGCGTGAGAGGCGATTACAATTTGCTTTAGAGCGATACGGGCGCTCCCCAGTGCGACAACATGGGCTCTACCCATGGCGTTAAGGATTCGCGATAAGCCGTGGCAAGGTGCCAGAACCACGATCCCGAATGCCAAGGGAAACGCCAAAACTAACATGGAGCTGCGAGATGAGGCGCGCGATTGACCGGAGGGAACGGGCCCTCCTCTTTTTTCTCGTTGCGTTGCTTGGGTTCGGCGTCGCGCTCTCCGGTGCCTTGGCGCATTCGCGTCTCGTTAAGTCCGATCCCTCCGCGCGCGCGGTCCTTGAGAAGGCGCCCAAGGAATTGAAGCTCTGGTTCAACGAGGGGGTCGAACCGGCATTCGCGAAGGTGTGGATCGTCCCGGCACAGGGAGCGCAGATCCCTTTGGCCAGCCATGGCGACAGTTCCGATCCGCGGCTTCTGATCGTCGCGCTTCCGGACAACCTGCCGGCCGGTCCGGTCAACATCGGATATCATATGTTGTCCGTCGATGGTCACACTGTCGACGACAAGCTTAGCTTCACGGTCAAGGCTCCATAAGTTAGGCTGCGCGACCATGATCGACCCATTTGCGATTGTCAGAGCCGTTGCAACCTTGGCGGCGGCTATCGTCCTGGGGTCCGGGGTGTTGGTCTGGTATACGCGCGACGCCGTGGCGCCGGCGGGGGGGTCCGTTTGGCGCCGCCGGGTCGTTCTGTTGGTATGTGTGGCTGCCTTTGCCGGAGCTGTCGCGACATGGCTGGGTGCGGTCGGTGCCGCCGCCGCCGCCGCCGAAATCGGCGCCCTTTCCATAAATGGCTCGGTGATCGCGACGTTCCTCACCAAGACCGGGGTCGGCCGGATCGCGATTATTGAAATCGGCTGCTCTGTAGCGGCTTGCATCCCCGCCGTCATGGCCTGGATCACCCTCAAGAAAGCATCGAGATCGGACCTGGCTTTGCTGTTGGCCGCGCTGGTTGCGGGTATTGGCCTCGCCGCATACCCCTTCAACAGCCATCCGGTTACGCTTGATCAGCAGATCGCGGGTCTTTCCGCCTCCATTGCGCACCGTCTCGCGTTAGGCGTTTGGCTTGGCGGGTTGCCGGCGCTTATCTTGTTGATTGGAGCAGGAGAGGTCCCAGATAACACGCGGCAAGTGGCGGCCGTTGTCCTGCGCCGCTTTTCGCGGCTCGCGATAGTCGCGATGAGCGTCATCTTGGCGAGCGGGACGCTGCTGACCTGGTACCTCGTCGGTAATTTTCCGGCCTTGATCGGAACGGAATACGGACGCCTGCTGATCCTCAAGCTCGCCTTGCTTGGCGGCGTCTTCGTCATTGCCGGTGGATTGCAACGGCACCTTTTGCCGATGCTTGAGCTAAAGCCTAGCGATTCCATCATTCGAAGCTATGCCAACCGGGTCAAGCTCGAGACCATGGTGGCGATCCTCATCGTCGTCGTGGCGTCCGATATGGCGTCATTGGCCCCGCCCGAACATGAAAACATTTTCTGGCCGTTGCCTTTCCGCTTCTCGTTCGCGGCGACCTGGGCGGCCCCTTGGGTCCCGACCCGTTTCATCGGTGGCAATGTGCTGGTTTTGCTTGGCCTCGCGGCGCTCGCGTTCTCTTTGTTGCCATCCCTACGGCCCGCCTGGTTCCGGTGGCGGGCCAGCACCGGCGTTGGCACCGGCATTGCCGCCGCGCTGGTTGGGAGCGGGATCGCCTTCCCGGCGATCTCGGTGCAGGCCTTCCCGGATACCTACCTCGCAACGGACATTCCGTTTGCCGCGACGTCGATCACCGCCGGTCTCAAACACTATGAAGACAATTGCACCGGGTGCCATGGCGTGAGCGGCCATGGCGACGGACCCGCGGCCGCGAGCCTCCCGATAAAACCCGCGGATCTTTCGGCGCCGCATACGGCCTTGCACACGGGAGGCGATCTCTACTGGTGGGTGACCCATGGCATTGTGGGAAGTCCCATGCCGGGCTTTGCCGACGTGCTCACCGACGACGAGCGGTGGGACATCATCAATTTCACCGGCGCTTTTTCCATCGGCTATCAGGCGCGGATCATCGAACCCAAGATCAGTCCAGGCCAGTACTGGCTCGCGCCCCCCGATTTCCAAGTCACCGATGAAACCGGCAACACCTTCATTTTGAGCGACTATCGCCTCAAGTCGCAGCTCCTCGTGGTGCTTATTGCCTGTACGCAAGAGAGCGTCGCGCAAGAGACGGCGCGGCTCGAACAGCTGCTGGCCGCCCGCCAGCAGCTGGCTACGCTCGGCGCCAAGATCATCGTGGTGGCGCCCGGCAAGACTTGCGAGCCATTGCGCGGCCTTGCAACCGGCAAGATACTCATCGCCGACCACGACACGGCGGATGTGGCCGCCACCTATGGCCTTTACACCCGGTCCTTTCACAACCGGAAACAGGACGTGATCAGGGTTCCCCAAACGCACGCTGAATTCCTGATCGACCGCTCCGGCTATATTCGCGCGCGCTGGCTGCCCGAGGAAGACAACAGTTGGACCGATCCCGGCTTCATCGCAACGCAACTCGAAATGCTGGCGCGGGAGCCGCCGGCGCCGCCGCCGCCGGGCCCGCACGACCACTGAGCGTCGGCCCGCCTTATCATCGTGCCGGCGGTCGTGTGCTATGGCCGTTGCTTGCCTGGCGG
>JBOHJQ010000152.1:0-3452 GCA_050728655.1 Methylocella sp.
CACCCTATCATGTCGATCGGTCGAAATTATTTGCGTTTGAGCGACTCGGAAATTCACCGACCATCGACGCTGCGCGCATTGCGGAGGCAATTGAGATGACGCGCTTTCCAGTCCCGGCGGATCGCAGGAGTGCGGAGAAAAGTGTGGAGCCAGAATTAGTCCAGGCTGCGGATCTTATCGGGCAGCTTGGCGATCCAATGTACTCGCGGAAAGCGAACGCACTCTATTGCGAATTTGAAGAAATCGGAAAGAATCGGCAACTGGGATATTCGTCGCCTGCCGATATCATCGACAAATACCCAGCGTTTTTTTGGGACAGCGTCTCAATGCACCTCGACGACGGAATAAAATATCTGAATATGACGGTTTCGGGCCGTCAGTGGATAGCCAACCTCCACCACCACATTCTGTGTGCGGAGCATGGCCGTCGTATGTTGGGACCTCAGCGTTAAGAAATGAGCGATTGGGCAGAGGTTGTCGGAGTCTGTAGGCCGAACGCTCTCAGCTCGTCCTCGGATTCGGCCGCGAGCACCATGCCGACTGCATCGCGCGATGTCCGCTCTCAGGTGCAAAGCGGAAGACATTTGCTCGCATTGAGCTTTTCCGGTTTTGAGGCACTTTTCGGACATGACGCAATGTCTGACGTGAGTCCGTAATGCGCCCCAAAGCAGACGTTGGCTGACACTTTGGATTTACGGGTTCACGTCCGTTCTAATAATGTGCACGGGCCTTGTGGCTGCGAAATTCTTGAGCCAGCAGCGTAAAATCCCCTACGCGGATAGTTTTTGCAGGATAGTGCGGATTCCGACGAAGTCGCCCGGGTATAATGGGATGATGCCGCCCGGGATTCCTGAATGATGTCGCCCACCGTAACGGAATGATGCCGCCCGGGTCGCGAGCCTCGCTGGCCGATGGATTTGTGTCACCGGCGATGGTGGTTGGTCAAGCCTTCTGGTTCTGTTTGCCGCGTGTCCGGCGCATGCTTTCGCCGGCGAGTTCGATGCGGTGGGCATTGTGAACGAGACGGTCCAAGATGGCGTCGGCATAGGTCGGATCGCCGATTATTTCGTGCCAACGGTCTACTGGAAGCTGGGAGGTAATCATCGTGGAGCGGCGTCCGTAGCGTTCCTCGAGGATTTCCAGAAGATCGTGCCGGGCGGCGGCGGCGAGCGGCTCCAGGCCCCAATCGTCGAGGATCAAAAGGTCGGCGCGGCCGAGGTTGCGCAGAAGCCGGGGATGGCGACCGTCGCCACGCGCCAGCGCCAGTTCCTCGAACAGCCGGGGCACGCGCTGGTAGAGGACTGACCGGTTGTCCCGGCATGCCTTGTGGCCGAGCGCCGAGGCCAGCCAACTTTTGCCGACGCCGGTTGGACCGATCAGCGCCAGATTGTCGTGGGCGTTGATCCATTCGCCTTCGACGAGCTTCTGGAACAGGGCGCGGTCGAGACCGCGGGGACTGCGATAGTCGACATCCTCGACACAGGCCTGCTGGCGTAATTTGGCGACGCGCAGCCTTCCCGCGAGACGTTTGTCCTGGCGCCAGGAGGCCTCACGATCAAGCAGGAGCCCCAACCATTCGTGATGGCCGAGGCCGTCGGCTTCACCGGCGGCGGCGATTTCGAGGAGGGCCTTGGCCATGCCATGCAGGCCAAGCGCGTAAAGCTGGTCGTAGGTCGGATGTTTGAGCAAGATTGCTTCTCCTAATTGTAGTAGCGCGGTCCACGGATATTTGCGTGCAGGATCGGCGTTCCGTCCGTGGCGCGCTTTTGCGCGGATCGCCGGTCGAGGTGGTTGTCGAGGATGGATTTGACCGAGCCGTAAGTGCGCGCGCCGATGTCGATGGCGCGCTCGGCGGCGGCTTCAAGGCGCTCGGCGCCATACGGACGGGCCAGCCGGACGACCCCCAGACAGGCGCGAAAGCCCTGTTCCGGGTGCGGACGCTGTTCGAGGATCAGTTCACACAGCGCCGCAGTCGCCGGTCCGATCAGGCGCGCGTCGGCGCGGATGCGCTCAATCGTCCAGCCGGCATATCGACGATGGCTGGAAGGCATATGCTCGGGGATGGTCGTGTGCTTGTGATTGCCGCCCCCACGCATGTGCGCTGCGATCCGTTCTCCCTTGAGGAAGATCTCGACCGTCCGCGCGGTCAGCCGTGCGTCAATCTCGGCGCGGGCGAAGCGATGCGGCACGCTGTAATAATGGGCGGCAACCTCGATGTGATAATCGATGCCGACGCGACACGTGCGCCATTCCGAGAATTCGTAAGGTTCGGCCGGCAGCACCTTCAGCGCCGGGCGATCAATCTGTTCGAACAATTGCCGGCGCGTCACGCCGAGCCGCCGGATCGGACGCTCTTCGTTGAGATGCGTCATCAGATCGGCAATCGCCGCGTTGACATCCGCTAAACTGAAGAAGGTTCGATGGCGCAGCCGCCCGAGAAGCCATCTCTCAACGATGAGCACCGCCTGCTCGACTTTTGCTTTATCCCTCGGACGTCTCGGCCTCGCTGGCAAAATGGCAGTGTCATAATGCGCCGCCATCTCGGCGTAGGTTCGATTGACCTGAGGGTCGTAGAGACAAGCCTTGATAACAGCGGTCTTGGTATTGTCCGGCACCAGCAAATGCGGAACGCCGCCGAGCACCTCAAGAGCGCGGACATGGGCGTCGATCCAGTCGGGCAGCGCCTGCGTCCAACTCGCGTGCGCAAAAGTGAAGCTCGACGCGCCGAGCACGGCGACGAAGATTTGCGCCTTGCGGATTTCGCCAGTCAGCCGGTCGATGACGACCGGAACCCCATCGCCGGCGTAATCGACGAACAGCCGCTCGCCGGCCGCGTGCGTCTGCCGCATCGTCGGCGACAACTTCGATTCAAAGCCGCGATAGAGCTCGCAAAACCGCGAATAGCTGTAACCGCCAGGATTGGCGGCGATATATTCGTCCCAGACGATCACCAGGGTGACGTGCTTGCGCTTCAGCTCCCGATGAACCGTCGGCCAATCCGGCTCGGCGTGGCGGCGATGGCCCCGTTTGGTCCCGTGATGGGCGTAGAGCGCCGCCTCCAGGTCGCCGTCGCTCATGCCGTCCGGCAAGGGCCAGCCCAGCCCGGCGCCCTCGAAACGCCTCAACGTCTCGCGCACCGTCGAGGCGGCTATGCCCAGCCGACGCGCGATTTCCCGCGTTGAAATACCGGCGGAAAACTTCAAACGAATGATCTCGCGCACTTGGCGCATCGCAACTCTTTCCGCTGGCATCATCGCTCCCTTGGATTGCCAAAGGAGGGAACCTAAACAGGCCAGCGGAGGCGCTCGTCGCCATTCCAGACCCCGGGCGGCTTTATTCCGTTCCGGTGGGCGGCATCATCTCGTTATCGTGGGCGGCATCATTCCGTTACGGCGGGCGACATCATCTCGTTATGATGGGCGGCTTGGACAGGAATCAGCACCCATAATACC
>JBOHJQ010000153.1:0-3391 GCA_050728655.1 Methylocella sp.
CTTGTCCAGATTACGGCGAAGGCAACAATTGGATTTGGATCATATCGAGCATTCATACGTTCGCAAGCGATCGAGAGCAGCGCGTGTGCCGATTAACGCTCACTCCTTAAATTGACTCCATTTGACCGTGTTAGAAAGGGTGAACGCACTATGAGTCAACGGAGCCGCCTTGCCGGTCCGCCATCCCGGCGAAAGCCCCCGCGATCACCGACGCGGCCTGCGCGGCCAACGTTTCGAACCGCTCCGACTTCGCGTTCCCAGCGATCGGGTGACCCGCAAAGAATCAAATCCCGTCGCTGGATTCGACGCGATGGAAACCCGCAAGACCCGCCAAACCCTGCCATAAATCGAAAGATTTTCCGCTGCTCAGGCGAACGCCGCATATTTGGCCCGCCAACCGGTCCGGGTCCGCGCGCCGCAACTGTTGCCATTTGGCCACGTCGCCATCAAAACCGGTTCGACCATGAATCGGCCTATTGCAAGCAAGCCCCTGCGAGCTGATTATCACCAAAAAATAGTATCCCGCCTCTGATTCGTTTGACGCAAGCCTTTTCACTCCTCGGGAAACATCCAATGCACCGTCATTTTCTGGCCGTGGCCGGCACGGCAGGGCTTTTGCTCGCTGCGGCAATTGCGCCCCTGTGGGCTTATGAATCCCAGCAGATTTTTGATCAGCCCTTGGTCGACATGGAAGGCCGTCCGCGCGCCGTCGCCCCGCCGCGCGAGCTCGTCGCCTACGATGGCCGCTATGCGCCTGGCACGATTGTCATTTCGACGGAGGAACGCCGTCTTTATTACATCCTGCCGGGGAATCAGGCGATCAAATATGGCATCGGAGTCGGCCGCCCCGGTTTCGAATGGAGCGGCACCAGGAGGGTTTCGATGAAACGCGCATGGCCGTCCTGGACGCCGCCCGCCCAGATGCTGCGCCGCCGTCCGGATCTGCCGCGTTTCATGCCCGGCGGGCTGGAAAATCCGCTCGGCGCGCGCGCCATGTACCTTGGCGGCACGCTTTACCGCATCCACGGCTCGAATGAACCGCAAACGATCGGCCTGGCGGTCTCGTCCGGCTGCATTCGCATGACCAACGAGGACGTCGTGGACCTCTACGACCGCGTCACGGTCGGCACCCACGTGGTCGTTTTGCGCTAGGGCCAGTTTGCAATCGAGGATTCCCGACAGAGGCGGAATTTGCTTCAAGGCTGCGCGGATCCCTGCTTGCCAGCGATCTGGCGAGATCGCGCTAATCATCCTTGACGTCCAAAAAGACGATTTCTGGCCATTTATCCTGCTCGTATTTGAGGTCGAAGGCCGAGGCGGCCAGGAAGACGGGGGCGCCGTCGAGATCGCGCGCCATGGACGCCGGGTGCGCGTGAATAAATCTGTCACGTTCGGCCGGACTCTTCGCCGTGATCCAGCGCGCGAATTCGAACCTGCTTGTCTCGAAAGTCGCGCGCAATCCATATTCGGCTTGAAGCCGCTCGGCGAGGACATCGAGCTGCAAGGCGCCGACGACGCCAGCGATCGCGCCCGTTCCGTCGTTCGGAAAGAACAGTTGGACAACGCCTTCCTCGGCCATTTGGCCCAAGGCGTCGCGCAGCTTCTTCGCCTTCATGGCATCAGTGGTCTTGACCCGGCGAAGGATCTCGGGGGCGAAGCTCGGGATCCCGCGAAAGACGAGATCCTCGCCTTCCGTCAGGGTGTCGCCGATGCGCAAAGTGCCGTGGTTTGGAATTCCGACGACATCGCCAGCGTAGGCTTCGTTTGCCAGTTGCCGGTTCTGCGCGAAGAAGAATTGCGGCGCGTTGAGCGCGATATTTTTGCCCGTGCGGACGAGCTTGGCCTTCATGCCTCGCGTCAATTTGCCCGAGCAAACGCGCAGAAAAGCGATCCGGTCGCGATGATTTGGGTCCATGTTCGCCTGGATCTTGAACACGAAGCCGGTCATTTGTTCCTCGCGTGCATAGACGGCTCGCGAAGCTGCCTGAAACTCGTGCGGCGGCGGCGCAAGATCTTTCAGCGCGTCGATCAAGTCGCGCACCCCGCAATTGCGCAAGGCGCTGCCGAAAAAGACGGGCGTCAATTGACCTTGCAGAAACGGCTTGTGACTGAAATTCTTCAGACCTCCCCGCGCGAGCTCGATCTCGTCGCGGGCTTTTGCCAAATCCGCTTCGCTCAAGAGGCCGGCAATGAATGGGTCGTCCGGTCCGCAAACAGGCACGGGCGCGCCGTCCTGGTTGAGCCGGCGCACGAGATTGCGCCGCAAGTCGAACGTGCCCGCGAAGGCGCTGCCCCGCCCCAGCGGCCAGGTGATTGGAGCGGCATCGAGCGCAAGCGACTTTTCGATTTCGTCGAGGAGATCGAAAGGATCCCGCGTCTCGCGGTCGAGCTTGTTGATGAACGTCAGGATTGGAATGTCGCGCAGGCGGCATACCTCGAACAATTTGCGGGTGCGTGCCTCGATGCCTTTGGCGGCGTCGATCACCATGATCGCGGAATCGACGGCGGTCAGCGTGCGATAGGTATCTTCCGAGAAATCCTCGTGGCCCGGCGTATCGAGGAGATTAAAGACGCAACCGCCATATTCGAAGGTCATGACCGAGGTGACGACCGAGATTCCGCGCGCGCGTTCGATCCCCATCCAGTCCGAGCGGGTCTGGCGCCGGTTCACCTTGGCGCGAACCTCGCCCGCAAGCTGAATCGCGCCGCCGCAAAGCAGGAGCTTTTCGGTGAGGGTCGTCTTGCCAGCGTCGGGGTGGGAAATGATCGCAAAGGTCCGCCGCCGGGCGACGGGATCTTGATGGTTCATGCCGATGCTTCGTTGCAAGGAGACGCCTTGATGTCAATGGCAATGGCGCAGGCTTCGCCTGCCTGTTGTTCGGTTTGCAGCGGCAGCCTATCGTAAGACGGCTGACGAACGACTGCTAAGGATGAGACGCGAGCGTCGCGCGCGCATCGAGGCGAGGAAACTTCAAATCGACCAGTCGGCGGCGAGATCGTCGATATGGTCGATGAGACCGCGCGCGGTGAGCAGCGCGACGATTTGCGCCGCCGCCTGCAAGGCGGTCTGGTTGTCTAGCCCGACGATAAGCTCGGGTGCTTCCGGTGGCTCATAACTCTGATCGATGCCGGTAAAATTCTTGATCTCTCCGGCCATCGCCTTTTTGTAGAGGCCCTTCGGATCGCGCGCGATGCAATCTTCAAGTGGAGTAGCGACGAATATCTCGATGAATTCATGTCTGTCGAGCAATTCGCGCACCATCCGCCGCTCCGCCCGGAACGGTGAAATAAAGGAGCAAAGCACAATAAGCCCGGCTTGGGTCATGAGCTTTGCCACTTCGCCAATGCGGCGGATGTTTTCGACCCTGTCGACCTCGGTAAAGCCCAAATC
>JBOHJQ010000154.1:0-3194 GCA_050728655.1 Methylocella sp.
GCGTATACCCCGCCGACAATGATAATATAAACGACAAGTGCCGACGTGACGCTTGGCCTGGTCAAAAATTGCTCCGTCTGTGGCCGTGCGCAAAAAATCGTGAGCCCAAGCGCGATAAGGAGATTGGTCTCGGTCGTGAAATAGCTGAAGTAATTGATAAGGGTGACCGGGATCGACAGATCCTCGACGAGCGCCGCATGAACGTCGAAGTAGAGCGGAACGCTCAAGCCAAACCATCCAAGGCCAGCGATAACTGCCGCGCAGCGGCGCTGCCGATAAAACGGCTGAGGCGTGTTGCCGGACATTTTCGTTTCGCCAACACCCTGCATTTTACCATCCTCCACCACTCTGATTGGGGAACTCTAATCACATATGGCCGGTTCTCGGGATTTTGCAAAACAGGGCGATGGAGCAGTGCGGCACGACGTTTGGCCCGCCTCGGCGGGCGCGGCGGGACTGACCCAGCGGCATGCCGCAAGCGCGGACATTGAGCCGCCACCAGGGACGGTTGAATCGAACATGAACATTAAGCTACCTATTCTATAGTGAGATCTTGTCGAAAACTGCGCCGTACTAGACGCAGTGGGATAAAGCTCTGACAGTCCGGCTTATTGTGGATTTTCGGCGTCGGGCAGAAAGCTTTTTGTGGGGTCCTTATGCCTATTGTGTACGCCTTTGAACCCAATTTGTTCGCTTGGGAATTTCAAGGCGTATTAATTGCTTCCACATTAGCGCAACGCCGTCCTGCCGATGATCTGGAACGCTTGGATAAAATGCTGCGTAATGCCGATGTGATCGTGACTGCGCGTGAAGGCCGTAAGCTGGTTGGCATATCTCGCGCCATCACCGATTTTTCTTACTGTTGTTATCTCTCCGATCTGGCCGTTGATACTGCCTATCAAGGGCAAGGCGTCGGCAAGAAACTGATTGAAGAAACTCACAAGGTGGCTGGCTTGCATACGGGACTGTTTCTTGTATCGGCCCCCGCCGCGGAAGGCTATTATCCAAAAATTGGGATGAGATCGTATCCGTGCTTCGGTATCCCTAGTAAGGGATAAAATGATGGCGAAGCGCGGAACGGGCTTTGGCGGCGCGGGTGGTGCGGGCATTGAAAGCGGCAGGGCAATGACCGGACCGGGTGAATCCAAGTTTCCGCCGATATTTTTGGCTTGGCGGCGGATTGTCGTCAAGCTCTCCGGCGAAGCCTTGATGGGCGCGCGAAGCCACGGTCTTGACCAAGGTACCTTGGCGTGGATCGCGGCAGATCTGAAGGAGGTCGCGGCGCGCGGCGTCGAGGTCGCGGTGGTCGTCGGCGGCGGCAATTTTTTTCGCGGCATTGAAGGCGCCGATAAGGGCATCGAGCGGGCCCGCGCCGATTCGATCGGCATGTTAGCTACGGTGATGAACGCGCTTGCCCTCGAATATGCGATCGAGCAGCAAGGCCAGGCGGCCAGAACCCTGTCGGCTTTGCCAATGCCCTCGCTTTGCGAGGCATATTCGCGCCAGGCGGCATTGCATCATCTTGGCAAGGGCCGGATCGTGGTTCTCGCCGGCGGCACCGGCAATCCATTCTTTACAACCGATACCGGGGCTGCTCTGCGCGCTGCCGAGCTTTCCTGCGACCTCATCATGAAGGCGACGCAAGTCGATGGAGTCTATTCGGCGGACCCGAAGCGCGATCCAACCGCGACTCGTTACGATCGGTTGACTCATGCCGAAGCCATCGCCAGGAATCTCGCGGTCATGGACACCGCCGCGTTCGCGCTTGCACGCGAGAACGGAATTCCCATAATCGTCTTCTCGATAAGGCAGCCGGGCGCGATCCTCGCCGCCCTCGAGGGACGCGGCAAAGCCACTCTGGTTTCGCCTTGATAGTGCGTCATAGTGCGCTGCGATCCTCGCATGGCCCACAGGCGGGCCGGGCGCAAACACCTTAGGGTTTTAAGATGAGCGCGGAATTTGATAGTTCGGACCTTAGCCGGCGCATGCAGGGCGCGGTCGCGACATTGAAGCACGAATTGGGCGGGTTGCGCACCGGGCGCGCGTCGGCGAGCCTCGTCGAACCCGTGCATGTCGAGGCCTATGGGCAAACGATGCCGCTCAATCAGCTGGCGACAATCAGCGTGCCGGAGCCGCGGATGCTTTCGGTTCAGGTCTGGGACAAGGCAATGGTCGGCGCCGTCGACAAGGCCATCCGCAACGCCAATTTGGGGCTGTCTCCGACCGTCGAAGGTCAGGTCTTGCGGATCCGGATCCCGGAACTCAACGAGCAGCGGCGCAAGGAAATGGCGAAGGTCGCGCACAGATATGCCGAAGAGGCGCGCATCGCGGTCCGCCATGTCCGCCGCGATGGGCTCGACATGCTAAAAAAACTGCTCAAGGATAAGTCGATCGGCGAGGACGACGAGAAACGCCACGAGAGCGAGGTCCAGAAACTGACGGATCATTTCGTCGGCGAGGTCGATTCCGCGCTGAACGCGAAGGAAGCCGAAATCATGCAAGTGTGAGCCGTTCCGATCTGCTATAAGCGGGCCGGCGACCGGCAGGGGCCGCGTCTTTAAGTTTGCCGGGCCGGCCGGTATCGCGGGGCCGGCCGGCTGACCCGCGGCGGGCGGGTCTTTGATAGCGGCACCGTATGGCGGCAGGGCTGTCTTGCGAAGGATAGAGGACGCTAACGGACGATGCCACGGGCGGCTGGCGGCCAGGACATGACAGTGTCATCCAGGGTTGCAGATGAATCAGCGCTTCCGGCGCGTCGGCATCTGACCGGCGCGCCCGCGCATGTAGCAGTGATAATGGATGGCAACGGACGCTGGGCGGCGCGGCGGGGACTATCGCGGATCGAGGGGCACCGGCACGGATTGGAAGCGCTTCGTGAAACCGTTCGCGCCGCGATCGAATTTGGGCTCGCCTATCTGACGGTATACGGATTTTCGATGGAGAATTGGAACCGGCCCGTCCAGGAGGTCGCCGACCTCATGGGTCTTCTCAAGCGCTTTATCCACAACGATCTTGGCGAACTGCACACGGCCGGCGTCAAGGTTAAGGTGATTGGGGCGCGCGCCAATCTGAATGCCGACATTCAGGCTTTGCTCGACGAGGCGGAGGACCGGACAAAGGCAAATTCCCGTCTTACCTTGATCGTTGCCTTCAACTACGGAAGCCGCCAGGAGATTGCCGACGCGCCGCCGCTC
>JBOHJQ010000155.1:0-3067 GCA_050728655.1 Methylocella sp.
GATGTCCTCCGTCGACATCGATACGGTCATGCCGCAGGATCTGATCAATGCTAAGCCCGCCGCCGCGGCGGTGCGCGAGTTCTTCGGCTCGTCGCAATTGTCGCAATTCATGGATCAGACCAATCCGTTGTCGGAGATTACCCATAAGCGCCGGCTATCGGCGCTGGGTCCCGGCGGTCTCACCCGCGAGCGGGCGGGTTTCGAGGTGCGCGACGTGCATCCGACGCACTATGGCCGCATCTGCCCGATCGAAACGCCGGAAGGCCCGAATATCGGTCTCATCAATTCGCTCGCGACGTTCGCGCGGGTCAACAAATATGGGTTCATCGAAGCCCCTTACCGGCGCATCAAGGATGGCCGGGTGACCGACGAGGTCGTTTATCTTTCGGCGATGGAGGAAGCCAAATATAACGTCGCGCAGGCGAATGCGCCGCTCGACGCGCAGCGGGCGCTGACCGAGGATCTTGTCGTCTGCCGGCGCTCGGGCGACGTCGTCATGGTTCCGCGCGAGCGCGTCGATTTCATGGATGTTTCGCCAAAGCAGCTGGTTTCGGTCGCCGCCGCCTTGATCCCGTTCCTCGAGAACGACGATGCCAACCGGGCGCTCATGGGCTCTAACATGCAACGCCAGGCCGTGCCGCTCATCAGATCCGACGCGCCGCTTGTCGGGACCGGCATGGAGTCCGTCGTCGCGCGGGATTCCGGCGCCGCCATCGCGGCGCGGCGGACCGGTTTTGTCGACCAGGTCGATGCGACCCGCATCGTGGTCCGGGCAACCGAGGAAACCGACGCCGGCAAGCCCGGGGTCGATATCTACCGGATGATGAAGTTCCAGCGCTCGAACCAATCAACCTGCATCAACCAGAAGCCGCTGGTGCGGATCGGCGACTACGTGCGCAGCGGCGACATCATTGCCGATGGACCGTCGACCGATCTCGGCGATCTGGCGCTTGGCCGCAACGTCCTCGTCGCCTTCATGCCCTGGAACGGTTACAATTTCGAGGATTCGATCCTACTCAACGAGCGAATCGTCAAGGACGATATTTATACCTCGATTCATATCGACGAATTCGAGGTGATGGCGCGCGACACCAAGCTCGGTCCGGAGGAAATCACCCGCGATATTCCGAATGTATCGGAAGAGGTGCTGAAGAATCTCGACGAGGCCGGAATCGTCTATATCGGCGCCGAGGTCCAGGCCGGCGATATATTGGTCGGGAAGATCACGCCGAAGGGCGAAAGCCCGATGACTCCGGAAGAGAAGCTTTTGCGCGCGATCTTCGGCGAGAAGGCATCGGATGTCCGCGATACGTCGTTGCGGGTGCCGCCGGGCGTGCAGGGCACGATTGTCGAGGTACGCGTCTTCAACCGGCACGGCGTTGACAAGGACGAGCGTGCCCAAGCGATCGAACGCGAGGAAATCGAGCGTCTCGCGAAGGACCGCGACGATGAGCTAGCGATCCTCGATCGCAACGTCTATGCGCGTCTCATGGACGTTCTCGTGGACAAGAAGGCTATCGCCGGACCGAAGGGATTCAAGCGGGATACCAAGCTCACCAGAGAGATCGTCGAGGAGTATCCCCGCTCGCAATGGTGGATCTTCGCGATCGAGAACGACAAGACGATGGCCGAGCTCGAAGCGATGCGCAGGCAGTATGACGAGGCCAAGAAAGCGCTTGAGAGCCGCTTTCTCGACAAGGTTGAAAAGTTGCAGCGCGGCGACGAATTGTCGCCGGGCGTCATGAAGATGGTGAAGGTTTTCGTCGCCGTGAAGCGCAAGATCCAGCCCGGCGACAAGATGGCCGGACGGCATGGCAACAAGGGCGTCGTTTCCAAGATCGTGCCGCAGGAGGATATGCCCTTTCTCGCCGATGGGCAGCCGGTCGATATCGTCTTGAATCCGCTGGGCGTGCCCTCCCGCATGAATGTCGGGCAGATCCTCGAAACCCATCTCGGCTGGGCCTGTGCCGGTCTTGGCAAGCAGGTCGGCGACACGGTGAATGCCTATCTGCGGGACATGAACACGAAGCGATTGCGTGACAAGCTCATCGAAATTTATGACGCAAAAGCAGAGATTATGGAACTCGACGATGAGGCGGTGGTCGAGCTCGGCGAAAATCTGCGCCGCGGCGTGCCGATCGCGACGCCGGTGTTCGACGGCGCGCGGGAAAAGGACATCGTCGGAATGCTCGAGCGCGCGGGTCTCGACCGCTCCGGCCAGGTCACTCTCTACGACGGATGTACCGGCGAAGCTTTCGACCGCAAGGTGACCGTCGGCTATATCTATATGATGAAGCTGCATCATCTTGTCGACGACAAGATCCACGCCCGTTCGATCGGCCCCTATAGTCTCGTCACCCAACAGCCGCTCGGCGGCAAGGCGCAATTCGGCGGCCAGCGTTTCGGCGAGATGGAGGTTTGGGCGCTCGAGGCTTACGGCGCGGCCTATACGCTGCAGGAGATGCTGACCTTGAAATCCGATGACGTAGCAGGCCGCACCAAGGTTTATGAATCGATCGTGCGCGGCGACGATGCTTTCGAATCCGGCATTCCCGAGAGCTTCAACGTGCTCGTCAAGGAGATGCGTTCGCTTTGCCTTAATGTCGAACTTAATCAGACAACCAAGCCGAAAAGCCAGTTGCCGCCTGTCGAGGCGGCCGAATAGACGCGGGAATTGAAAACCGCCCAGTGGCGCGGGCCGCGCGGTGTCTTTCTTGAATATTTTCAGCGGGGCCATGCGGCGCGGCGCGCCGGCCCAAGGATCAGGAGATGGCAATGAATCAAGAGGTCATGAATCTCTTCAGCCCGGCCGCGCAACCGCAGGCTTTCGATCAGATCCAGATTTCGATCGCGAGCCCGGAGAAGATTCTGTCCTGGTCCTTCGGCGAGATTAAAAAGCCGGAGACAATCAATTACCGCACCTTCAAACCCGAGCGCGATGGACTTTTCTGCGCTCGGATCTTCGGTCCGATCAAGGACTACGAGTGCTTGTGCGGCAAATACAAGCGGATGAAATATAAGAACGTCATCTGCGAGAAATGCGGCGTCGAGGTGACCCTGTCGCGGG
>JBOHJQ010000156.1:0-3059 GCA_050728655.1 Methylocella sp.
CCGGCTTACCCGGGATCTGCCGCTCGACTATTTCGTTCTGTTCTCCTCGGCGACCACGGCAATCGGCAATCCCGGTCAAGGCAGCTATGTCGCGGCCAATGGCTTCCTCGAAGGGCTCGCGCGGCAGAGAAGAGCGGCCGGCCGCCCCGCGCTTGCCGTTGCCTGGGGAGGGATTGAGGACGTGGGCTTGCTGGCACGCAACCGCTCTGTCAAGGACTTGCTTGCAAGCCGCGCTGGGGTCAAGCCGATGCTCGCCCGCGACGCCCTCAATCTCATGGCGGAAGCCATGGCGGGTCCGGGCACAGCCCCCGAGGAAGCCGTTCTCGTCATTAGCGAGATGAACTGGTCGACCGCGCGCGCCCATTTGCCGCTGCTGCAATCGCCGACGTTTAGCAGGCTCGCGCGTGCGGATGAGGCGGCAATTGCGGACAACCGTGGAACTGTCGACATCCGCGCCCTGGTCGCGACGCTCCCCCTAGACGAAGCGCGCAAGGAAATCATCGGCGTGATCGTCGAAGAAATCGCCCATATTTTGCGGCTCCCGCAAGAGAATTTGAACCGCAGCAAGCCGCTTGCCGATATTGGCCTCGATTCCCTGATGGCGGTTGAGTTGGGGGCAACTTTGGAGGAGCGCTTGACCTTCGAGGCTCCGCTCTCGACGCCGGCCAGCGGATTCACCGTCACCGAGTTGGCCGACCACATTCTCGGGCTATGCATTAATCCGACGAGCGACGACGAGTCCATCGCGCAAGCTCTCACCGAGCGCCATCTCGGCAAGGGAATTGATCCCGCGGCCCTGGAAACGCTGACCGTCCTCGTCGAGGATCGGAGCCGCGATCTTACGCAGATTTTGCGCTAGGGAATTCGGGCGAAGGAGATGCCGGTCCGGCGATGCGCATCCGAATATACGGGTCAAGGTGCGTAAATCGACCGAACCTTGCAATTCGAAGCGCGCCTGTCCTGGCACTAATTTTCCGAAGGCAGTAGCGGCGCGGGCTGACGGCTTTCGCCAAAATCGGATCGCACGCTGACTCCAGAAAAAGCAATTGCAGAACACTCTAAAGGGTGACCGTTTCAACTTGAAACTAACATGCTTTAGATGTGAGCTTTCATGAACAGTGAAATCGTGCAAGCTCGCTCTCCCAATTTGCGCATGTGGGGTTTCGCCAGGCAAAAGCGCCTTTCTTTTTCACGAATTGCTCTTACGCCGATTCCCCGTCCGGCGCCCGCTTGAAGGCCCAAAGATGGTTGTCCCCGTTGCGTTCGACGTCACGAGGCTCGCCACGCGCGTGCTAAACGATACGCCGAATGGAATCGACCGGATTGACTTCGCTTTCGCCCGCCATTTTCTCGACCCCGCGCGGCAAGACCGGTTAGCAATCATGATGACCGCGCTCGGGCCGCGCGCGATCGCGGCCGCGACGGCGCGCGACATCGTGGACGGGATTTCCATCCACTGGGGCGAAGAAGATGAGCCTGAACACGATGAAAGCTATCGCAGGATTACCGCGTGGATCCAGGGTGAGGCCGCGCCAACCCCCGCGGTTCGCCGGATTGCGCGGGGACGTCCCCATCGCGCGGCCGGCGTTTTGCGATGGATCCTCGGGCATGGACTGCCACTCGGCCGCTCTCCCGTCGCCGCTCTGCCGGAGGGGGCGCGCTATCTCAATGTCAGTCAATTCCCGCTTTGGATCGCGCGCTATTTCGCCTGGCTGAAGGAGCGCCCGGATGTCAAAGCCGTTTTCTTCATTCACGATTTGCTGCCGCTCGAGACCCCTGAGTATTTCCGCAAAGCCGAGTACGAACGGCATGCTCGCCGGCTGATCAATCTGGCGCGTTTTGGCGCCGGGGCGATCGTGATGACGGAGCTCGTGAAAGCCGCGCTTACGCGCCATTTGGCATCACTTGGTCGCACCGGCATGCCGATTCTCGTTGCGCCTGCTCCCGTCGCGCCGATCTTTTGGCGACGCGACCAGGTGGACCCAGCATTGGCGGACAAACCTTACTTCGTGACCTGCGGCACAATCGAGCCGCGCAAGAACCATCTCATGCTTTTGCATGTGTGGCGGGAACTCGTGTGCCGCGACGGCGCCACGGCGCCAAAACTTGTCTTGATCGGCAGCCGGGGATGGGAAAATGAAAATGCCGTCGATCTACTCCAACGTTGCGCCTCGATCAGCGATCATGTCATCGAGGTTGCGGGCCTATCGACGCCTTGCCTGAAGCGGCTGCTCGACGGCGCCCGCGCGTTGCTCATGCCGTCGTTCGCCGAAGGGTACGGACTGCCGATCGCCGAAGCCTTGGCAGCTAGCGTGCCGGTGATCGCCTCGGATATCCCAGTGTTCCGGGAAACCGCCGGCGGCCGCATCACGGCGTTGAGCCCAATCGACGGCGAAGGTTGGCTCGAAACGATTCGCGCCTTGGCCGGTTCCCATCGCCCGGAATGCCAGACGATCGGGGCCGCAAACGAAAAGTATGATGCAACGGCCGGATCGAACTATTTTGCCGAAGTTAGCGGCTTTCTTGAAACCCTATAAGAGCGGCCTATTGCCTATCCCCGCCGGCCGGCTTTGCGATGCGTCCTCGAGCCGCAGCTTCCGCGCCACGTGGAAAACGTTGACGGCGAAGAGACAAACGAAAATGATTCCGGCGCCGCACAGCACGAGATCGTAGGGCGAGAACGTCGCGCCGCCGATCGCAATCCTAAATTCGCCGGCGAAATACATCCAGCAATTGAGGCCGATCAAGCCGACGCGAAGCTCGGTTGGTCCGAGCGCCAGAAACGATAATTGAAACCTTTGCGAGACGTGGTTGTACAAAAACACGTACATGCAAAGCATGAAATAGCCAAGCAGGGCAAACAAAGCTACGTCCAAACGGATATAGGCGGAAAGCCCGGCGCCGGCCATGATCGTCAAGTTGCACAGCGCATCGACGGAATGATCGAGAAAATAGCCGTAGCGCGGCCGGTCTATCCGGCGGTAACGGGCGAGGCTTCCGTCGAGCGAATCGCCGAACCAATGGATGATGAGGCCGAGTGTCGCCAGCCAGAAAAACCC
>JBOHJQ010000157.1:0-2775 GCA_050728655.1 Methylocella sp.
CGGGCTTGCGTCCGCCCTGGCGACCGCGCGCCGCGGCTGCATCGAGGCCGGCGCGGGTCCGTTCGCGGATGAGGTCGCGCTCGAACTGTCCGAGCGCGCCGAAAATGTGAAATATGAGCCGTCCGCCCGGCGTGGTGGTGTCAATCGCTTCGGTCAGAGAGCGGAAGCTGACGCCGCGCGCTTCCAGGCCATTCACTGTTTCGATCAAGTGCGGCAACGAGCGGCCGAGCCGATCGAGCTTCCACACCGTCAGGATATCGCCGTCTCGCACGAAGCTCAGCGCGGCTTTCAATCCGGGTCGGTCGGCCTTGGCTCCGGACGCCTTGTCCTCGAATACGCGCGCGCAACCGGCCTTGGCGAGGGCGTCGAGTTGTAACGCCAAGTCCTGGTCGGTCGTCGACACTCTCGCATAGCCGATAGCCGCCATCCCGCGTCCTTTTGTCCGGAAGGTCGTCCGTAAATCTATCTGTCCGGAAATCCGTCGTCAAATGTGTTGGCGGACACGCTTGGAGTTGGCCGGCAAATGGTCGAAAAGCGGCCAGGAGCACGAGCAAAGGCGCGGCATGAAAAAGCACGAAATTCTCTCGCCGCAATCGCGCGCGGTGCTGTTCGATCCGCCGACGGACCCAACCGCGATCGTGCGTCATTATACATTTGCGCCGGAGGATATAGCGTTGATCCGTCAACGGCGGCGCGCCGCCAACCGGCTCGGGTTTGCGCTCCAGCTCGCATACTTTCGCCATCCGGGCCGGATCATGCGCGTCGACGAGGAACCGCCCGAAGATATGCTGATCTTCGTTGCCGCACAGGTTGATGCTCACCCCCGGGATTTTCTCGATTATGCGGGCCGCGCTCAAACCCGACGCGAGCATATCGCTGAATTGCAAGCCTGCTTGAAAGTCAGGCTGGCCCGGCGCGCTGATGCCCGCCTTCTCTTCTCGGTAGCGCTGAACGAAGCGATCGGCACTGATCGCGGCGACACGATCGTTTCGGCGATGATCGAACACCTGCGCGTATCCCGCGTCTTGCTGCCCTCGCCGCTGGAATTGGAGCGGCTCGCTCTCACGGCGCGCGCCCTCGCCAGGAAGCGCGCCTATAAGAACCTCGTCGAAGACTTGCCACCGGAAACGATCGCGGGATTGGAGGCTATGCTCGTCGTCGTCGCCGATGACGATCGCACGCCGCTCGCTTGGTTGCGGGAATGGCCAGAAGCGCCGCGCCAGAGAAATCTCGTCGCGCTCGTCGAACGGCTGCAAGCCGTACGTAAACTCGGCGTCGGTTCTGATCGGGAGAAGCGCATTCATCGCGCACGGTATGCCGCAATCGCCCGCGAACTCGCCATCCTCGTTCCCCGCGATATGTCGCGTTTCGACACGCCGCGCCGCCTGGCAACCCTGGTCGTGTTCGCGCGCGAGATGGAGGCTATTCTCACCGACGCCACGCTCGCCATGTTCGACAAGATGCTCGGCGGCGTGTTCCGGCGCGCCGACCGCGCGCATCGAGACAACGTGGTCGATCGCGCCAAGACGCTCGACGCGTCGGTGCGAGCCTTGCTCGGCATGGCCAAGGCCATGCTCGCCGCCAAGGATAGAGGAGAAGACCAAGTCGCCGCCGTCGAGCGTTCGCTCGGCTGGGAGCGTCTCAAAACCCTGGTTTCCAAAGCCGAAGTGGCAGTTGCCAGTAGCCGTCTGCGAGTTCCGACGATGTCGGCCATGCATTCCAATCTGAAGCCGGCCACCTGTTCCAATCTGAAGCCGGCCAGCGTTCCGATTTGATGTCGGCCACCGGCGTCTTGCTTCCGCAGGTCGGATTGGATGATGTTTTGATCGATGGCGTCGGTCAAGTGGTCGTCGTCAGGATGGCGGCGCTCCTCGAGCTTTTTCAATTTCAAAACAGATGAACATGTCCGCTTCTGTGTCTGCTGTTCTCCTGTGGGCGGGGTGGGCGGTCCGCAGGGCCGTCCATGCCGTCCACAGGTTTCATGGCGGGCAGACAGAGGGCGCCCGCTTCGCCTCACGATGAAGAATGCTGTTTGCGCAGGCTTTCACCAGAGAGATCGATCCGATAGGCGTTGTGGATCACCCGATCGAGGATCGCGTCCGCAAGCGTTGGAACGCCGATCATATCGTGCCAGCGGTCGACCGGTATCTGACTGGTGATCATGACAGAGCCGGCGTCGTAACGATCCTCGACAATTTCGAGAAGGTCGCGCGCCTGGTCTGGGGTGAGCGTTTCCGGTCCCCAGTCATCGAGGATGAGCAGCTTGGTGCGGGCGATCGCGCGCAGGAGCTTACTGTAACGCCCATCGCCACGCGCCAGCGCCAGATCGGTGAAGAGCCTCGGCATGCGGTGGTAGAGGACGGACACGTCCTGCCGGCAGGCTTTCTGGCCCAGCGCGCAGGCGAGCCAGCTTTTGCCGAGACCGCTCGCCCCGGTAATCAGCAAGTTGCGGCGCTCGGCGAGCCAGTCGCAGGCGGCGAGCTTGAGGAACAGGGCGCGATCGAGCCCACGGGGGCTCTGATAGTCGACGTCTTCAACGCTAGCTGGATGACGCAGGCGGGCGGCCCTGGTGCGTGTCTCGAACCGTTTCTGCCGTCGCAGCGTCGTCTCATATTCGAGGATCAAGCCGAGCCATTCTGCGTGATCGAGGCCACGAACTTCGGGATTATGTTCGAGTTCCTTGAACCCTTTGGCCATGCCGTGAAGGCCGAGAGCGTGCAATTGTTCGAGGGTCGGATGAGCGAGCATGAGGATTTCCTCTCAATGGTAATAGCC
>JBOHJQ010000158.1:0-2684 GCA_050728655.1 Methylocella sp.
TTACTACCAGTCACACGATCACCTGAAACAACATCTGCATACGTTCTTAATGGCCTACAACTGCGCCAAACGCCTCAAAACCCTCAAAGGTCTGACCCCCTATGAATACATCTGCAAAATCTGGACGAAAGAGCCGGACCGCTTTAAGGTCGATCCATTCCAGCACAACGTGGGACTAAACATCTTAGCAAGTCCACTGCGATGACCCTAGTAAAACTCGATGGTAGACTGGTTGTCGTGTCAAATCGTGTGGCATTGCCATCATCGGCGCCGGAGTCCCTCACAGGTCTCGCCGTCGCGATGAATTCAGTGCTCAACGCACGCGGTGGTCTTTGGTTTGGCTGGTCGGGAAATACCAGCGAAGAGAGAGGCTCCGGGCCCAAGTGCAGGTCGGTCGGGCCGGTCACCTATGCCGCGTGTGATTTGTCGTGCGAAGGCGTCAACCAATATTATTGTGGTTTCGCTAACTGGGCGCTTTGGCCGGTCTGCCATTACCGCCTCGATCTTGCCGATCTGCCGGAATGCAACGCGGCCGCCTATTTCCGCGCGAACGAGTATTTTGCCCGCCAGCTCCACAAGATGCTGCGCCACGATGACACTATTTGGGTGCATGACTACCATCTGATTCCCATCGGACGGTATCTGCGCCAATTGGGGTGCACCAACCGGATTGGGTTTTTCTTGCATATCCCATGGCCGGCGCCGGGAGTGGCGAGCGGTTTGCCTGCTTACCAAAGGCTTCTTCGTTGCTTCGGAGCCTATGATGTTGTCGGGTTCCAAACCCAGGTTGACGCCGACAATCTCCGTCATTGCGTCGCCAACGCCGGGGCGGAACTGACCATAGTCGGCGTTTCATGTGAGATCGATGGCCGCTGGCTGCAGGCAGGGGCTTTCCCGATCGGCATCGATACGGATGCATTTGCGCAACAAGCCCGCAGTGCTGAAAAAACCAGCACCTTCAAACGCGTGCTCGCACATTGCGATAATCGCGACCTGATAATCGGAGTTGATCGGCTTGACTATTCAAAGGGCCTAAAGCACCGGGTCAAGGCTTTCGCAATGTTCCTCGACCATTCGTCGCACAGGCGGGTTACGATGTTGCAGATTACGGCAAAATCACGGTCCGAGGTATTCGAATATAACCGATGCAACGCGAACTGGCGGAAGAGGTCGGCCGAATCAATGGCAAGTTTGGCGATGTAGACTGGACTCCGCTTCATTATATCAACAGACCGTTGAGCCGCGCGGTTCTTGCTAGCCTTTATCGCGTTTCTCGCGTCGGACTTGTCACGCCTTTGCGCGACGGCATGAACTTAGTTGCCAAGGAATATGTCGCCGCGCAATCACCCGATAATCCCGGCGCGCTTGTGTTGTCGCAATTCGCGGGTGCCGCTCAAGAACTCAAACGCGCCTTGATTATCAATCCTTATGATATCGAAGCAACTGCGGACGCGCTTGCCCGTGCCTTAGCGATGCCGCTCGATGAACGCAAGGATCGCTGGCGGGCCATGATGGCGGTTCTGCGCGCCAACAGCGTCCATGATTGGGCGTCTCATTTTCTTGAGATGCTCACCAATGTAGCCAAAGATGGCAGTGTCGATAGCCCGCTGGCTGAAGCTGGATTTCCGTTTCGCGCCGGCTCGGGCCGGCAGAAATTGCGCCGCGCCGCGAAACGTTTTGGTGCTGCCCATCGCATTTGAAAACAAGGTCATGGCGGTGATCGAGCTGGCCACGGTCAACGAATTTACTCCGTTGCGGGTGGCCTTCCTCGAGCAGCTTGCCGATTCCATCGGCATAGTCGTCAATAGCATCGGGGTAACGATGCAGACCGAAGCGCTGCTCAAGCAATCGCAACAGCTCGCCGGCGAATTGCAAGCGCAGCAAACGGAGCTGCAGCAGACGAACGAGGAACTCGACATCGCGCTTCGCCCGAGCGGAGAAGTGTTCCGTGCGAGCCGGGATGCCGCGGGAGTTGACGCCGTGATCGCCCGCCTCGCGCCCTTGGCGCCCGGCGCGGTCGCTGTCGAAGCGACGGGTGGCTTTGAGACGGTGGTCGCGGCGAGCCTCGCGGCGGCGGGGCTTCCCGTGGTTGTGGCGAAACCTTGCGCCCTTCGCAGATCGCTTGTTTCGCTTCGCGCGCGATCTGCTCGGAGATTGCGCTCGCCGGCCCAGGTCCGCTGTTTCGCGCAGGCCTTGGGCAAGCGCGCCAAAACCGATCCGATCGATGCGGCGGTGATTGCCCATTTCGTCGCCGCAACCAAGCCGGAGATTCGGCCGCTCCCGGACGAAGCGGCGCGGCTTCTCGCCGATCTCGTTTGCCGGCGACGCCAGACTATCCAAATGATCGTCGCCGAGCGGCAACGGCAGCGACGCCTTGCCGCGAAGCGGCTGCAGAAGTGCAGCGCGCGTCTGCTGAAAGCGCAAAAGGAGCTGTCTGCGGTTGACGAGGACATTGACGAAGCGGTGCGCGGCGCGCCTTCCTGGCGGGAGAAGGAAGATTTGCTCGCCTCCGTGCCGGGCGTCGGGCCGGTGATCGCGCAAACCATGATCGCCGAGCTGCCTGAACTCGGCACGCTCGGCCGCAGAGAGATCGCGGCGCTCGCCGGTCTTGCCCCTTGGACGCGGCAATCCGGCGCATGGCGAGGCAAGAGCTTCATCGGCGGCGGCAGATCGAGCGTGCGCGC
>JBOHJQ010000159.1:0-2646 GCA_050728655.1 Methylocella sp.
CGCGAACCGAGTGCTTCGACATCTTGTCCCGGCCGCCCGGCGATAAGGACGTGATCAGCCAGGTCGAACGGCTCAATTCCAAAGAAACAAAAATTGCGCCAAGATCGGTGCGGATAGCGGTCGCTGCTTCGGGTAATTCAGCTGCAGTTTGCATGGTCGGCTCCAGAGGGATGTCTCAGCAACCAAACTCTGCCAGAGATCAGGCCGCTATCCACCTCCCATGGGATCTGGAGCCACGAGATCGTCCTGATGGAGGGCGTGACGACGACCGTGAAGGTCGCGCACGTCCGCCTCTGCCACAGCCGGATGATGTTGGTGCGCGCCTATCCGCGCGAGACGCAGGAAATGGCGTTCGACGCGCATCAGCGCGCCTTCGCCTTCTTCAGGGGCGCTTGTACGCGCGGCGTCTACGACAATCTATGGACGCCTCCCGCGCAAGGCGCTCTGTTGACGTCGGCGGGCGTGGAATGCGCGAATCTATCCGGCCTGTTCTGGGACCGTTCATGCCCCTGGCCTTGATGGGAGTCCGCTGCTTCTCGCCTCATAACATGATCGGCCCCGAAGGCCTTGTCGTAAATCAGGCTTGGAAGCTGCGGTCCTTGCCGACGAGCCATCAGTTATCACCTCGCATCCGAATGCGGCCTTCAGCTCAGCGCCGATGCGCCGCGATCATGCGGCCACATAGTCCTCTCTTCGGGTGAGCAAGGCCCATGCGACCCTCGCCGTCTTATTGGCGAGCGCGACAATTGTTCGATTGAAGCCTCGCCTCGCCGCGAGCCCCTTCAGCCATTGGGAACGGCGGTCGTCATGTTTCGCCAGTCGAAACATCACCGCGCGGGCGCCGTGGATCATCTGCCGCCGGAGATAATGATTGGCGCGCCTGCCAATGCCGCCGAGCCGGGGTTTGCCGCCGGTCGAATACTGACGAGGCACAAGGCCGATCCACGCCGCGAGCTCCCGGCCAGATCGAAAATGGCGGCCGTCGTCAACCGCGGCGACGAGCGCCGTTGCGATGACCGGCCCGACGCCTGGCAGCTTAGAGAGCCGACAGCAGGCTTCGTTCGTCCGGCAAATAGCCGCGAGCTGTCGATCGAGCTTATCGAGCCGGCGATCGAGGCTGCCGAGTTCATCGAGCATGTCGCCGAAAAGCGCACGGGCAAGATCGGACAATTCGGCCTCCGCGATGGCGTCGTGCGCCTGCGCCAGAAAACGCCAAGCGCCTTGCGGCAAAATAACGCCATACTCGCCAAGAAGTCCCCGCATGTGATTGATAAGGGCTGTTCGAGCGCAAACGATGCGATCACGCGTGCGATGAAGCGATTGCAGATCCTGTTGTTCGGTCGATTTGACCGGCACGAAGCGCATCGTCGGGCGCATCGCGGCTTCATAAATTCCTTCGGCGTCCGCCGCGTCGTTCTTGGATCCTTTGACGAACGGCTTCACGAAGCGAGGATTGATCAGCAGAACCCGATAACCGGCGGCAATAAAACGTCGGCTCCAATAGTGCGCGCTGGCGCAAGCCTCCATTGCGATCGTTTCCGGAGCCAGCTGTTCGATTGTCTCGGTCAGTTTGGAGCGACTCGTTTTGCGCGAGATGATCACGCCATCGCCGTCGACGCCATGGATGTGAAACGAGCGTTTTCCAAGATCAATAGCAAGTAATCCAAGCGACATGTTTCCCTCCTTCGACCAATCAACGATGTTGGCAGAAAAGCGGGAGGCGTCCATCCCATAACATGAAGACCGCGGTGGAGGCGATCTTCGTCGGCAAGGACCGGCAATACAACCGCCGCTTCGCCCAGATGTGCTCGCACTATCTCGTCGAACCCGTGGCCTGCGCGCCGGCTTCGGGCGAAGCTGGCTTAAGGTTCCGTCGCGCAAAGCGCGATGGAAAAGCCAGCGGAGGGTGGGAAAAAGGCTAGGTCGAGAATCAGGTCGGTTTGGTGCGCCAGCGCTTCTTCACGCCGCGCCTGAGGTTGAAGTGCCATGACGAGTTGAACGCCTGGCTCCGCGACAAATGTGTCGCCTACGCCAAGGCGCATCGCCATCCAGAACGCGCTGAGCGCACGATCTGGGAGGTTTTCGAAGACGAGCGGCCGAAGCTCGTGCAACCGCGCGGTCGCTTCGACGGCTTCCATGCGGTGAGCGCGGCGGTGTCCAAGACCTGCCTCGTTCGGTTCGACAGCAACAAATATTCGGTCAAGGCGAGCGCCGTCGGCCGTCCCGTCGAAATCCACGCTTACGCCGACCGGATCGTCATCCGCCAGGACGGGATCGTCGTCGGCGAACATCGGCGATGCTTTGGCCGCGAAGCGACAATCTACGATCCTTGGCATCACGCGCCGGTTCTGGCGCGCCAGCCCGGCGCTTTGAGGAATGGCGCGCCGTTCAAGGACTGGGTTTTGCCTTCCGCCATGGAGAAAATCCGCCGCAAACTGACCGGCTCCGCCGATGGCGATCGGCAGATGGTGAAAATCCTCGCGGCGGTTCTCGACGACGGGCTGTCGGCGGTCGAGGCCCCCTGCGCCGAGGCCTTGGAGCAGGGAGTCCATTCCGCCGGCGTCATTCTCAACATTCTGGCGCGCCGCCGCGATCCCGGGCCGCCGCTGACCATCCTCACCCCCGACACGCTGAACCAGCACGTAC
>JBOHJQ010000160.1:0-2645 GCA_050728655.1 Methylocella sp.
GGCCGCTGCGGCGGTGGCGGATCAAGTGTCGGCTGAACAGCTCAAGCAGGGTCTCCTGTACCCTCTGCAGTCAAACATCCTTGAAACCGAGATCAAGACAGCTGCGCGGGTTGCGGCGCTTGTCTTTGATTCGAACCTGGCCCGCGTGGATCGTCCGGCGAATATGGAGACATTCATTCGGCAGCACGTCTACAAACCCGAGTACCAAACACTCGTCTGAGTTAGCACGTGCCGGCGCGGCTGGACGAGGCCGTTTCGGCCTGCCGCCAAGCCTTGCCGGAAGATACCAGCGCGCGGCGGCATCCTCGTCGCGGTCGCGGAGAAATTCCGGCTTCCGGTGCATTTCATCGGGGTCGGCGAAGGGGTTGGCGACCTCGAAGCTTTCGAAGCGCGGGATTTTGCCCGCGCCATCGCCGGCCTCGAAGCTTAAGATTCATGCTAGGCCGCGCGGCGAAGAAACTGGAAAGGTCAAACGGAATGAAGGAAATGCAGGCCGGCGCCGCCGTAGCGAAGGCGAAGCGAGGCGGGCTGGGGTCGCCATGGCTAAAATTCGGCGTGGAACTGGGGCCGCTGATCCTGTTCTTTGTCGCCAACGCGCGGCCAAAGCTTTTCGCGCCCGCCGTCGCGCCTTTCCTGCCGCCGCCAACCCTGAGCGGCCCGAATGCCGGGCTCTTCACCGCAACCCTCGTCTTGATGGCGGCGGTCGCCGTGGCTCTCGCTGTCTCGTTTGTTTCGACACGGCGGCTCCCGATCGTGCCGCTCATGACCGCGGCTCTCGTCCTCGTTTTCGGCGGCCTCACGCTGTATTTGCAGGATGCCACCTTCATCAAGATGAAGCCGACTGTGCTCTATGCATGCTTCGGGGTAGGGCTCATCGGCGGCCTCGCGCTGGACAAGCCGGTGCTGCCCATCATTTTCGATCACGCCATGGCCTTGACGGAGCGCGGCTGGCGGCTTCTCACGTGGCGTTGGGGAGGCTTCTTTTTCGCGCTTGCGGTTCTGAACGAGATCGTTTGGCGCACCCAATCGAACGATGCCTGGGTAGCCTTCAAATTTCCAGGAATTTTTATTCTGATTCTTCTTTTCTCGGTGGCTCAGATGCCGCTCATCATGCGCCACAAGCTGCCGGACGAAGAGGCGGAACAGGCGCCGGATCATTATTGAGCTTGGCTTTATGGAGCCTTCGCTAATATTTGCCGGATTTGACCACGAGCCAAATCAATATCAACCCGAGGCTACAGCCGACCGCAAAGACGGTGAGCCCAATAATACTCATTCCCCACGTTAGGGGTGCTTTGTCCAAGAACCAGAAACTGGAGCCGACGATCAGGGCTGCGATCACCGTACCAACATTAATGTTGCGATCGCTCCACCGCCACAGCGCGAACCTCTTGACCTCTTGCTCGCGCGCTCGCACTACCTGTTCTTCCGCCTGCCTGCGTTCTGTAATGTTGGTCCAGAACCCGACGATTTCCTTGGGCCGGCCGTCGGCGTCCCGCAAGAGGCTCGCCTCGTCCCGTATCCAAAGGTAGAGGCCGTCCTTGGTTCGAAACCGATACACTTGCACCAAGCGGTCCTGGGCCATCAGGGTCGACGTTTTCTCGACAGCGGCCTTCTTGTCATCGGGATGCAGACAATCGATCCACCAGTCAGGTGCCAGCGCTTCCTCGACCTCGTAACCCAGGATTTTCGTGACGCTGTCACTCACCCATTGGCTGGGAAAACCTTTAGCTGTTATCGCGAGCACGTAAATGACGGTAGGAATGGAATGCAATATGTGGTCCGACCGCTTGTCTGAATCAAGCACGAGCCAAGCCACTATAAACGCGAGGCTACAGGCGACCGCAATGACGGTGAGCCCAATAACAGTCATGCCCCACGTCAGGGGCCCTTTGTCTGCAAGGAGCAAGAAACTGGAGCCGACGATCAGGGCTGAGATCACTAGACGAACTACGTTGCGATTGGCAGTCTGATTCCAGTCGCCAATCTCGACCTCTTGCTCGCGCACTCGCGCTTCCGCTTCTATCGCCTGTACCGCCTGCTTGTGTTCTGTAATGTTGGTCCAGAACCCGACGATTTCCTTGGGCCGGCCGTCGGCGTCCCGCAAGAGGCTCGCCTCGTCCCGCATCCAAAGGTAGTGGCCGTCCTTGGATCGAAACCGATACTCTTGCACCAAGTGGCCCTGGGTCATCAGGATCGACGTTTTGTCGACAGCGGCCTTCTTGTCGTCGGGATGCAGACAGTCGATCCACCAGTCAGGGGCCAGCGCTTCCTCGACCTCGTAACCCAAAATTCTCTTGACGCTGTCACTTACCATTTCGCTGCGAAAACCTTTAACCGTTATCGCAAGCACATAAATGACGGTAGGAATGAAACGCAAAATATGGCGGGACCGCATCGGCGATCCCGCGAGAGCGCCGCGGGGATGAAGCTGTGGCATGGCTTACTTTAGACCGCGTCGATGCGACTTGCCGCGAACTCTGCCACCCTAGAGAGATTCGGCGGTGCAGTAAACCGCTTAGATGTTTAGTCCCACGTTGTGCTGGTGTATGTTATAGCCGGCTGCAACGGGACGGATTATGGGACAAGTTTTGCACGGCTGCGCCTGCACGACAGAGGCGGTGCGTCGAGCAATCCAACAAAGT
>JBOHJQ010000161.1:0-2599 GCA_050728655.1 Methylocella sp.
TCAGAGCCAAGCGATCCCGCGCGATCCCGGCGCGCGTCGATCTTCTGCTTGTCGCGGATATGGTTGAGGCGAAGTCCCGCGTTCTCGACGTCGGCTGCGGCGACGGCACGCTGTTGCGCCTGCTCGCCGAGGAAAAAGGGGTGGACGCGCGCGGCATTGAACTCTCCCAGAGGGGGGTGAACGACTGCGTCGCCAAGGGGTTGTCGGTCATTCAGGGCGACGCCGATACCGACCTTGCCGATTATCCCGACAATGCCTTCGATTACGTGATTCTATCGCAGACGCTGCAGGCGACTCGCCAGCCGCGCACGGTGCTTGAACATATGTTGCGGATCGGCCGTCATGCGATCGTGTCGTTTCCGAATTTTGGCCATTGGCGGATCCGGCTGCAGGTTGCGTTCGGCGGACGCATGCCGATGACGCGCAACCTTTCCTGCTCCTGGTACGACACGCCAAACATCCATTTTTGCACGATCCAAGATTTTGTCGCGCTCGTGCGGGAGATCGATGCAAGGGTAGAGCGCGGCGTGGCGCTCGATCGCTTCGGCGCGCCGTTGGCCTATAGCGAGCCATGGATCTGGAACTTGTTCGGCGAACAAGGCGTCTTCCGGCTCGCTCGCAAGCGGTGAGGGAAGTCACGTTTTTTTGACCGCGACTCTTTCGATTGACCCATTCCACACTTAGCGTTGCGTAAGCTCCCAATACGCTAGATTAAGATTTGCTCGCGTACTCCGCCATAAACGAACGTCCGGACCATCTCCTTTGCATAGAAATCATGCGGGAAGCCGAGTTCGATCCGGCTTGCCTCGTCCAGCGTTTTTAACTGGTCGGCGGAGAGCACCAAGGCGAAGCTCGCGAGGTTGTCTTGCAGCTGCGCGAGCGTTCGCGCGCCAATTATGGGGATGACCGGCACGGGCCGGTAACGGAGCCACGTGAGGGCGACCTGAGCCATGCTGCGGCCGACCTCGTCGGACACATTCTTGACGGCAGCGACGATGCGGTCGGTTCGTTGTTGCTCCGGAAAAAACTGCTTCATCATGTCGCTGCTCATGCGGCCAGGCTCGGACGATCCGTGGCCGTGGTACTTGCCGGTAAGCGTGCCACTGGCCAATGGCGACCATGCGGTCAAGCCGAGGTTCAGCGCCTTGGCCATAGGGATTAGCTCCCGCTCCACGCTTCGCTCGATCAGGCTATACTCGATCTGCAACCCGACGAAGGGCGACCATCCCCGCAGGTGGGCAAGCGTGTTCGCCTGCGCGATCCACCAGGCCGGGGCATCCGAGATGCCGGCGTAGAGCACCTTGCCTTGGCGAACCAAATCATCCAGCCCGCGCATGACCTCTTCGACCGGCGTGATCTGGTCCCAGATGTGGACCCAGTAAAGGTCGATATAATCTGTTTGCAGCCGTTTGAGGCTCGCTTCCACTGCCTGCACCATTCTCTTGCGGTGGTTGCCGGCTGCGTTCGGGTCTGTGCCCGGAGCAGAATTTGTGAATTTCGTGGCCATCACCATGCTCGCGCGGTGGCCCTTCGTAAACTCGCCGAGGAACGATTCGCTCGTCCCGTTCGTGTACATGTTAGCGGTGTCGATGAAGTTGCCGCCGGCCTCGCGGAAAGCGTCGTAAACCTTTCGAGCCTCGTCCTTGGCCGAACCCCAGCCCCAGTCATCGCCGAAGGTCATGGTGCCGAGCGCCGCTTCCGAAACCCGAAGTCCGCTGTTGCCCAAAAGCCGGTATTTCATAGCAATCTCTTTCTTGTCTGCTTCACAATATCAAAGAGGACACCGATCAGCCGAGAGGCTCACCAGCGCCCGGCCCGATGGCACGAGTATTTGCAACGATCACGTCGCATGGATCGTCCTCGTCAGACAATGTATGTCGGATGAAACCATAGCGTGCAGAGGAACCGGTCGACAACCAGGACACCTTCGTATCGAATTCATATTTGATCGGCTGGCTGCGAATCGGAACTTCGACAAGACCATTCCCTTCACGCGGTGGATTGAGGCCGGGCGGAAACGCGTCAAACAGCATATCCCGTTCTCCGATGCTTGCTATCCAAAGGTTCCCGAGATTGTTTCGCGCCAGGCGTGAAGATGCCTTGAGGCCGCCACGTGGACACTGCGGACTTTCCGCGACCCAGCGTAATCAGTCGAATGCAAACGCCACCCGGGCGCGGGTTTCGGAGCCGAACCGCTCGGTCGCCTGGCGGATATTTCTTCCGCCGAGTTTTACGTAGAATTGGGTTGCCCGCTCGTTGTCGGCCAAGGCCCAAACGAGAAAAGAAGAATAGCCGTGCTCGGCCAGGTCCTTGCGGGCCATCCCGAAAAGACGCGTGCCAAACCCCAGCCCCTGAAATTCAGGCGCGATATAAAGTTCGAAAATCTCCCCGCCATAATGCAACGAAGGCACGCGATTACGCCCATAGCTTGCATAGCCGCCGATGGTTTCATCGAAATCCAGGACCAGAAGACGCGATCCCCGCAAAATGGCCGAGTGCCACCAGCGCGGCCCGCGGCGGGCGATCATCCGTTCGAGCTCGCGGCCGGGAATAAGGCCGCGATAAGCGTCGCGCCAAGCGGCATCGTGCACATCGGCGA
>JBOHJQ010000162.1:0-2481 GCA_050728655.1 Methylocella sp.
GCCTTGGCGAGCCGATCAACGCTCATGTTGTCGAGAAGCACGGCATCGGCGCCTTCGCCGAGCGCTTCTTTGAGCTGGTCCAAACTATCGATTTCGACTTCGATCTTGACGAGATGACCGGCAGAAGCGCGGGCGCGCCGCAACGCCTGCGCGATCCCGCCCGCGATGGCGATATGATTGTCCTTGATGAGGATGGCGTCGTCGAGGCCGAAGCGGTGATTGGCGCCGCCGCCCGCGCGCACCGCGTATTTTTCGACCGCGCGAAGACCGGGCGTGGTCTTGCGTGTGCAAACGATCTTGGCCTTGGTGCCGCGCACCGCCGCGACGATGGAAGCCGTCGCGCTCGCTATTCCACTTAAATGCCCAAGAAAATTGAGAGCGGTGCGCTCGGCTGTCAAAATTCCGCGCGCCGGTCCGGTAATCCGGGCGATGACGCCGCCCCGCGCGACCGTCGCGGCTTCGTCTATTTCAACCTGCATCGCAATATTCGGATCGATGAGCTCGAAGGCGAGTCTTGCCAAATCTAGCCCGGCGACGACGCCGCTTTCGCGTGCAACCAGCGCGGCTCGCGCCGCGAGCCCAGCTGGAACGATCGCGTCCGTGGTGAGATCGCCCGCGCGGCCAAGATCTTCGAGAAGCGCGGCGCGAACCAAAGGCTCGACCATTATCCGCGCGAGAGGCACAGGCGTCATCGCACGGACTTTCGTTTCAGGCGACGGTTTCCGGGACAATTTTCCGTGCCGCCGCGATTGTCTCGTCGAGACGCAGCAAACTCCGTCTCGCGTGCGCGGCGCGGCTTGGAAAATCGGTTCGCGCATGGGCGCCCCGGCTTTCCCGCCGGCGCAAGGCCGCGATCACGATCATCAGACCGACGTGGGCCGGATCGCTCTCCTTCCCGCGCTCCAGCGCAAGCGGCAGCAGGTCCGCCGCCGCCGCCGCCAACCCCTCGCCATCGCGGAGGACACCCGCCGCGCGCGAGAGGATTTTGCGCACCTGAGATGGGTCGCTGGCGGCGAGCGTGCTTAGCTCGGCACGTGGGCTTCCCCGGGAGCGAGACATCGTCCCCTCGATGCTCTCGGCGACAAGACGACCGCAGACGGCCGCTTCGAGCAGGGAATTGCTGGCAAGTCGATTCGCGCCATGGAGGCCCGTGCACGCGGCCTCGCCGCAAGCCCAGAGACCCTCGACCGATGTATGTCCGGCAAGATCGACCCTGATGCCGCCCATGTGATAGTGCGCCGCCGGGCGGATTGGAATCGGCTGGGTGGCGGGATCGATTCCGGCCGCGTGACAAAAGCCGGTGATCGCCGGAAAGCGGCGCGCAAAATCGAGGTCCGGCACGTCCCGCGCGTCGAGAAAAACCCGGTGGCCCGCCGCCAGGTGCCGCCAGACCGCGCGCGCGACAACGTCGCGCGGTGCAAGCTCGGCGCCGGGCACGCCAGCCATGAAGCGATGACCAGTCTCGTCGATGAGGATCGCCCCTTCGCCGCGCACGGTCTCGCTGATGAGCTTAAGCGGAGTCGAAATGCTATCGAGCGCGGTCGGATGAAACTGGATAAATTCGAGATCGGCCATGGCCGCGCCCGCCTTCGCCGCGAGGGCCAGCCCTTCACCCCACGATCCAGCGGGATTGGTGCCAAATTCGAACAGTCCGCCGATGCCGCCAGTCGCGATGACGGCGCGCTCGGTTGCGAAAACCACCGCTCCGCGGGCGCTTTCGGCGACAACTCCTGTCACGGTATTATCTTCGACGAGCAGCCGCCGCGCCGCGCAACCCTCGACCAGGGTAATGGAGGGCGTTTCCCGCGCGCGGCGGGTCAAGGGTCGCATGATTTCACGCCCGCTGGAATCGCCGCCGGCATGAACGATCCGCCGGCGCGAATGCGCGGCTTCAAGTCCGAGGGTGAGGTTGCCCCGGCTGTCGCGATCAAAGGGCACGCCGCGGCGGACCAATTCGTCGATCGCGGCCGGCGCGGCTTTGAGGATCGCGCGCGCGACAAACTCGTCGCATAGGCCGTCGCCGGCCCTGAGCGTATCGGCGAGATGCTGCGAAAAATCGTCGTCCGGCCCAAGGCTCGCGGCGATCCCGCCTTGGGCGAGGACGCTCGATGATTCAAATCCAAGCGGTGCCTTGCTGAGGAGGATTACCGGCCGGGGCGCTAAGGAAAGAGCCGCGGTCAGGCCGGCGAGCCCGCCGCCAATTATGACACATGCCCCCGAAGTGTCGATAACATCCATCAATGCACCGCGAGCATGCGTTCGACCGCCCGGCGCGCGGGAACAGCGATTTCGGGACGGATCTGCACTTCGTGCTGCATCGTCTCCAGCGCCCGCCTGATGTTGCGAAGGGTGATCTTTTTCATATGGGGGCAGAGATTGCAGGGCCTTATGAATTCGAGCTCGGGATATTGGATCGCGACATTGTCGCTCATCGAGCATTCGGTCAAAAGCACCACGCGCTGGGGACGGTTCTTGCTCACA
>JBOHJQ010000163.1:0-2383 GCA_050728655.1 Methylocella sp.
CTTCAAGCTTCCGCGCGACGGACAAACCGACTACATCAAGCGCGTGATCGGCCTGCCCGGCGACAAGGTTCAAATGAAGGAAAGCCGGCTTTACCTCAATGGCGAACTCGTGCCGCGCGAGCCGATTGCCAAAGTCCATACCGAGGATTTTTACGGGCGCGAGACCGGCGTCCCAACCTATCGCGAAACTTTGCCCGGCGGTGTCAGCCACACGATCATCCAGATTCAGGGCGATACCGGATTCAACGGCAATACCCAGGTTTTCGATGTTCCGGCCGGAAATTATTTCATGATGGGCGACAACCGGGACAATTCGACGGACAGCCGCGTTCCGCCCGATCAGGGAGGCGTCGGCTTCGTGCCGTTTGAAAATTTCGTCGGACGCGCCGAACTGATCTTTTTTTCGGTCGACAAGGGCGAGCCGGCCTGGGCGTTTTGGGAATGGCCGTGGACGGTGCGCGTCGACAGGATGCTCAAATCCGTGAAATAGGATGGCGCGGCAAGTCCAAAATGTCAGAGCGCTCGAGGCGCGGATCGGGCACGTTTTCGCCGATCGCAATCTTATCGCGGCGGCGCTGACCCATGTGAGCGCGGCGACGGGGCGCAAGCGCGAAACCTATCAAAGGCTCGAATTTCTCGGCGACCGCGTGTTGGGTCTCGCCGTTTCCGGGATGCTGTACGCAGCGTTTCCCGAGGCCGGCGAGGGAGAACTCTCGCGCCGCCTCGCGGGCCTCGTCCGCAAGGAGAGCTGCGCCGAGGCCGCCCTCGCCTGGGGCGTTGACTCCTGCGTCCGGCTTGGTGAAAGCGAGCAGCAGACGAGCCCCCCCAATATGGCGATTTTGGGCGATGTTTGCGAAGCGATCATAGGCGCGGTTTTTCTTGACGCGGGCTATGAGGCGGCCAAGGCCGTCGTGATCGCCGCCTTCGGCGAACGGATGCACGCGCCGGGACACCCGTTGTGCGATCCAAAGACGGCGCTGCAGGAATGGGCGCAAGCGCGCGGCCTTCCCCCGCCGTTCTATCGCGAGATCGCGCGATCCGGGCCCGACCACGCGCCGGAATTCACGATTTCCGTCGAAGTGCCCGGCTACCGGAATGCCGAAGCGAAGGGCTTTGCGAAGCGCCTCGCCGAGCAAGCCGCGGCGGCGGCTTTCATCGCACGCGAGGGCATTGGCCAAGACGGCCAAATGGGCGCCGCGTGAACAGCGGATGCGGCGACAGAACAAGCTGCGGCTTCGTCGCCCTTATCGGGGCGCCGAACGCCGGCAAATCGACGCTGATCAATCGGCTCGTGGGATCGAAGGTCTCGATTGTTTCGCGCAAGGCTCAGACAACGCGGAGCACCCTCCGCGGGATTGCCCTGGAAGGCAAGGCACAAATCATTTTCGTCGATACGCCGGGCATTTTCGCACCAAAACGCCGGCTCGATCGGGCCATGGTGGCGGCCGCCTGGGGCAGCACCGGCGATGCAGATGCGACCGCGCTGCTCGTCGATGTCCATAGAGGCCTCGATGCCGAGGTCGAGGCCATTCTTGGCCGGCTGCCGCAGATTGCCGCCAAGAAGATTCTTGTCCTCAACAAGATCGATACGGTTGAACCGCCAAAGCTTCTCGAACTTGCGGCCAGGCTCAATGGCGTGCTGCCCTTCGCGCAAACTTTTATGATCTCGGCGTTGCGCGGCCACGGGGTGGCGAAATTCAAGCAGCAGCTCGGCGCCTTGATGCCCAACGGCCCGTGGCATTATCCGGAAGATCAGATTACTGACATGCCCTTGCGCCTGCTCGCCGCCGAGATCACGCGCGAGAAAATTTTTGACCGCCTGCACGACGAGCTTCCCTATTCGTCGACTGTCGAAACCGAAGTTTGGCAAGAGATGCCGGACGGCTCGGCGCGCATCGAGCAGACGATTTATGTGATGCGCGAGGGCCACAAAAAAATCGTGATCGGCGAAGGCGGCCGGACCATCAAGGCGATCGGCGCCGCTGCGCGCAAGGAGATTTGCGAGGCGGCCGGGCAAAAGGTGCATCTCTTTCTGTTTGTTAAAGTGCGCGAGAACTGGGCCGACGATCCCGAACGCTACCGGGAAATGGGGCTCGCTTTCCCCAATAAGTGAGGAAAACGAGGCGCGAGCGGTGTTATAATGGCCTGTATGCCGCGGGTTTGGTCCGCTTTTCGGCTTTCACGCTGTGGTCCGCCACGCTCGATCCATGCCCCAGTGTTAGCGTATTGCAGTGGAGAAATTGGTTATGCTTCGCGTGTGATTATGGGATGGCCCGCCCCTTTCGCCTCGATCGTTTAGGATCGTGGATGGTTCAATGAGAGAGGAACAGGGCGATGGACATCTTCATCATTGGAATTGATCTTGGCAAGAACTCCTGCAGTT
>JBOHJQ010000164.1:0-2363 GCA_050728655.1 Methylocella sp.
TCTTGGCACCTTTGATCCCTTGAAGGCGAAGGATGTGGAGGGCCGCATCGTGCTCGACCAGGAAAAGGCGAAAGCGTGGATCGCCAAGGGCGCGCAGCCGACCGATCGCGTCGCTCGTCTGCTCGACAGTGTCGGCGTCTTGAAGCGCGCCCCGCGCGACAATCCCAAACAGGCGCTGCCGAGGAAAAAGGCACAGGAGCGCGCCGCCGCCGCCGCCGCGAAATCCGCGGCAACGCCCGCCACCTGACCCCCGGCCCGGCTGGAGCGGAATGGTCAAGGATCGCATCCTCGTTGGCCGTTTTGGCGCCCCCCAGGGCATCGGCGGCGAATTGCGGCTCACTTCCTTTACCGGCGTTCCGGGCGCCATCGCCTCCTACAAACCCCTTTTCGATGAGAGCGGAACCCGCCGATTTTCGATTCTTAGCCTACGTCCAATCGAGCGCAACACGTTCGTTGCCAAGATCGCGGGGATTGGCGACCGCGCGAGCGCTTGGACTTTGACCCGTGCCAAACTCTTTGTGCCCCGCGCGTCCTTGCCCGATCTGGAGGGCGAGGAATTTTATCTCGCCGATCTGATCGGGCTTGCGGCCATGAACGAAGCGGGAATAGCGTTTGGCAGCGTCGTCAATGTCTTGAATTTTGGCGGCGGCGATATTTTGGAAATCGCGTGCCCAGACAGTGGCGAGACGTTGCTTTTGCCGTTCAGCAAAGTGGTTATTCCGCTTGTCGATATCGAGGCGGGCCATGTGACCGTCGTGCCGCCGGCCGGGATCGAAGCGAAGCGTCTGCAGCGTTGAAGGGGCCAGCGAGGCCATGTGGACGGCAACGGTTTTCACCCTGTTTCCAGAAATGTTTCCCGGACCGCTCGGCGTCTCGCTTTCGGGCGACGCGATGTCGCGCGGCATTTGGGCAATCGAGACGCGGGATATCCGCGCGCATGGGCAAGGGCGCCATAGAGCGGTTGACGATACCCCGGCCGGCGGCGGCCCCGGCATGGTGATCCGCGCCGACGTGCTGGGCGCCAGCCTCGACGCCGGGCTCGACGCCGGCGACAGCCGGCCGCGCTTGCTGCTATCTCCGCGCGGCGCCCCTTTCACCCAAGCGCGCGCGCGCGCGCTTGCGGCGGGAGAAGGCGCCGTGCTGATCTGCGGCCGGTTCGAGGGCATCGATGAGCGGATCGTGGCCGCGCGGGGTCTCGAAGAAATTTCGATCGGCGATTATGTGCTCTCCGGCGGCGAGATCGCCGCTTTTGCCGTGCTCGATGCCTGCGTGCGGCTGTTGCCCGGCGTGATGGGCGCGCAAGCGTCCGGCGACGAAGAGAGTTTCGCGGCGGGGCTTCTCGAATATCCACATTTTACGCGGCCGCGCGAATGGGAAGGCCGGGAAATCCCGGACGTGCTGCTGTCCGGCGACCACGCGAAAATCAAGGCCTGGCGCGAGGCGGAAGCGCTTAAGCTCACTCGCGAGCGACGGCCGGATTTGCTCAAGCGGCGGTGAGTCGAGCGGCGTCCGGATGGCTCGCACATTGCGGTCGTACATCCTTTTCTCGCGGTTTTGTTCATTGCCTGCATTAGATAATTTTGCCAACCGACGGTTTGCTCCGCGCCAAATGCTTCCGCTTTCGAAACGGAATGTTTGGTGCAGCGGGGGCAAGAGCTTTTGCAAAAATGGGACGCGCGGGCACGCGTCCTCCGTCGGCGCATGGAAATTACCAGCGAAGGGCTGACGCTCGGTGCCGGAACGGTGCTTGCCGGGATGGCGCGGGATGGACGCGACGCGCCAAAGGTCGCTCTAGACAACGAGCCGCGCGCCATGGCGCTTCTCGCGACCGCCTATAAGTGGCCGGTGGGGGCTTGCGTTCTCTCGAAGCTCCGGCGAGCTTGTGACCTTTGGAATGAAGGCGAAAAGGTCCTCGCCCAGATTCATCTCTCCTATGCCAGCCTGCCGCCGTGCGGCCCGGATCAGGCCTTGCGCCTCTTCGTCGCGGACGAACTCATTGAGGCCGGGGCCACGCCGGCGGCCTTGATGCAGGCGCAAGGTTTTGATCCGGCGCCGCTTGATCTTTTGAAAGCCAATTTCAATCCTGCTCAACCCCGCTGGCCGGCGGGCAGTGGGCGCGAGAGCGGCGAATGGTCGGGCGGCGATGCCACTATCACTCCGGTGGCTTTCCGTCCCGGCAGAGGACGACACGGACCCCGAGGCAGACGTGGTTGGCTTGATGCGATCCGCGGTTTGCTAGTACTACGGTTGCATATTTATCATTGGAGTGATTCCCTTTCCGCATGATTCGGGAGGGGCTGATGTCGGTAGCATCGTGGTCGGGCGCGCTGCTTTCCTGGGAGCATGAGCTTGCGGGATTTAAG
>JBOHJQ010000165.1:0-2351 GCA_050728655.1 Methylocella sp.
TCCGGCCCGCGCACCGCCGGCTTCTATCCCGTGTCGCTTTCGTCGCGCACCATCGTCTACAAAGGCCTGCTGCTCGCGACGAAGCTCGGCAAATATTTCAAAGACCTCGCCGACCCCTTGTTCGAATCGGCGCTTTCGCTTGTCCATCAGCGCTTTTCGACCAACACGTTTCCGACCTGGTCGCTGGCGCATCCCTATCGTCTCGTCGCGCATAATGGCGAAATCAATACCCTGCGCGGCAACCTCAATTGGATGGCGGCCCGGCAAGCCTCGGTCGCCTCCGGGCTTTTCGGCAATGACATAAGCAAGCTCTGGCCGATCTCCTATGAAGGGCAATCGGACACGGCCTGTTTCGACAATGCGCTCGAATTCCTCATCCAAGGCGGCTATTCGCTTAGCCACGCGATGATGATGCTCATTCCGGAAGCCTGGGCGGGCAATTCGCTGATGGACCCGGCCCGCCGCGCCTTCTACGAATATCACGCCGCGATGATGGAGCCCTGGGATGGGCCGGCCGCCGTCGCCTTTACCGACGGCCGCCAAATCGGCGCGATGCTCGACCGCAATGGCCTGCGTCCGGCGCGCTATTTCGTCACCAGCGACGGGCTCGTCGTGCTGGCCTCGGAAGCCGGCGTCTTGCCGATCGCCGAAGAGCGGATCATTACCAAATGGCGGTTGCAGCCGGGCAAGATGCTGCTCGTCGATTTGGAGCAGGGCCGCATCATCTCGGACGACGAAATTAAAACCGCGCTCGCCGCCTCGCATCCTTATGCCGAATGGCTGAAGCGCACCCAGATCGTGCTCGAGGATATGGATCTCGCGGTCCATCCGCGTTCGCCGCGCACCGATGTGTCGCTCTTGGATCGCCAGCAAGCGTTCGGCTACAGCCAGGAGGATCTTTCGCTGCTGCTGTCGCCGATGGCGGTGACCGGCCAGGAAGCGGTCGGGTCGATGGGCACCGACACGCCGATTTCGGCATTATCGACGCAATCAAAGCTCCTCTATACCTATTTCAAGCAGGATTTCGCGCAGGTAACCAATCCGCCTATCGACCCGATCCGCGAGGAATTGGTCATGAGCCTCGTGTCGTTCATCGGACCGCGCCCCAACATCCTCGATCTTGAAGGCAACGCAAGCAAGAAACGTCTTGAGGTCCGGCAGCCCATTCTGACCAACGGCGATCTTGAGAAAATCCGTTCGATCGGGCATTTCGAGGAGGCTTTCGATACCAAGACGCTCGATATCACCTATCTTTCGGAAAGCGGCGCGGAAGGCATGCCGGATGCCCTTGACCGGCTCTGCGAACGGGCCGAACACGCGGTCAAAAGCGGCTTCAACATCATCATTTTGTCCGACCGGATGACGGGCGCCGATCGGATTCCGATTCCGGCGCTGCTTGCGACGGCGGCGGTGCATCATCATCTTATCCGCAAGGGGTTGCGCACCTCGGTCGGCCTCGTCATTGAGACCGGCGACGCGCGGGAGGTCCACCATTTTGCCGTGCTGGCCGGCTATGGCGCCGAAGCGATCAATCCCTACCTCGCCTTCGAGACGCTCGCCGCGATGGCGAACGAGTTTCCTGATGAAATCGATGGCCATGAGGCGTGCAAGCGCTACATCAAGTCGATCGACAAGGGCCTCTTGAAGGTCATGTCGAAAATGGGCATCTCGACCTACCAGTCGTATTGCGGCGCGCAGATTTTCGAGGCGGTCGGTCTCGCCGACGATTTCGTCAATCGTTATTTCAGCGGAACCGCGACGCGGATTGGCGGCGCCGGGCTCGCCGAAATCGCGCAGGAAACCGTACGCCGCCATGGGCAAGCCTTCGGTAATGCGCCGATCTACCGCCATTCCCTCGACGTTGGCGGCGATTACGCCTTCCGCATTCGCGGCGAAGCGCACTCCTGGTCGCCGCAATCGGTGTCCCTGTTGCAACATGCCGCGCGCAGCAACAGCGAAGCCACCTATCGCGCCTATGCCGCCCTCTTAAACGAGGAAACCGAGCGGCCATTGACCATACGCAGTCTCTTCCGCATCAAGACGGCGCAGGAAGCTGCCCGCCTGCCGGTGGCCATCGAGGACGTCGAATCCGCCCAGTTGATCGTGCGGCGTTTCTCGACCGGGGCCATGTCCTATGGCTCGATCTCGCGCGAGGCCCACACAACGCTCGCGATCGCGATGAACCGGATCGGCGGCAAATCGAATACCGGAGAAGGCGGCGAGGAGTCCGACCGCTACAAACCGCTCCCCAATGGCGATTCGATGCGCTCGGCGATCAAGCAGGTGGCCTCCGGGCGGTTCGGCGCCACCACCGAATATCTCGTCAACTCCGACCTGATGCAGATCAAGAT
>JBOHJQ010000166.1:0-2295 GCA_050728655.1 Methylocella sp.
CGTTCGAGCTCGCGGCCGGGAATAAGGCCGCGATAAGCGTCGCGCCAAGCGGCATCGTGCACATCGGCGATGCCTTCGGCATCGCCTTCGCGGGCGTTCCGGATGGTGATGACTGCCTCGATCATCCACCAATGTTAAGGCCGCTTGGCCCGCCGCCGCAAGAACTCTTTCGCGCTTCCGCTGCAATTGTTCGCCAGCGCGCGGGGATCGCCGTCCGCCGGGCCCGCGACGGCACCATCACCGCCGCCTTCGGCGCTTTTCGATCACGAACCCGCGAGCTCGTTAAGGCGACGCACGGGAGCCACGGAACCCGCGGCGCTTTTTTCCCAAAGGTCTTGCGGAGTTTCCGGCTCGATCGCGCGAATCGCCCACACGTCTGGCCTCCGAGCCCTATCAGCTCCCTTGACGAGGAGTGCGAACGCAATGGCCGCGCAACCAAGGAGAGTCACCCACCAGATCTGCGACGTCGCGATGCCAAGAATGGCAATCGTCAAGATCGAGACGAGGCCGGCGAGCAAGGCCGGCGCCGTCTTCTCCGGGAGTCGCCCGGCGACCCTGAAGGCTTGCACGACGAGGATGGTGAAACCGGCGGCGCCGACAAGGCCAAAATCAAACCAGAGCACAAGCAAAAGACTTCTTGGCGTCGCTTCGGGAAGATAGCCCAGGCTCAAGCCTCGATGCACAAAGTCGAGACCATGCCCGGTAATTAGACGCGGCCACTGCGAGACAACGAGCTCACTCCAGATCAGCATCGGCGCGGACCCGGCGCCGGGATCAAGTCCAGCAATCCATAGAACCAGACGGTAGAGCAAGGGGAGCAGGGGCGAAAAAAGGACCAAGGGCGCGAACAGCCAGCCGAAAAACCGCGCCGTCCGGACAGGGCCAGACATCGCCATGGCGAAAGTGAACGCGCCCGCGCCCATCGCCACAAGCGCGACCTGAGCAAATCCGGCGAGCGCCACACCGGCCACGAGGACAGCGAGCAGCGCCGCGGCGATCCAGTGCTCGCGCAGCGACAACAAACCCAGCGCCGGCCAGACCAGGACGATCGAGGTGATCGTCGCCCGCTGATACAGCGTTTCGTCAAACTCGAAGTCACCAAAAAACCAGGGGGTGTTAAAATATGCCAGGGCGAGTGTCGCCGCGCTCGCCAGGGCAATTCCCAAGGGCAACAGGTACAAATCGAGAGTCTTGGTTTTTTGGCGCAGATAGACAGCAGCCAACACCGCAAGAGACGTGGCGCCGGCGAATTGAAGAAACCGTTCGCCCGCATCCGCGCGGAACGGCGTCCATATCACGGAGATGGCGGCCCAAAAAGCCACCAACAGCGCCGCGCCGCCGGCCGGCGAGACAAGCGCGTCGCGGAGCCGGCGCCCCGCATGTGGGGGGGCCTCCAACAGGGCGCCAAGCAGAACCAAAATCGCACCGATCGGCAAGCCAACATAAAGAGCGCCGCGCCAAAAGATTCCCGCACAAGGCAGGCCAACGAATAAAGCGGCCAAGCCAAGCCGCGTCAGGAGTTTCGCGGAGGCCTCGGCCGGCGTGTCGGTGAATCGTATGGCAATGGACATAACTTCCGCCTCATCGGCCCCGCGGCCCTGGAGTTGGCGAAATACACAAATGCTTGTACGCCCTGGTTGAGGCAACACTCAAGCGAGAAGCACTGGATATGGGACTTTAATCATGACTAATAGAAAATATTGACAATTGTTCTTCGTCAATTTATCGAAAATTGTTTTAAAACTTGAGTGACGGGCGTCATTGGGCCGCTAAGCATCAACAAATTACCCGCAAGCCCTCCGGCCACTTGGCCCGTGGTCGCCAAGTCTTTGATCGAAAGAAATAGCTTAGGGTCAAACGCTTTTTACAACGATCGCGGTTCTTCGCGCGGGCGTTTGCGTCACATGACGCCGCGGGCGATGGTGCGCTCCACGTCTTCGATCGCTTGCGGCGTGCCGGCATGGAGCCAGAGCCCGGCAAGCCTTTGGCCAAACAGGCGGCCGGTTTTCGCCGCCTCGAAAAAGAACGGCGCCAGCGGAAAAATATCCCGCGTCTCGCGCGCGAAGAGCCCGGGCTTGGCGATACCGACGCCGGTATAGACGAAAGGCGCGATCTCGCGCTCCGGTCGCCGCGTCAGGCGGCCATCGGGCGCCATGTTGAAATCGCCCGGCGAATCGACCCCAACGCTCGCCGTCGCCGCCGCGACAAGCAGCAAAATATCCATTCTCTCCGGATCCCAGGAGGCCGCGAGACGGCGCAGATTGTTACCCGGGCCTTCGATCCAGAATGCATCTG
>JBOHJQ010000167.1:0-2235 GCA_050728655.1 Methylocella sp.
CTGACTTCACGGTTGCCTACAACACACTTCCGTTGGGCGGCATCGACCAAATTACCAGCACGCGTACAGGCTGGACCGTCGGCGGGGGCCTCGACTACGCGCTCACCAACAATTGGTCGATCGGGGCGGAATACCGCTATTCCGATTTCGGCAGTCGCAACGATATGTCGCCGATTGCCTTATTCGGTAACTCTTTCGTGCGTCATCACCTTACCGAAAATCAGGTGCAGGCCAGGTTCAGCTACAAGTTCGACAGCTTCGCGCCGGCTCCGGTCGTCGCGAAATATTGAGGCTTGCGAACTCAGCTCTCCCACCACTTCCGAGGGAAAAACCGGGACGGGCGGCAGGTCGCGCAAGTTGAGCCTTTCGAGCGGACGGGCCGGACTATCTGCGGCGGAGCAATATTTGGCCACGGAGCGGTTGCCTTGTACGGCTGCGTGGCCAAGTAAAACCTGGCCACGTTTAGGGTTGGCTCTTTCCGGGCATTGATTGGGGTCACCGCACGATTTGAATCCGAAAGAGACGGCCTGAGTGGGTGCCAAAATTGGGTTCGGTTGGCGCGGATGATTAAGGCTGGTTTCCCCCGTGAAGACGAAGGCGAGGGGCTTCGCGTCACTCTGGCCCACGGTGGGTGCGGTGAGCCTCGGGCGTCGCGCCGCCTCAATGCAATCGCGCTGCCGAATGTTATGGCGGCGACGGCCGCCGTCTTCGTGGTCTTCTTCGTCATGGCGTGGTCTCCTTGCCTGTGCTGCAACCCCGGAATCAGCTGGGGTTGAGCATTCTGCAGACTCCGCCAAGCGAATTTACACCACCCTCGCGACGGATCATCATGGCAGCGTGACAATCTCACCCTCGACAAGCGGGCGATTCCGACCCAACAGATAGAGCGCCGCACCGGCCAGTCTCCGGCACGGTTAGGGAGAGTGTTCATGCAGGGCAAGACGGTCGTCATCACCGGGGCTACCTCCGGCATTGGACGGAGCGCGGCCGAAAAGCTCGCCCAAATGGGCGCTCGGATCGTTCTGGTGGCGAGAGACAGATCGCGCGGGGAGGCGGCGCTGCGGCTGCTACGCGAGAAAACCCCCGGCCTCGCCCATACGGTCCATTATGCCGATCTGACGCGCATCTCAGAGATGAAGCGGGTCGCCGCCGAAATCGCCGCAGCGGAGCCCCGCATCGATGTCCTGGTCAACAATGCGGGCGCCATGTTCGCCACCCGCAAGCTCACCGAGGATGGGCTCGAATATACGTTCGCGCTCAATCATATGGCTTACTTTGTCGTGACCCAGGGATTGCGCGAGCGCCTGGTGGCCTCGGCGCCGGCGCGGGTCGTTTGCACCGCATCGGGCGCGCATCTGGGCGCCTCGCTGGATGTCGACGATCTGCAATTGACGGAAAGCTTCGGCGCCATGAAAGCCTATGGCCGTTCCAAGCTCTGCAACATTCTTTTTGCGCGTGAACTCGCCCGCCTTCTTGATGGCACGGGCGTGACCGCCAATTGCCTGCATCCTGGATTCGTCGCCACTCGCTTTGGCGATGAGAGCGGCGGCTTGATCTCGCGCCTTGTAGGTCTCGCCAAGGTTTTGGCGATCTCGCCCGAGAAAGGCGCGGAAACGATCATTTATCTTGCGTCTTCGCCCGAGATCGCCGCGACGACGGGCCAATATTTCTATAAGTGCCGCCCGATTGCGCCTTCGCGAGCGGCGCAGGACGACAGGGCTGCTTTATCGCTCTGGGAGCGCAGCGCCGCATTGGCGGGCCGGAAGGCAGCGTCAACTTAGGGCGGAAGGCGTCGCGCCATATTGGGAGGGTCCGCCAATGCAAGGCTTCTTCCGGAGCGCCTCTCCGGCGGCCCACAGGCGGCGACAATCCGGTCCGCGCGATCGACGTTTTATCGATGAGCTTGAACTAGGTGAGCCTGGCTTCGGCGGCGTTCCGCCACGCGCGACAAGGACGGCCGGAACGGCTCAGCCCAAGGGCAACTCGCGCTCATTAACCTATGCGAGGCGGTTGCGCTGAAACCTTAAGTGTTCAAATTTGCGATTAATTTGCGATCAATTCGCAGCATCCTAAGGGCTGCCCAGAGCCAGCAATGCAAAGGTCACATGCCGAAGCTCGCCTGTGCCTCTTTTGGGCGGCGCGCGATCTGCGTTGTCAGCGCGCTGGCGATAAAGAACCGGCGCCGAGCTACGCCCGGCGCCGGCTTGAAGAGAGGCAGAACCTACCGTCCTGCTT
>JBOHJQ010000168.1:0-2230 GCA_050728655.1 Methylocella sp.
CATTAAGATAGAGGCAATCCTCATTGCAAGGATTGGCGCCCACCCCTTCCGCCGTACATAGCTGATTTTATCAATTTTTTCAGCGCGAAAAACCTAAAAAAAATCGTCTGTAGCCATGTGCATCAGAATGGCCAATAGGCCGAGGTAGGCGAAGAGGTTATCGTCAATGGTTTGGCCTGCGTCGCTTCGCACCCGGTTAGTGAAGAGTCGAAGACTGGGCGCAATTCTCTTCAATGGGCGGCCGCCGGTTTCTAGAGCCGAAGGATTCGGTAAGCTCGGCTGATCGGGCAAGCCGCCGGAGGGCTGCAGCGGCCCGTGCTCCTATGGACGGTCACATGAAGCGCAACTCCTTCATCGCGCATTCGTAGCGACGCTGAACCGCGCGCGGCTGTGGTTCGGCGCGACATCCGATGGCTCCGTCGTCGGCATCATGGAGGCCGCCCTTCCGATCTGAAATTGGAAAGGACGGCGACCTCGTATGGCCGCCGTCCCCGATCGTTAAGCGTCGTTGACTCAAACGGTCCGGAACACCCGCGCCCTCCTAGGGTCTGGACTCGAATAATTCAAATCCAGTAGGCGACGGTGGCCACCAGACAGAGGGCGGCGAAGTAGTTTCCAGCGAGCTTGTCGTAGCGCGTCGCGATGCGCCTGAAATCCTTCAGTCGTCCAAAGCATCGCTCGATGACATTGCGCTTTTTGTAGGCCATCTTGTTGTGTCGGATCCGCTTCTTGCGGTTGGCCTTGCCTGGAATGACGATCTTGATTTTTCGTTGTTTCAGGTAGGCGCGAAACGTGTTGGCGTCATAGGCCTTGTCCGCCATGAGTTGCTTGATCCCGGGGACGAGGCCGACGCAGTCCTGTGCTATGACGCAATCGGCGGCGTTGCCCGGGGTCAGGACGAAGGCCCAAGGCCTGAGATACTGGTCGACAATCGCGTGTATCTTGCTGTTTCTGCCGCCCTTCGTGACCCCGATGGCCTGAAGCTCGGCCCCCCTTTTCCACCGCTGGCGCAGCGGTGTGCCTTAACATGGGAGCTGTCCAAGGCCACCGCCTCTGGTGGCTCGGAGGGCGCTGCGGCCGTCTCGAATATTTTCTGCCAGATGCCGCGATCGCTCCACCGGGCGAAGCGGTTGTAGATCGTTTTCGCGGGGCCGTATTCGCGTGGGCAATCAACCCAGCGGCAGCCGATCTTCAGAACGTGCATGATCCCGCTGAGAATGCGTCGATCGTCGTGACGTCGCGGTCCAGGTTGGTTCGTCGGCAGATGCGGCTCGATCTTCGCCCACTGCTCGTCCGTGAACCAGAACAAATGCGATTCCATCGGCTAGCCCCCCAATCCTTTGGCCAACCGTTTGAATCAGAATATGGTTAATCAGGTCTTAACCCTAGGACGGGGCCGCGATGCCATGCTTTTACGCAACCCTGCCGTTATGCCGAAGCGGAGCGCATGAACACGGGGGCTTTGAAGCGTGATGCCCAACCTCGAGCGCATCATCGAAACGGCGCTTTACGTCGATGACCTGGAGCGGGCCGCTGACTTCTATCTCAACATTCTCGAGCTTCCGGTTCTATTTCGTGACGCTCGCCTGCAGGCTTTTTCGGTCGGCGGCCAAAATGTGCTGCTCCTGTTCCGGCGCGGCGCGTCACTCGAAACCACTCGCCTGCCGGGCGGCACAATTCCGCCTCACGATGGTCGCGGCCCGTTGCACATCGCGTTCGCGATAGCGGCCGAAGCGCTGCCGGCGTGGGAAGCAAGACTGAGCCGGCACGACATTGCCATCGAGGGTCGCACCAAATGGGCGCGCGGCGGTCACAGCGTTTATTTCCGAGATCCCGACGGCAATCTTTTGGAGCTGGCAACCCCGGGTTTGTGGGAGATTTACTGATCGCGGGGCGATGGCTTTGTCGTCTGCGATAACGCTGCGTCTCCAAAAAAGGGCCTCGGACGGATCATACTGCCGGCAACGCGTGTGTCGTCATCTGGCTCGGCTCCTCAACCCATTCTCCGTTTCGAACGGCAGTGCGCGGACAAGACCTAAGGTCAAATAGGGCGGGTCTCGTCGCGTGAATGCCCGTTCTTTTGCGTGCACCGTGCGGAAAATTGAGCACGGAGAATCATCGTGGCGCAGCAGATTGAAACCCTTCTCACCCCGGTCCAGACCGCGGCGATCCTTCAGGTAAAAGAAAATACCCTCGCCAAATGGCGCATCGGCGGCGATGGACCAGCCTT
>JBOHJQ010000169.1:0-2188 GCA_050728655.1 Methylocella sp.
CTTGCCATGCAACGACCAACGATCGGCAATTGGCGTCGTCGCCGTGCATGCGATCACGCGATGATTGGCAAGATCATGCGGCGTCCTTGGCACGCCGTTGCGGGCAAGATACTCCGGACTTGCATATATGGCCCGGCGAACCTCCCCGACGCGGACGGCGCGCAGCGAGGAATCGGGTAAGTGTCCGAGCCTGACGCCAAGATCGAGACCCTCATCGACCAACGACACGACTCGGTCGAGCAGGAGAAGTCGGACATCCACCTGCACGTAGCGGTCGAGAAAGCTTCGCACGAGGGGCAGCACGTGCAGGCGGCCGAACATTTGCGGCGCAGTGATACTAATGACACCGCGAGGTTCGACGCTCTCGCCGAAATTCAATGCCTCGAGTTCGTCGTAGGCCGCAAGCAAGCGTCGGCAGCTTTCAAGATAGCGTGTGCCCGCGTCGGTCAGCGACACCGAGCGGGTTGTTCGGTTAAGCAGGCGGCTCCGCAGATGATCCTCAAGGGCCGCGACGGCGCGCGTAACGGCCGCCGGCGAGCGGTTCAATTGTCTTGCGGCCTCGGCAAAACTTTCCTGCTCCGCAACGGCGATGAAGATCGTGAGGGCTTCTGGACGAACCATGCCACTATTGCAATATGCGAAATATTGAAGCGCAAACTCTCAAATTTCGTTGCGTTCCGCAACCGATATCCATGTCGAAGCCTCCCTGGACCTGCTTTTCCTGCGGCATGCACACAGAGGTCCGCCGATAGAGGTGGTCGCCACGCAACGTGAGCGAAGTCCTGAGATTTCTTTTGGCGATGCCGCCCAGATACGCTCCGATCGCCACGCCGGGCGCGGCTGGGGCAGACGAGGCGAAACGCCCATTCGTTGAAACCACGCGCGGGTCATCGCATGCGCTTGATCTCGGCGGTCTTTTCGCGCGGCCTGAGGCGGTTCGTACCGACGCAAAACAGCGGCGTCAGCGGCATAGTGTTGATCGCGTTTGTGAAGCGATCAATTGCCGGCGGCGGACATCAACCAACCGCCCATCATGCATACTTTGTCTTACAAACTCGCAAGCGCGGCTTAACATGATTCGATTTTCAGAAACGCAGCCCTTGCAGAACTGGAATTGAAGTGGAACTGCAAGGCCGGTTTGGCTTGGGCTTCCCCTTGCGCGACCATCTCGCCGCCAGGGGGTATCCCGCAATCGATTATCGAGGCCGGGCTTTTGATCCGTGGCGAGGACATCGCGGTCGATTACGATCGTTTTCGCGATCGAATCATGTTTCCGATCCACGATTCCTGGGCTATGTCGATGTTATCGCGATGACTTCGGCGGGTTTCGAGACCACCGTGGCGGCGCCGCACGCGGCCGCGCCGTCACGTTTGACGGGGTGGAAAGGTCGATCGAACTGCCGCCGCACGGAACCCGTTTGCACGTCACGCGATATCCGCCCCAAGCAGATCGAGCCTTGCCGCATGATCGAGAGCGCAAGGCACGCCGGCGTTTCCGGCCTCGTTTCCGGCAGCTTGATGCGATTTTCTCCGGCCCTGGAGAGCGCGTTCGAGATTATGGTTGCATGGCGGCGATCTTTTTCGGGCAGAAAGGAATCATCTTTATGAATCATCTCAATTCCTTATCCAGCAACATCTAGTACCATGCGTGCGAAAACATGATTAAACGAGAAACGCCGTGGACAATTTTTTCGGAAATATTGACCATCAGAGCATCGAGAGCCTTCGCTTGACCGGGGTTGGCTGGATCTTCGCGTTCCTTATCGTCGGCGCAACGATTCTTGCCGGCCGCCGGTCGCTCGGCTTGGGATGGGCAAAATTCAACCGGGAGGTCCCAGGCGAGCGAGACGCTAAAGTTATGCGCGCGGGCGTCGTGGCCCCCGTCGTGCAGCAGGAAACCAAGACGCTGTTCGATCGGGCGGATGAACTTTTGCAGCAAGGGACGCAGTCCGAAGATAATCGGGCGCTGATCGAAGCCATCGATACCTATCGCCGCGGCCTCGCTCTCCTTGCGCGCCCGGAGAACCCGCTCCAATGGGCTTTGGCGCACACGAATCTTGCAGTTGCGCTGGAAACGCTCGGCGAGCGGGAGAACGGGACGGCGCGGATTGAGGAGGCCGTCGAAGTTTATCGCGAAGCCTTGAAGGAATATACCCGCGAGCGCGCGCCGCTCGATTGGGCCACGACC
>JBOHJQ010000170.1:0-2108 GCA_050728655.1 Methylocella sp.
TGCCTGAACTCGGCACGCTCGGCCGCAGAGAGATCGCGGCGCTCGCCGGTCTTGCCCCTTGGACGCGGCAATCCGGCGCATGGCGAGGCAAGAGCTTCATCGGCGGCGGCAGATCGAGCGTGCGCGCCCGGTCACGCTCGATGGCATTGCTCCACTTTGGGATTTTCCACTCGAACGTCACCGCTGGCTTCAGCGCCGTCTTGGGAAGAGTGATCACAACGCTGGTCCCAGTCGCCTTGACGTAGCCCATGTCAACGATGTTCGCCAACGCCGTCGTCCAGAGGCGCGCGAAAGCGCCGCCGCCTGTGTCGAGCGCTAGGTGATCGCCGGTCCTCTTGTCGAGCCAACGCCGGCACATCACCCAAGAATATTTGCCGTTGAAGTCGCGCTTTTGCGGCCGTGGAACGGTGGTCTGATTCCACGGGTGTCTCTGATCAACCGTATTGCCAAGAGGATCGGTTTTGACGAATGTCTCGGCGTTGTCCCAGCCGTCATAATAGGAGTGGCCAAGCAGGATTCGGATATTCAGATTGATGTCGACGAGATCGGTCGTCACCAGATTGCCGTCGATGACGACGCCCGGGGTGACGTACATCGACCGGCCCCAATCCGTCATGGTTTTGTAATTGTAGTCACAGACGTCAGGGTTCTGGAACGAACCCCAGCATCCGAGCAGAGTGCGGCGGCGGCCGATCTCTTCATAGCCGGGCAGCGCGTCATAGAAGAAATCGAACAAATCATCGTCCAGCGGCACGCATTTCTTCATGAATTCGCAATAGCGCATCAGCCGCGTCAAATAATCGGTGAACAACTGAACGGTGGGCATGGTTCCGACGCCTCCCGGATAGAGGGTGGATGGATGCACGTGGCGGCCTTCCATCAGACAGAACATTTCGCGCGTGTAGCGGCTCACTTGCAATGTCTCGCGGTAGAAATCACCGGTGAAGGGATTGAGGGGCACCATGATGTCGCCGATAGTGCGGTAGGCGTGATCGGCCGCGTGCGGCGCCTCGCACTGTTGTGCGAGGTCCCAGACACCGGGATTGGTCTCCTTGACCATCTTCTCGCAGAAATCGACACCCACGAGATTGTCCTGGAAAATATTGTGATCGAACATATACTCGGCGGCTTCGCCAAGGTTGGTAATCCATTCCGCGATGGCTGGCGGCTTGATACCGTAGGCCATGTTTTGGGCATAGACCTAGCAAGTGGCGTTGTTGTCGCCGCAAATGCCGCAGATGCGGCCGGTGATGAAATGGGCGTCGCGCGGGTCCTTGCCCTTCATGAAAATGCTGTAGCCGCGGAAAATCGAAGACGTCGCATGGCAATCGGTGACGACGCGATTTCATAAATCGATCTTGGTGTAGAGGCCGAGACTGCCGACAATCCGCGTAATCGGATCCAAGTTCATTTCAACGATCTGCGATGGCTTTCTCGTCGCAGCAATTTCCGGTGCTATGGTCGTAACCATGTCTGCCTCCAATCCGAGACGGAACTCGGCGAGAATTTCTGTCAGTGGGGTGGTTGTTGATAGCCGGTTGTGAGCTTCGACCGGTTGTGGCGCCATTTCCGCTCGTCATTGAGAGCCGCGTTCATCAAGGGGCGCAGCGCCCGGATCAGCGCGCCATATGGCTTGATCAGGTTCGACGAAAGCGTCGCGCCGGGCGGCTGGTCCATGAAAGGCATGAACTTGTCCGGGAAGCCTGGCATCGTGCAGCCGACACAGATCCCTGCAACACTGGGACAGCCTCCGATTCCCGCCATCCATCCGCGCTTGGGAACATTGCATTGCACAACAGGGCCCCAGCAGCCGATTTTGACGAGACATCTTGGCGAGCCGTACTCGTTCGTAAAATCACACTGCTCGCATTAGCCGGCGCGATCGCAGCCCTCATGCACAGTTTTGCCAAACAGCCATTTGGGACGCCCCGCCTCATCGATAGGGATCATCGTGCGAGCCCGGCGAGCTGCCGCAACAGATAGAGTAGCGTCTCCATGAAGTTGTCGGGCTAAACCGGGCAGCCGGGCACGTTGACGATGGGCAGCCCTGCCTTGGATTTCCAGTCCCAGCCGAGATAGTCCGCCACGCCCAGTGCTCGACGTACATG
>JBOHJQ010000171.1:0-1932 GCA_050728655.1 Methylocella sp.
GTCGAGCGGAACGCGTCGCCCCTCCGTGCCAATGATGATGAGACAAACGCCTGCCGGGAGTTTACCCTTTAGGGCGTAGGACAAACATCCGGTGGTTATGCCCGAAATCAAAGACAGCAAGACCCTTGCAGCGGGCGGCGCTGATAAGGAGGAAGGCCGGAGGCCGACGATCGTTTCAGCGCCGCCCGCTGCTTCGCCTGAATTTTCGGACCGTCCTCGGCGTCGGACGTTCACGGCGCAAGACAAATTGCGCATCCTTGGAGAGGCGGACCGCGCGGCGGTCGTCCCCGGAGGAATCGGCGCGATCGTGCGCCGGGAAGGGCTTTACTCGTCGGCCCTGACGGACTGGCGGCGTCAGCGCGCCGCCGGCGCCTTCCAAGCGCTGCGCCCCGCCAGGCGCGGCCGTAAAACCGCCGAACCCAATCCCCTGGCGGCGGAACTTGCGCAATCGCTGCGGGACAACCTCCGCCTGAAGCAGCGCTTGGAGCGCGCCGAAGCGATCATAGAATTGCAAAAAAAAGTTGCGGCGTTGCTGGGCCACCCACTCGAGAGCGACGAGGACTCCTGATGGACGCCGTGGCGGCGCTGCCGCCAGTCAGAGGCTTGATCGCCGCCGCGTGCACGGCGCTCGGGCTGTCGCGCGCCAGCTTTCATCGCCGTCAGGCCTTGCAAAGACAACCGCCGGCGGCTGCGCGTCCGCGGCCGACGCCAAGACGCGCGCTTGCCGGACAAGAGCGCCAAACGGTCCTCAACCTGTTGCGGGAGCCGCGGTTCGTCGATTTGGCTCCAGCCGAAGTCTACGCCAGCCTGCTCGACCAGGGCGTCTATCTGTGCTCGATCCGCACCATGTATCGCGTCCTCGCCGAGCATGACGAAGTCCGCGAACGGCGCCGGCAATTGCGCCGCCCCATTTATCAGAAGCCCGAACTCCTCGCCGAAAGCCCAAATCAGGTTTGGTCATGGGACATAACAAAATTGATGGGGCCGGCGAAATGGAGCTACTTCTATCTCTATGTCATCATTGATATTTTCAGCCGCCGCATCGTCGCCTGGCAAATCGCCGACGCGGAAAGCGCCGCGCTGTTCAAACCCTTGTTCGACGACGCCATCGCCAAGTATGATGTGGCGCCCGGCCAACTCACCCTGCATGCCGATCGCGGCGGTCCGATGAAGGCCAAAGCCACCGCCTTGATGCTTGCCGATCTCGGCGTCACCAAATCGCATAGCAGGCCCTACACGTCGAACGACAATCCGTTCTCGGAAAGCCACTTCAAGACCCTGAAATATCAACCTCAGTTTCCTCGGCGGTTCGGCTGCATCGAGGACGCAAAGACGTTCTGCCGCTGTTTCTTCGATTGGTATAACCAGGATCATCACCATGCCGGCATCGGCCTCATGACGCCAGACCAGGTCCACTACGGTCAGGCCGACGAGGTCTATGCAGCCCGTCAGAAAACCCTCGACCGCGTCTTCCAATCGAATCCAGAACGCTTCGTCAAAAAGCCGCCAGAACCGCCGCTCAAACCAACCGCCGCCTGGATCAACCCGCCACTTCAAAGGCTGAAAATCCAAGCTTAAATTCGAACGCCGGCTGTCTCAAAGTCGTTGACACGTTCCGGGATGCCGAAAAGCTCGCAGCCCGCGTGAAGCTGTCCGCCCTATAAAAAAACAGGCCGGACGGCGGTTGCAGATGTGTCAAAGGAGGAAACGAACATGACTATCTCAATGCGCAAGGAAGCCACGCGCAACATCACAACAACATTGGGCGCGCTTTCCGCTATAGTGCTGTTCGTAGCTATTGCAGTCATGATCGAACCGTCAACGGCTGCGGCTGTCGAGCTGCACGGGGCCGGTTCGACCTTTGTCGCACCGCTCTTAAAGGCATGGATCGACAAGTTCGACATGGCCCAGCCCGTCACATCCATCAACTAT
>JBOHJQ010000172.1:0-1891 GCA_050728655.1 Methylocella sp.
TGGCGGATGCGCCAATCGGCCCATTCGAAGAGAAGCTTACGGGTCTTTTTGTGCAGCAAAACGGCATGGGCGAGAAGATGTCGGATCGCGTAGACGGTGACGCCAAGTTGCGGTGAGCGGTTCAGGAAGCGAGGGCTTTGAGGCTCGGACTCGTTTCGTTCTGTTTGCTTGTTGAGGCCTCTCTCATCGACGTTCGTAGAAGATCTGCACGCAGTTTGGCGAGGAAAGCCAGCGCGGTCATGACGAGGCTCATGTGACGATGCCAGGCGCGCCAGGACCGAGCTTCGCAATGATCGAGACCGAGTTCGTCTTTTGCGGTTTCGAAACAGGTCTCGATCGTCCACCGCAGACCGGCGACGCCGGCCAATTCGGCGAGCGTCGTTCCGGCTTTTGCAAAGCAAATGTAATAGGCGCGCTCGTTCGCCTTTGTCCGGCTGCGGCGGATGAGGAGCCAATGCTCCCATTGCGGCTCCTGCGACCACAAAAGTTTCACCCGCGCCCAGTCATAGAGCCTGGGACCTTTGGCCCCTTCGCCGGCGGCACACCCGAGCCGGTGCTCTCCTTGATGTGGTTGATGACCCACGAACCTGCGGGCCTTTTGCTGTCGGATCAGGCCCCAGGATGCGGTCGCTGCGCGACCCGGCCTCTGCCCCGCAACGGCTTCAAGGCAACTTCTTTCCCCGCTGCTTCGCAGCTTCCTCGCGCAGCAAACAAGTTGCGTCCAGCCGTCCTCCGCTGCGCTGCGGGCCGTTGGCTGCGGGTCGGCCGTCCCGGGGCCTCGTGATCGCCATCAAGGCCGCGATGGTCGCGGGCTTGGAAGCAGCAACAGGAGATTATCATGGTTCAGATCGGCACCTTCACCCGTGGCGAAGATGGCGTGTTCGCCGGCACCATCAAGACGCTCTCACTCAACGTCAAAGCACGTCTCATCCCCACCGACGCGTCAGCCAACGACAAGGCCCCGGACCTGCGGGTGCTCGCTGGCACTGTCGAGATAGGCGCCGCATGGCAGCGGATCTCGAAGGAGAACACGGCGTATCACTCGGTGAAGCTCGACGACCACTCCTTCCCGGCGCCGATCTACGCCAACCTCTTCAAGGGCGAGACCGACTACACGCTCGTCTGGTCGCGCCATACGACTGACTGCGGCGTCTCGCTCCGAGCGAGGCGCCGCACCTTCTCCCTCTCAAGATTATGCGTTGCGCGGTGATCCCGAAACCGTTGAAAAATCGCCGCTCAGGCCACGCCACTTAGCATAATGCGCCACTACGCATAATCGGCGGTATGTGGTGCACCACATAACGCCGAGATCGGAGTCGCCTGGTCGAAGCGCTCCAGCGAGGGCCGCGACTATCACTCGGTCAAGCTGGTCGACCCGAGCTTCAATGCTCCGATCTACGCCAACCTCTTCGACGACGAGGACGGCGCAGTCTACACCCTTATCTGGTCCCGCGGCCGCAAGGCCAACGGCGACTAAGCCGGACCCGCAGCGAGCCCCGTCCGCACCAGCGGCCGGGGCCTTTCCCGTCCAAGCGCGCCACCCCACTTCGATGCCGGCGGCCCGGGTTTCGATTTTGCCCGGCTTTCCGTGCGTAAGCGATTTCGTCGCAGCTTTTTCTACCGATCCAGTACCCACTATTCCTAAATGGTGAGTCGTGATTCTCATGTCCGTGGTCAAGCATGATGGTCGTGCGCGTTCGTTCCGCGGCGGCGGTTATAGCAAGACGGGCTGCGCATGGCAGGAGACGGAAGCTTCGCGACGACGGTTGATCAGACTCTGATGCGCGGATTGGATACCGCAAGACCGGGTATTCGTCTCGGGCCTGCCTCTGTCGCAATCCGGGCGTCGATTGTGGTCGGCTACAGAATCACGTCGAGGATTGCCTGACCC
>JBOHJQ010000173.1:0-1805 GCA_050728655.1 Methylocella sp.
CGCGAAGGCTTCCCGCGATCCGGGGCTTCTTCGTCAGCCCATCGCTCGACGGCGGCTTCGAACTGGTCGAACTGTCCTGGCCCAAACGCCGCTTCAACTCGGCGACCTCCGCCCGCAGCGCCACGATCTCAGCCCGCAGCGCCGCGATCAGCTCTTCCACGTCCGGAGAAAGAATCATCCATACGTTGACTCACATCCAAACCCGCCCGTCTCAATCAATCCGCAACCCGCCAGCACTTTCCCAAAAACTGTGACAAATCGGACTCACAAAACAGCACCGGCTTGGGAGTTACTAATAAACGCAAATAAATGCAAATAAATGAAAGCAAAATAGCTTTCATTTGCTTGCGTTTATTTTTCCGAATCGGGACTTTTCAATGGGTTGCGGCCGATTCAAATAAAAAAAGTAACTCCCAAGCCGGTGGCTATTCGAGGAGGGCGTGGCTGAGGGCGTGTGAGGTTGCGGCGAGGGTTTGGAGGATGTCGTAACCCTGCTTTCTGGCGGTGGAGACGATCGATCGGAGGCAGGCGAAGTGTTTGGCGCCGGCGAGGGTTCGGAACGCGCCGGAGATTTTCATTTTGACCTTGGTCATCCGGATGTCCTGTTCTGCCAGGTTGTTGGTGAACGGGACATCGAAGTCGACGAGGAAGCGGAGCACATCGTCGTTGAAGGTTTTGAACCGGGTCAGGAGATTGAAGCCGGGTCGGCGCTTCAGGCGGCCGCGCGATTGCGGCCTTCGTTCCAGGCTGGGCAGAGCGCGATGGAAGGCCAGGCCCTCGCGCACGGCCTGCCAATACCTTTCGACAAGGGCGTTGACTTGGTCCGGCGCGAGCGCGCTGGCTCCGCTGTCGCGCGCCTTGCGCACGGCGGCGTTGGCGGCGAGCAGCATGTCGCGCATCGGCGTCGCCCAAGCCTCGCCGTCGAGTTCGATCAGCGCCTTGAGCTCGCGCAAATGATGGGCGTTGCACAACGCATGGTCGATTTGGCCGAGCGCGCCATAGGGCACGAAGCCGTCGTGCACAACGACGCCTCCCTTGAGGTCCGAGGGGATGGCGCCGCGCTTTTCCTCGGCCCGATAGAAGGTGAGGGCCTCGCTCGAGGTCGTGTGCAGCCAATGCAGCTTGCCCGCGACCCTGAGACCCGTCTCGTCGAGATGGCGGACCTTCGCTTGGGCCAAGCGAGCCCCGATCCCGGCATGGACCCGCTCCAGGTCCCGCGCCTTCTGGCGAACCCATCCCGTCAGGCTGGCCGGGCACAGAAGCGGCGCGCCGAACAGGTCGCTCAACGCCTCGGCGGCGCGATCTTCGGGGATCAGCTGTTGGACATTGAGATAGATCGCCGCCGCCTTGATCCGCTCGCCATACTGCGTGGGCGAGACCACGCCTTCGGGGAACGCCGCCTTCGTCATGCCCCGGCAGCGGCCACAGCGATAGATCGACGCCCGATGCTCGGTGACGATCAGCGGCCGCTCGATCAGATCGAACACCTGCCGCGCCTCGACGCCCCGCGCCGTTCCCGGCCCCAGCAGCGTTTGGCAATGCCGGCAATGCAAGGCCTCGTGCCGCACGATCCGGTCGGGTTCGGCCGCTTGCCGCAGCGTGTCGCCCTTGTGACCCTTCTGCCCGCCGCTCGGCTTGCCCGACGGCTCGCGAAGGCTTCCCGCGATCCGGGGCTTCTTCGTCAGCCCATCGCTCGACGGCGGCTTCGAACTGGTCGAACTGTCCTGGCCCAAACGCCGCTTCAACTCGGCGACCTCCGCCCGCAGCATCACGATCTCAGCCCGCAGCGCCGCGATCAGCTCTTC
>JBOHJQ010000174.1:0-1791 GCA_050728655.1 Methylocella sp.
GCTTTCGACCGAGTTCGGCCGTCGGGAAGCACGCCCCGAACGACGCAACTTGACTCCGAGCCGCCCTTGGGAACGGCCGGTTCCGGCGCGGGAGTGGTGCCCGCGGCCAACGGTGAATTTCGGGCGGGAAGCCAATACGTGCTGTCGACCCATATCCGACAGGCGCGGTCCGAGGGCGAGGCGCAATAGCTCGCTGGGATCGGACCAGATGGGGGTGCTCGGAGGCGGCGAGTCGGACAACCTTGACCACTGCAGAGCGTGAAGCGCACAGTCCCGCACCTTTTGGAGGAGCGGGCCATGCCCCTGCCTAGGCCTGTTCAGCTGGCGTTTTTCTTGGCGACCCTGTTCCCGCCTGTCACCGCATCTGCGACGCCCCTCATTCTCCTGTGTCGTGGCGAAGTCACCTCAATTACTACGGATGGGAAGCCGCCCGAGAGCGCTCAGTCGTATTAATAATACTGGGTTGAAGATGGCGTCTTTTCCGTCTGGCTACCGTCGGATGTTGCTTGGCCTCAAAATAAGTGCTCGATCATGGGGGCGAGTTTCCGGGGGCTCCGCGATCGCTCGCACGTCCAGCCGGGCCGACGACACCCCTTCCACCTAGTGCACTGACGCTGACATAGGATTCACATGCCGCGCCGGATATGCGAATCTGGCGACATGGCGCAAACTGTCAATGTCATCGTCTCGGCCGAAGATCGCCAACGTCTGCTCAGCATCATTGGTGATCGAAACCGGCCGCTCAAGCATGTCCAGCGGGCGAAGATCGTTGTCTTTTCCGCCGAGCGCTCGCCGGTCCTGGAAGTCGCGCGCCGCGCCGGCGTCAGCCGCCCGGCTGTTTGGCGCTGGCAACAGCGATACGGCGAGGAAGGAATCGATGGTCTCCTGCGCGACAAAACGCGCAAGCCCGGCCGGGCTCCGCTTGCGACCGGCGTCGTCGCCAAAGTGCTGGCGCTCACCTGCTCTGAACCGCCGGGCGAGGCCACCCATTGGACCGGCCGCGCCATGGCCAAGGCCATCGGCGTCTCGCTTCGCGCCGTCCAACGCCTATGGGACGCCCATCGCCTCCAGCCGCATCGGATGCGCACGTTCAAGCGCTCCAATGATCCCCAATTTGCCGAGAAGGTCGAGGACGTCGTCGGTCTCTATATGGACCCGCCGGCGCATGCCGTCGTCGTCTCCATTGACGAGAAGAGCCAGATCCAAGCTCTCGACCGCACTCAACCGGGCCTGCCGCTCAAACCCGGCAAGTGCGGGACGATGACCCACGACTACAAGCGCAACGGCACGACGACATTGTTCGCCGCCCTCAATGTCCTCGACGGAACCGTGGTTGGGCGTTGCATGCCAAAGCATACCCACAAGGAATTCATCAGGTTCCTCAATGCAGTGGAGCGCGCCGTCCCCGCCGGCAAGGTCATCCATGCCATTGCCGACAATTATGCCACGCACAAACATCCCAATGTCATCAAATGGCTGACCGATCATCCGCGTTGGACGTTTCATTTCACGCCGACATCGGCGTCCTGGCTCAATGCCGTCGAAGGATTCTTCTCGACCATCACGCGCCGAAAAATCCGCCGCGGCGTGTTCAAATCGGTCGCCGACCTTGAGGACGCCATCAAGCGCTACATCAAGGCGCACAACAAAACGTCAAAGCCTTTCGTCTGGACGGCCTCGGCCCCGGTCATCTTCGAAAAACTCGCCCAAATCCCTGCACCTTCCGACTGAGTCAGTGCACTAGGCGCGGGTTTTCGCTTTTTCATGTATTCCTCCGGCGCGATTATATTG
>JBOHJQ010000175.1:0-1786 GCA_050728655.1 Methylocella sp.
GACAATGTGCGTTCGCGCACATCGCTACAAAGCTGTTTCGTGTAGACGTATTCACACATTTCAGCACCTAACAATTTTGACTGCCTGCGGGCGCGCCACGATCGCTGGGCGCCCGCAGTGCCAAGTTGCTATCCATGCCGGAGCAGTGACCCGTGGGTGACGTTGCCCTTGACTTTCATCCAGTGGCGACCAGAGTCTGGCGGTTCAAGTCATTCCCATTCGTAGCAACCGGCCAAGGCGCGGCGCCATCACGGAGCGCAGCGCCTTGGTCCCGTTGCGGTGAGAATTGGGCGGCATAGGCGGCTGGTGTCAGCCCGCCGATGCGAGAATGGGGCCGCACGGCGTTGGAGTCATGCCGCCACTCTTCAAGCGCCAAGCGGGCCTGCATCAGTGACCTGAACAGGGTCTCGTTCAGGAACTCATCGCGCAGGCGGCCATTGAAGCTCTCGATGAAGGCGTTCTGCACTGGCTTGCCCGGATCGATGTCATGCCAGTCGACTCTCGCTTCGGCGGTCCAGGCGAGAATCGCATTGCGCGTCAGTTCTGTCCCGTTGTCGCTGACGATCGTCTTGGGCCTGCCGCGCGCGGTGATCAAAAGATCGAGCTCGCGGGCCACCCGGCGGCCCGACAGCAAGACATCGGCCACCGTTGCCGGGCATTCCCGAGCGCAGTCGTCATAGATGCCGAGAATGCGGAAGCGCCGCCCGCTGACGAACTGATCGGAGACGAAGTCGAGTGACCAACGGGCATTCGGCAGCGCCGCCTCAGGCATGGCGGTCCTGGTGCCCAAAGCCCTTTTACGGCCACCTCTTTTGCGCACCATGAGCCGTTCCTCGCGGGAGATGCGGAAGAGCCGCTTGTGGTTCACGACAAAGCCCTCCCGACGCAGGAAGATGAGCAAGCGAAGGTCACCGAACCGCCGGCGCTCCTTGGCGAGTGCCAAGAGTCGTTCGCGCAGCAAAGGATCGTCCGGGCGCCGCGAGCGGTAGCGCACCGTCATCCGGTCGCAGCCGATCGCCTTGCCCGCCCGCCGCTCGCTCATCTCGTGCGCGTCTTTGCGGTGAGCGACAGCCTCTCGCTTCACGGCGGGCGTTACCATTTTTTTGAGAGCAGGTCCTTCAACGCCGCATTGTCGAGCATGGCATCGGCCAACAGCCGGTTCAGCTTGGCGTTCTCGGTCTCAAGCGCTTTCAGCCGCTTAGCTTCGGATGCGTCCATGCCGCCGTATTTGCGCTTCCAATTCTACAAGGTCGCCTCGCTGATCCCGTGCTGCCGGCACAGGTCCGAGGTCTTCGCCCCCAGCTCGTGCTCCTTCAAAACTCCGATGATCTGCTCTTCCGTAAGCCGCTTGCGCTGCATCGTCTGGTCCTTCCCTCAAGGGCCAGACTCCAGTTCAACCCGGATTAAACGGCGGCGGCAACGTCAGATGCGCCGCAAAATTATTTCTGCAATATTTGGGTGGGTCTTCCAGCTCATTCTTCCGCCGCCCGCTGCGCTTTTGCCACGGGTTGCGCGACTACGCGGCAGCGAAGGTCAGCAATTGGGCGATTGCGGCCTGACAATTATCGCGCATTGTCATTGGGACGGTACGCGATTCTTGAATCGCCCTGCCCAACGCTAGATGCTCCGCCAGACTTATATCAAAGCAAATTGCTCTGGCGCCAAGACAATGTGCGTTCGCGCACATCGCTACAAAGCTGTTTCGTGTAGACGTATTCACACATTTCAGCACCTAACAATTTTGACTGCCTGCGGGCGCGCCACGATCGCTGGGCGCCCGCAGTGC
>JBOHJQ010000176.1:0-1659 GCA_050728655.1 Methylocella sp.
TGAGCGCCCGCCCGCGCAAATGGAGATTGCCTGGCAACTGACGGAAATCTCTGCGCTAGAAGCTCCGCTCCAAGAGATTCGAACCAGAAACACCACTAGCATGGATGGCGATGATGCGTCAGAGCGCCGATTTTCCCAGCACGCCACAATCGCATTACGAGGCATGGAGAGCTACGCTCCGCTCGATTTCTGGGCTAAATAGCCCAGAGAGAGCCGAACCCGGTACCTTTGCCGGTTGGGTGCGCCCCCTCAGCATATTCGGGATCTCAGCACTGGATCTAGGTTGCAACGCTCACCGGGTCGAGCGGACACACCAGAATATTCGACTCGATGGCGTGGACTATTACTGCCTAGTGCAGCGTTTCCGAAACACGACTCATATCAGGCGGCCTCATCGATTTTGTAGGACCAAGTGTGGACCACTGGGTGTTGGTTGATGTCATCGATGGCGGCCAAGATGCGATCCTTGAGTTCTTGCTTGGAAGCGACCCGGATATGGCGCAGCACGGAGCGCGCGAGCTTTGAGAAGAAGCCTTCGACCAGGTTGAGCCAAGAGCCGTGTTTCGGCGTGAAGACGAAGATGAAGCGTCCTTCGGGCTGCGTCGCGAGCCACGCCTTAGTCTCTTTGGATATGTGGGCGGAATGATTGTCGAGGATCAACTTGATCGCGGTCGAAGCCGGATAGGCTGCATTGAGCAGCTTCAAGAACTCAATGAACTCGCGGGAGCGGTGGCGTTCCTTGACGAGGCCATGGACCTTGCCCGTCACGAGATCGATCCCGGCAAGCAGGCTCAGCGTTCCGTGGCGCTTATACTCATGATCTCGGGCGAAAGCTGCATGAACGCCGGGTTTCGGCGGCAGGTCCGGCGCGGTCGCGCCAATCGCCTGCATGCCAGGCTTCTCGTCGTAAGAGACGATTGCTTGCCTCCCGCTTGGCTCAGCCGACGCGGCGCCGGCTGCCTTAAGGATTTCAACCTCTTTGTAAACACAGAGGATTTGCGCCATTTTGACTTCAAACTCGGGGTCGCGGCGCTCAAGATAGTAACGCACCTTGTGTGGCTTGATCGCCTGGGCGCCGAGGATCTTGCAAACCGTGCCCTGAGCCAGATTGGAAAGGCAATCATGCCCCGCAGCCGGCCCATGTTCGCGCGCATGGCGGGCCAAAAGGCGCGTCGTCCACAGCTCATGTGGATAGCCGAAATCCTTGGCTTTCCGGCAGGCCAGCGACACCAGCCATGTCTTGGCCTCGGGCGTGATCGTCGCCTCTTTGCCTGGCCGCGGGCTATCATCCAGCGCCGCCAATGGACCGAACGCCACGGCCCGCTCGACACAGCGCCGGACCGTCTGATTATGCACTCCCAAGGCTCGACCAACGGCGAAAAAGGACGGGTCGTCCTGATATCCCAAAAGCATGCGCGATCGCTCGACCCGGCTCGCTGTTTCAGTCCGCGATCGCGCAATCGCCATCAGCTTCGTCATGTCTTCTTCCCCAATGGTCAACTCGACCACAAGCCGCGCCGCCGCCATCTTAAAAGCCTCGTTCAGCGAATCACCGAACAAAGCTACAATGCATCGCCGCAAGATAGAATCCCGCTCAACTCACCGGTTTCATGGAATCGCTGCACTAGGGCGATATTTTCGGTTTTTACGGTGTCCCCC
>JBOHJQ010000177.1:0-1633 GCA_050728655.1 Methylocella sp.
ATCCAGGACCCAGCGGGCCCGAGGCCGCCGCCGGGCGCGATGCAGTGCACGTGCGGATGATGCGTGAGGGTCTGCCCCCAGGTGTGCAGGATGGCGATCATGCCGGTTTCGCCGCCGAGATGCTTCGGATCGGCGGCGATGACGCGGATCGCTTCGGCCGCCGCCTTGAGCAGGGTGTCGTAGATGAGCGCCTTGTTCTGCAAGGCGGTCGCAGCGATCGCCGCCGGCACGGTGAATACGACGTGGAAATAAGGAACCGGCAAGAGTTCGGCGCGGCGATCGGCGAGCCATTGCGCGCGCGCCAGACCCTGGCACTTGGGGCAGTGCCGGTTGCGACAGGAATTGTAGGCGACGCGGATCTCGCCGCAGTCCTCGCATTGCTCGACGTGCCCGCCGAGCGCCGCGGTGCGGCACGCTTCGATCGCGGCCATCACACGGCGCTGGGCGTCCGAGAGCCGATAGCCTTGCCCGGCGCGGAATGCATCGCCATGGCGGCGGAAGATGTCCGCCACCTCAAGCCTCGGGCGCATGTGCGCCGGTTACTCAGGTGGTATTACCACGCAGGAAAGGCGATCGAACGGGCTCGACGTGCCGGCGATCAGGTTCGTCGCGACCTGCGCGTAGCGCGCCGTCGAAGACAGGTCGGCATGGCCGAGCAAAACCTGAATGATGCGAATGTCCGCGCCGGCCTCCAGGAGATGGGTGGCGAAACTATGCCGCAACGCATGGGCGGTGACGGGCTTGCTGATCCTGGCCCGTCTGCGCGCCGCCCGGCAGGCGTCCTGCAAGGCGCCGGTGCTCACATGTCCGCTTGGCTCCCGGCCCGGGAACAGCCAAAGGCTTGGCCGCGCTCGCCGCCAATAGGCGCGAAGGATTTCCAAGAGCCGCGGCGACAGCATGGCGTAGCGGTCCTTGCCGCCTTTGCCCGCCTCGACGTGAATCAGCATCCGCGTGCTGTCGATCGAGCCGACCTTCAGACGCGCGACCTCGCTGACCCGTAGGCCCGCCGCGTAAGCGGTCGTCAGCGCGACGCGGTTGCGCAATCCCGCGACCGCTTCGAGGAAGCGCGTGATCTCGTCGGCATTTAGAACCGGCGGCAGTTTCTCCGGCTCTCTGCCGAAGACGATCCGCTCGATCGCCTCCTTCTGCCCCAATGTGATGCCATAGAAGAACCGCAGCGCGCATGTGATCTGGTTTATGTGCCCCCAGGAATGCTTCTCTGCGACAAGATGCAACTGGTAGGCGCGGATCTCCTCCATGCCGAGCCGGTCCGGGGATAAGTTGAAATGACGGCTGAACTTTGCCACCGCGTAGATGTAAGATTGCTGCGTCGCCCGCGAGAGGTTGCGGATCGTCATGTCCTCGATCATGCGCTGAAGAAGAGGGCTTTTCGTAGCCATCTGGGGCTCCTGTCCTGAGAGGGTGGGATGTGACGATCACATCCTCTCAGACAGGAGGCTTCAGCTCAGCCCCCTCGCCGTCGCTCCCGCGAAGCGGGTTCGTTCAATCCGCACCTGAAGGCCGTAGGGGCCGAGCGGCCCCTTTCAAGGCGGCTGCTTGTCAAAAACCTCCAGTTGCTCAACGTCTCCCCAAGCGCCAAAGCGCCTGGCGCTCTTTCGCGCCCAACAATTCC
>JBOHJQ010000178.1:0-1599 GCA_050728655.1 Methylocella sp.
CAACCAGCAAGACCAGAACATTTAGCGAACATATCATCCAAAGAATGCGTTGGGAAGACCGCCCGAAGAAGCCCTTTCGCGCGTGAGGGAAACATCCTCCGGCCCGGCCGTCGCAAGTTGTGGGAGCGCATTCAGGGCTCCGAATTCGGGTTAACGGCGGTTCACGGATTGCGGCTGGCGTGATTCCCTGATGGCGGACTGATTCGGGAGCCGCCGTGATGAGCCTCGCCTTCGCCGTGTTCAAAGAGAAGTCGCGTCTTAAGGCGCTTCTCGACCATTTCTCGATCATCGACGACCCGCGCGAGCCCTGGCGCATCGCGCATCCGCTTCGCGAAGTGCTGCTCCTCGTCGTCTGCGCCTCCATGGCCGATTGCGACCATTTCGACGCCATCGCCGCCTGGGGCGACGCGAACATCGGCTTCCTGCGTCGCTACTTGCCCTACGAGCATGGCGTTCCGGGCGGGCGCTGGCTCACCCTGCTTATGAACCGCGTCGATCCGGCGCTGTTCTCGGCGGCCTTCACCGCCTGGGTGCGCGAGACATGGCCGGACCGTCCCGAGTTCATCGCCATAGACGGGAAAACCTCGCGTCGCAGCCATGATCGCGCCGACGACAAGGCCCCGCTGCATCTCGTCTCCGCCTTCGCCACCACCAGCCGCCTCGTGCTCGGCCAGGAGGCGGTGGAAGGCAAGAGCAACGAGCTTTCGGCCATTCCCATCCTGCTCGACCGTCTTTCCGAAGGCGGCGCGCTGACGGGCGCTCTCGTCTCCATCGACGCGATCGCCACCAATGCGAAGATCGCGCAGTCGATCGTGGACAAGGGCGCCAATTATCTGCTGGCGGTCAAAGCCAACCAGCCGACCCTGCGCGCCGAGATCGAGAGCGCTTTCACGGCGGCGACGCGGATCGACGCTTTCGTCGATTCCGACAAGGGCCATGGGCGCATCGAGCAACGAAGCGTGAGCGTCATCACGGATGTCGATTGGCTCGAGGGCGAGCGGCGCTTTCCAGGCGAACTGCGTCTGCCGAAGGTCGCGACGATCATCCGCGTCAAATCACACGCCGAGCTTTCCGACCGCAGCCGCTTCGAGACCCGCTATTACGTCTCCTCGGCGCGGCTCTCGGCGAAGCGCGCGGGAGAAGCCGTGCGCGGTCATTGGGGCATAGAGAACCAGCTGCACTGGGTGCTCGATGTCGTTTTCGCCGACGATCAGTCCCGCCTGCGCAAGGGCCATGGCGCGAGAAACATGGCCGTCGTCAGACATTTCGCGGTCAACCTCGTCAGGACCGCCGCGGAGCCAGACAGGCCGCCCCCTCTAAAGCCGCAGCGCAAGGCCACCAAACCCCGCCGCACCAGCATCAAGCTCCGCAGAAAAATCGCTGCATGGCGAACCGACTATCTGGCCAAAGCCTTGGCCGCCGCATCACGTTAACCCGGATTCGGAGCCCTGACGCTCGTCCTTCGACCTCACCCGCTCAACGATGGTTTTGCCGCCAGCATGTCGACCTTAAACTTGCCGCCGTCCAAGGGGAACGGCGCCCAAGCCTCGCGCTCATATTCGGCTGGTATTTGCCGTTCCGTGTCGCTCAAACAAGGGA
>JBOHJQ010000179.1:0-1584 GCA_050728655.1 Methylocella sp.
TGTGTGATCCGTGCGGGATCGCGACGGTCGGGGAAGCGGCGCGCCAATCGATCGGCGACGCCAAGGCGTCGCTCGGCCATCGCCAACAACATGACGCCGCCATCCGACGTCAGACGGCCGCCATCAAATGCGGCTGTGATCTGCTTGCGCGAAACGGCTGGAAACGAGAACGGCGGAAGATTATCGTCGGTCATGGCGAGTGTGCCGGGCGTGATGACGTGAAGGGTTGGCGTTAGCAACCGAATCCTATGCGACATCAGCGTATTGGCCACGCTCGCCAACCTCAAAATGCGCCCGGCACGAATAAGATGGGTTGGCATTGAGCCATTGACTGCCAGCGATGCCGTTCCAAGCAACGGTTGTTCCGCTTACGGTCGAGGCGGCGCGCGGCGACAAGATCGCCCAAAGCCGCGGATTGACTGTCCCGTTCGGGAATAGCGTAACAGCAATGCCTTCGCCATTGGTCGAAACGCTGGTCGTGCTTGCCGCCGCTGGCACAGTTTGGCCGAGCGAGTCGAGCGCCTTGTGGCCGGCGATGAAAGATCGCTGCGTCGAATCGTAAGCCTCCGGCCAGGGCCGCCTGGACGGTTGGGAGCGGCGAGCGATAGTGCGCGGAGAGTGGCACGAGGATAGTGCCCATCAACGATCGTGGACACTATCGATGAAGCCGGGCCTGGTGGATCGAGCGACGAACGCGAAAGGGGCGAGTCGGCGGCCTTTCTGGTCGAGCGATGAGAAGCGGCGGATGGTTGCCGAGAGCTTGGCGCCCGGCGCGTCCGTGTCGAAGGTGGCCCAGCGCTACGGCGTCGTATCCCTTCGGTGAGGGCCGCGTTTTACGTGACGCTTGGCCTCTTGGATGGCGGTTTTCGCGACCATTTTTTTGCGAGCGCGCCGACTTCGGCTTTGAGCGCGTCGGCGTCGACGACATTGGGATCAAAGTCGGCAGTGATCCACTCTCGCAATTCGGCGTGTCGTTCGTGCGTGGGGTCGTTGATGGCCTCGAGCAGTTCGGCGTAGCCCCATGGCCCGCCAACGTCTTCAGGAGGACAGCGTCCGCTCGCCTCAATGAGGCGCGGATAGACGGCGCCGGGTTCGGGATTGATCAGGCGCTCGATTTTGATCGTGTGCTCCCAGCCGTCGCCGAAGTCATAGAGGTAGCGCAGCGTCTTGACGCCAACGTCTTCGAGAACGTCGACGAGCCTCGCTTTGCGCGCGTCGAGGGGACCACCGCCCCAATCAGGATCCGGAACGCCCCAGCCAACATCGCCGGCGCGGATCTCATAGAGGTGGCTATTGGTCCAGCCCATTGCCGCCTGGATCGTCAGATGCAGGCGGTCGAGCCGGATCGCGAGCGGCGCTTCGACGCGACGCAGGACTTTAGGCTCAACGTCGTCGAGGCTGATCGTCAGCCGGACAAGGGGATCGGCGCTCATGCCGCCAATTTACGCTCCTCCGACGCCGCAGCCCAGCGCCAAGGCAGCAGTGCGTCGAGGTCGGCGATCTTGTGATTGTTGATGCGGGCCAGCACATCGGCGAGCCAGGCTTGCGGGTCGACGCCATTGAGCCGCGCCGTCGCGATCAGCG
>JBOHJQ010000180.1:0-1582 GCA_050728655.1 Methylocella sp.
GGATCGTGGAGACTGGAGTTGCGAAGCTTCAGAGGCCATGAGGAGGACCGGATGAACGTTCCCAAGAATGCCCGTTTGACGCCGATCGGTCGAGAGCTTGTCGTCATGCAGGTGGCGAGCGGACAGAGGCCGCAGGCCGCCGCACGAGCCGCAGGCGTGTGTCCGCGCGCGCTCCGCAAATGGATGGCGCGCCATGCCGCCGAGGGCGGCGCCGGCTTGGCTGACCGCTCCTCGCGGCCGCGCCGCCGCAACCGGCCGACACCCCAGCATATTGTCGCTCGGATCGGCGAATTGCGCCGCCAGCGTCTGTCCGGCAAGCATGTCCTTATTGACCCATCCAAACCAATTAATTGGGAGCGATTCCGTCTCGATGACCTAGTTTCAAACGATCGGGAAGCACTCCGGACGCGGGCCAATGCAAGCGAAAGTCGCCGCGGCCTGTGACGAATGAGCAACTCCGCCCAAAAAAAATTGCCGCAGGATTCCCGGAAAAATTGGGTTACGTTAGATAAAATACTGATATTATTTAAGTTTACGAGATATTTGGCCTCGCCGGGCGCGCGCCGCCAGAGGCGCGCGTTTTCACTTTGTCTTGACGTTGCGTCCCTGGTGGCATTGCCTGACGGGGGCGGATTTTGGACAACTGGGTTGATGCGTCGTTTCACCTTTTGGCCGTGGCGAACAAGCTTTCGTGGCCGCCTTCGGGCCTGCGTTCGGGGTTCGCGCCTACCTCCTCGCCACTTTCTTTTCATTGGCGTCACGCTTTGCGGCCTCGCCAGCTGCGCTGCCCCACAAGGTCTTCTCGAGCCCGTGGCCGCGCGCGCTCCCGGCACGAGCGCGGTCGAAATGCTGGCCGCGACGACACGCATGCGAACCACGGCGGCGGAGATGTTTTCCGGATTTCGCGGGCCGGCGCTGGATTTTGCCGATATCGTGGTCTCGCTCCCTCCCGACAGCGTTCGCCAAATTGGGGAAATTCAGCTGCCCCGCCAAATTCCCGGCGATCCGGCAACCGATTTCGTGACGCTCAAAACCGACTACAACGACCGCACGCAAGCGCTCGCCACCTTCCGCCGGCTGCTGCGGACAACGCCCAAAAAGCAGGTTCTGGTGTTTGTCCACGGTTTCAACAACCGCTTTGAAGATGCGGTTTTCCGCTTCGCGCAAATCGTCCACGATTCGGGGGCAGAAGTCGTGCCGGTCCTGTTCACCTGGCCGTCGAAGGGCAGCGTTCTTGCCTACGGCTACGACCATGAGAGTGCCAGTTATTCACGCGATGCGCTCGAAGACGGCTTGCGCTTCCTCGCCAAAGATCCTGAAGTCGGCGAGGTTACCGTGCTCGCGCATTCGATGGGCAACTGGGTGACGCTCGAGGCGCTGCGCCAGATGGCAATCCGGGATGGCAAGGTCGCGGAAAAAATCCGCAACGTTATGCTCGCGGCGCCAGATGTCGATGTTGATCTCGCTCGCGAGCAAATTGCCAAGATGGGGGCAAGGAGGCCGCGTTTTACCTTATTTGCAGCGAAGGATGACCGAGCGCTTGCGATTTCGCGGAGGATTTGGGGCGAGCCGAGACTCGGCT